>JAFKGG010000176.1:0-18568 GCA_017307915.1 Burkholderiales bacterium | reverse complement strand
CATCAGGTCGTCGCGCACCTGGCGCCGCACGAGACGCGCCAGGCATCGACCAATGCCGTCGACGGCGACCAGGTGCCGGTGCTGCACTTCGGCGTGGTGTTGACGATGCCCGACTGGGAAGCGCTGGCCGAGCGGCTGCGCGCGGCCGGCATGAAATTCATCATCGAACCGCACATCCGCTTCAAGGGCGAGGTCGGCGAGCAGGCCACGATGTTCTTCCTCGACCCGTCGGGCAATGCGCTGGAGTTCAAGGCGTTTGGCGACCTGAATTCGCTGTTCGCGAAGTGATCGGCGCCGGCCGGCGGCATGACGTGCGGCGTTGATGGCGGCTGGGCGCCTGGCGCCCATGGCCGACGGATCCGATGAACCTGATCTTCCTGCTCATCGTGCTGGCGGCCTTCGGCACCGCTGCCTGGCGTCAGCTCGCCGGCGTAGGCGCCGGCGGCGATGCCTTGCCGATGCAGGCGCTGTCCAACGCCATGGTCGCGTCGGCCGGCGGCGCGGTCGAACTGGCGCTCGGCCTGGTCGGCATGATGGCCTTGTTCCTGGGTTTGATGAAGGTGGCCGAGGCCGGCGGGCTGCTGGTGATGATCGCGCGGCTGATCCGGCCGCTGATGACGCGATTGTTCCCTGAAGTGCCGCCCGAGCACCCGGCGATGGGCGCGATGGTGTTGAACCTGTCGGCCAACGCGCTGGGGCTGGGCAATGCCGCCACGCCGTTCGGCATCCGCGCGATGCAGGAACTCGATCGCCTGAATCCGCACCCCGGCACGGCCACCAATTCGATGGTGCTGTTCCTGGCGATCAACACGTCAAGCATCACGCTGTTGCCGACCGGCGTGATCGCATTGCGTGCCGCCGCCGGCTCGGTCGATCCAGCCGCCATCCTGCCGACCACCTTGTTCGCGTCGATCTGCGGCACGCTGGCTGCGATCGCGGCGGCGTTCTGGCTGGCGCGCTGGTTTCCGGCGGCGCCTGTAGGCTCGGCGGTCGAGGCCCAGACGGGCAGACCCGACGTCGCGGCAGTTGGCGTCACGGCGGCCGAGGGCGCGGGTGCCGATGATGCGGCGGTCGATACCGCGGCGGTCGACACCGCAGCGGCCGACGCCGCGGCTGCGCTCGATACGCACGCCTACCCGCTGTGGGCCTCGCTGCTGGCGATCGTCGCTGTCGTGGCGATGATCCCGGTCACCATCGTTTACGGCCGTACGATCTCGCCGTGGATATTGCCGGCGCTGATGGTCGGCTTTCTGTTGTTCGGCCTGTGCCGCGGCGTGCGCGTTTACGAAGTATTCGTCGACGGCGCCAAGGAAGGCTTCGCGGTGGCGCTGCGCATCATCCCGTACCTGGTGGCGATCCTGGTCGCGATCGGCATGCTGCGCGCCAGCGGCGCGCTGGAAGCGATCGTTGCCTCGGTGGGCAGCGTCACCGCGCGCGTCGGCCTGCCGGCCGAGGCACTGACGATGGCCTTGCTGCGCTCGCTGTCGGGTTCGGGTGCCTATGGGGTGATGGCCTCGATCATCAAGGATCCGGCGATCGGCCCCGACAGCTACGTCGGCTATCTGGTGTCGACGCTGCAAGGCTCCAGCGAAACTACCTTTTACGTGCTGGCCGTGTATTTTGGCGCGGTGCAGGTGCGCCGCATGCGCCATGCCTTGCCGGCGGCGCTGATCGCCGATCTGGTCGCGGTGATCGCGGCAGTAGCCATCTGCGCCTATCTGTTTGGGTGATGCAGCGATCAGGCGCGGCGTATGGGCCATGCGGTTCGCCGCGAAGATTCGCCCTCGTGCCGCCCCGGGCTTGCCTTGCCGCTCAGTGCTGCTCGGCTTGATCCGCCTGATCCGCCCGGTCGGCGGGATCTGACGCGGCATCGCCGGCCCGCACCCGCAGCCGGTCGTCGCCGAACAACTGATCCAGCGGCCGCGCGCGGCCGATCAGTTCGCCCTGCACGTGGCCTACGCCCATCTCGGTCAGCCGATCGTAGATGGCCTGGTTGTGCACGTGCTCGGCCACCGTGCGCACGTTCAGCCGGCGTGCCACGCGCACCGTCGACAGCACGATCTCTTCATCGATCGGGTTGTTGATCAGGTTGCGGATGAATGAGCCGTCGATCTTCAGATAATCGATCGGGAAGCGCTTCAGGTATTCGAAGGTGGCCAGCCCGGTGCCGAAATCGTCGAGCGCGATGCCGAAGCCCTCGGCCTTCAGGTCGTCGACCAGCCGCGAGGCCGCGCCCGGGTTGCGGATCGCCTCGCTCTCGGTGATCTCGAACACGATCTTGTCGGAGGGGATGCCGAACAGCGTGCGCTGCTCGCGGATGTAGCCGGCGATGGTGCCGTCGCTCATCGTCAAGCCCGACAGGTTGATCGAGCACTTGTAGGTGCGCGCCAGCGCCTGCGGATGCTCGGCCAGCCACGAGAAGATGTAGCGAATGACGCCGCGATCCATCGCCGGCGTCATCTGCGCCTGCACCGCCAGCGACAGGAACTCGGGCGGGCGGATCAGCCCGCCGTCGCGGTCGAGCAGCCGGATCAGCACTTCGTACGACAGCATGCCCGACGGTGCGTCGGGATCGATCATCGGTTGCGCGTGCAGCTCGAAGCGGTTTTCGCGGATCGCTTCGCGGATGTGCTCGATCTTGCTCTGGTGCGCGCGCCGCGCGTCGATCATCGTCTGCGACAGCGGTTCGACGAACAACTGCGGATCGCGCACGCTGGCGGCGATCGCCAGCGCATCCGACAGCGACATCAGGCAGTCTTCGCTGTTGATCAGCGCGTGCCGGTCGATCAGCAGGCCGCCGATGCACAACTGCAGCCGCACGCCGCCATGCTCGGTCTTGAACAGCTGGCCGTTGAGCTGCGAATAGATGTCGCGCGCCACGGCGCGCACCTGCGTTACCGACTCGGCCTCGATCAGCAGCGCGAAGCGGCCGGCCGACAGCCGTGCCGCGGCCTGCGTGCCGGGCTGGCGCAGCAGCAGCGTGGCCACGCTTTGCTCGAGCTGCAGCGCCTGGATCGTGCCGCACAGGTCGTTGAGCGTGTCGAAATTCGACAGGTGCAAGCCGAGCAACCCGTAGTTGGGCCGCGTCGACTGCGACAGTCGTTCGCCGACCTCGGAGATCAGTCCGCGATCGTTCAACAGCCCGGTAGACATGTCCTGGCGCGCTTGTCGCGCCACCCGTGCCAACGCGAAGCGCCGGTCGCTGGCCACCGCTTGCAGCATCAGTGCGACCAGCACCGCGCAAAACACCAGCACCGAAGCTTCCAGCGCGTGAAAGTATTCGTCGCGTGTCGAGGCCACCTGGTGCGCGCGCAGCGCCAGCAGCGGCACCGCCGTCATCACCAGCGACAGCGCGGTGGCGCGTTCGCTCATGCGGATCGCCGTCCACGCGACGATCGGAAAATAGAAGAACAGCAGCGCGTAGGCGAAGCTCTGGTGGCCCAGCATCGAGGTGGCCAGGCTGGCCGCCGCCACTGCCAGCGTCAGCGTGAAGGCGGGCGCATCGAGCAGCGCCTGCGGCGACAGGCCCGGCTCGGGCTCGGCCAAGGCATCGTCGACCCAGGCCAGCAGCGCCGGCGCCACCAGCAGCAGCCCCAGCGAATCGATCAGCCACCAGATGACGAACTGGTGCAGCGGATGCGCGCTGCCGCCGAGGCCGGTGAGCTGCAGGCCCAGCGCGGCCAGCAGCGCATCGATGGGCGCGGCGACCAGTACCGCTACGGCGACGAAGCGCAGCGCCGCTTCCAGTCGATAGTCAGCCGGTTTCCAGGCATTCATGCGCCGCAGCAGCGCTACCGAGGCCATCGGCCCGGCGGCACTGGCAGCAAACGCGGCCAGCCCCAGCAGCGGATCGTGGAATTCGGCCCAGGCCCACAGCGCGCCGCCGAACGCGGCCGGCAGTGCCCAGACGATGCCGTGCCGCCAGGCAAAGCCGAAGGCGACGCCGGCGCAGGGCCACAGCAGCAGCAGGTCGGCTTCGTCGAACGAGATCAGTTGCGCCAGCAGGCAGGCAACGAACGCGATGCCGGCGCCCAGCAGCAGGCGCGGGAAGGCCGGCAGCTTGCTGCTGCCCGGCGGTAAAGCCAGCGATGAAGGATCGGAAGGGTGCAAGGACTGGAAACCAACTGGGCTTCGACGGCGAAGTGTAATCCAGTCCTGCTGCGACAGGAACCGCCGGGCGGGCTTGCCCGGCGTGAATGAATCGATCGTGCGCCGCCTTGCGCTGCGCAACGCGCCCGGCACGCGGGCGGGCCTCGCGAAGAGGCCCGCTCACGCGCCGTGCATCACGCGGCCATCAGCTCGCGCAGCACGAACGGCAGGATGCCGCCGTGGCGGTAGTAGTCGACCTCGATCGGCGTGTCGATGCGCGACAGCAAGCTCACCTTGCGCGTCGACCCATCCTTGCGGCGGATCGTCATCGTGATGTCCTGCTGCGGCTTCAGCTCAGCCGGCACGTCGATGTCGAAGCTCTCGTCGCCGACGATGCCCAGCGTTTCCCACGATTCGCCGGCCTTGAACTGCAGCGGCAGCACGCCCATGCCGACCAGGTTCGAACGGTGGATGCGCTCGAAGCTGCGCGCCACCACGGCCTTCACGCCCAGCAACTGCGTGCCCTTGGCCGCCCAGTCGCGCGACGAGCCGGTGCCGTACTCCTCGCCGCCGAACACCACGGTGGGGGTGCCTTCGCCGATGTAGCGCATCGCGGCGTCATAGATGAACATCTTTTCGCCGGTGGGCTGGTGCAGCGTCAGGCCGCCTTCCTCGCGCGTGCCGTCGGGCTGGGCCGGGATCATCAGGTTCTTGATGCGCACGTTGGCGAAGGTGCCGCGCATCATCACCTCATGGTTGCCGCGGCGTGCGCCGAACGAGTTGAAGTCGGTCTTCAGCACCTTGTTGCCGATCAGGTACTTGCCGGCGGGCGAGGCTTCCTTGATCGAACCGGCCGGCGAGATGTGGTCGGTGGTGATCGAATCGCCGAACAGGCCCAGCGCGCGCGCGCCGCGGATCGAGGCGTCGCTGAGCGCCGGTTGCATCGTGAAGTCGGCGAAGAACGGCGGCTCTGCGATGTAGGTCGACTTCGGCCAGTCGTAGACCTGGCCTTCGGCCGACGGCACCTTGTTCCACAGCACGTGGTCGCGGGTCAGGTCGCTGTACAGGCGCTTGAAGGTCTTGGCGTCCATCGCGTACTTCATCAGCGCATGGACTTCTTCCGAGCTCGGCCAGATGTCGCCGATGAACACGTCGCGGCCCTTGGCGTCCTTGCCCAGCGGCTCGGTCATCAGGTCGATCGTGACGTTGCCGGCGATCGCGTAGGCAACCACCAGCGGCGGCGAGGCCAGGAAGTTGGCGCGCAGGTTGGGGTGGATGCGCGCTTCGAAGTTGCGGTTGCCCGACAGCACGGCGGCGCAGACCATGTCGTTGGTCTGGATCGCCTCGTTGATCTCGGGCGTCAGGTCGCCGGCATTGCCGATGCAGGTGGTGCAGCCGTAAGCGGCGACGTTGAAGCCCAGCTCGGCCAGGTACGGCAGCAGCTTGGCGCGTTCCAGGTACTCGGTGACCACCCGCGATCCCGGCGCCAGCGAGGTCTTGATGTGCGGCTTGACCTTCAGCCCGAGCTTGGCTGCCTTCTTGGCCAGCAGGCCGGCGGCCAGCAGCACGCCGGGGTTCGACGTGTTGGTGCAGGAGGTGATCGCGGCGATCAGTATGTCGCCGTTCTTCAACTCGAGGCCATCCTTGGTCTTGTAGACGCGATCGAGGTCTTCGGGGTTCTTGTTGAAGCCGTTCTCGGCCACCGGCTTGGAGAACAGGTCGGCGAAGGTTTCCTTGACCTTGCCGATCTCGATGCGGTCTTGCGGGCGCTTGGGGCCGGCCAGCGACGGGGCAACCGTGGACAGGTCGAGCTCGACCACCTTCGAATAGTTGAGCTGCCCGGCCTTGGGCACGCCGAACAGGCCCTGCGCCTTGAAGTAGCTTTCGAACGCGTCGATTTCCTCGCGCGTGCGGCCGCTGCCTTCGAAGTAGGCGACGGTTTTCTCGTCGACCGGGAAAAAGCCCATCGTCGCGCCATATTCGGGCGCCATGTTGGCGATCGTGGCGCGGTCGGGCAGCGCCAGCGAGCGGGTGCCTTCGCCGAAGAACTCGACGAATTTGCCGACCACCTTTTCCTTGCGCAGCATCTCGGTGATGGTCAGCACCAGGTCGGTGGCGGTACAGCCTTCGCGCAGGCGGCCCTTCAGGTTCACGCCGACCACGTCGGGGGTCAGGAAGTAGACCGGCTGGCCGAGCATGCCGGCTTCGGCCTCGATGCCGCCCACGCCCCAGCCGACCACGCCGATGCCGTTGATCATCGTGGTGTGGCTGTCGGTGCCGACCAGCGTGTCGGGGTAATAGACGCCGTCTTTACGATGCACGCCGCGCGCCAGGTATTCGAGGTTCACCTGGTGCACGATGCCGATGCCGGGCGGCACGACCTTGAACGTGTCGAAGGCCTGCATGCCCCATTTCATGAACTGGTAGCGCTCGGCATTGCGCTGGAACTCCAGCTTCATGTTCAGGTCGAGCGCATCGGGCTGGCGGAAGTAGTCGATCATCACCGAGTGGTCGACCACCAGGTCGACCGGCACCAGCGGCTCGATCATCTTCGGGTTCTTGCCCATGCGATCGGCCACGCCGCGCATTGCCGCCAGGTCGGCCAGCAGCGGCACGCCGGTGAAATCCTGCAGCACGACGCGCGCCACGATGAACGGGATTTCGTCGACGCGCTTGTCGTTGGGCTGCCAGTTGGCCAGCTGCTCGACGTGTGCCTCGGTGACCTTCTTGCCGTCGACGTTGCGCAGCACCGCTTCAAGCACGATGCGGATCGACACCGGCAGTTTCTTCACATTCGGAAACTTGCGGGCCAGCGCCGGCAGCGAATAGAACTGGCCGGTCTTGCCCGAATTCAGCTTGAATTCCTTCAGCGTGTTGAAGGCGTTGTGTGGCATTGGGAACCTCTTGGAGAAAACGTGATTCTGAATCAAACCGGAGCCGAATGGACGGCTCTGGGGCAAACAACCAACAGGTGCGACAGGCTGCGCGCGGCTCGCGCTGGCGCTGGCGTGATTGCAGGTCGCCATCGCGAGTTACGGGGCTGCGTTGGGTGCGGCTGCGTCGCGCGCCGCTTCATCGGGTGCTGCTTCATCGTGCTGCCTTCGCGGGGCGCCGCCGCGGCGCGGCCGCCGGCTGCGGTTCGGCGCGAAACGCGCCGTCGAGCATGTTCAGCGTGCCCATTCCGGGCACCACCATGTCGCCGGGTTTCTGGCCCGGCAGGCAAGGGCCGCTCCAGTGCGCTTCGAGCGCCTCCTTGTCTTCGCGGCGAATGCCGGCCAGCGGCGGGTCATACACCACCTGCGTGTCGATCCGATAAGCGCTGCTGAAATCGCCGGTGGCGATGGCGCGGCTGGTGACCACGCTGCGCGACTCGCGGCACACCGACTCGGCCAGCCAGGCGCTGCCGGCGCGCCGAAACGCGCCGAACTGGCACGAGCCGCGCCGGCCCACGCCGCGGTCGAGATGGTGCTCGGCCGTGTCGGTGTCGTCGCCGACGCAGAACTGCGTCGGCGGCAGCCCCGAGGCCTGCGCACCGACCGTGCGGATTTCCCACAGACCGGGGCGGCGCTTGGGGAAATCGTCGGCCGTCTGCGCCAGGGCCGGGGCGAGGGCGGCCAGCGCAAGCAGGGCGCCGAGCCCGCGGCCCGCAGTCAGCACGCGCCCACGTACGGCGCCCGCCGTGCGTTGCGCGCTGCTTGCCTGGGCCAGGGTCGGCATCGCGTGCTGCGTCAGATGACGTACAGGTCGACGTACTCGTTCACCGTCATCGCCTCGAGCGCCTTCTGGTTGAGCGACACGTCGAGGATGCGCTGCTGCTGCTTGGTCGGGAAGCGCCGCGCCAGGTTGGTACGGAACTTCTCGACCAGCACCGGGATGCCTTCCTTGCGGCGGCGGCGGTGTCCGATCGGGTATTCGACGACGACTTCCTTCAGCTTCTTGCCGTCCTTGAACTCGATCGTGATGCCGTTGGCGATCGAACGCTTGTCGGGGTCGTGGTACTCCTCGCTGAAGCGCTTGTCCTCGACGCATTCCATCTTGGCGCGCAGCGCATCGATGCGCGGGTCGGCGGCGACCTTGTCTTCGTAGTCTTCAGCGGTGAGCCGGCCGAAGATCAGCGGCACCGCCACCATGTACTGGATGCAATGGTCGCGGTCGGCCGGGTTGTCCAGCGGGCCCTTCTTGTCGATGATGCGGATCGCCGACTCGTGCGTGCGGATGGTGACCTTCTTGATCTCGTCGACGTTGCGGCCGGCCTTTTGCAGCTGGGCGTGCAGCGTCATTGCGCATTCGGCCGCGGTCTGCGCGTGGAACTCGGCCGGGAACGAGATCTTGAACAGCACCTGTTCCATCACATAGGTGCCGTACGGGCGCTGGAAGCTGAATTCCTTGCCCTTGAACAGCACGTCGTAGAAGCCCCAGGTCTTGGCGGTGAGCACCGACGGATAGCCCATCTCACCGGTGCGCGCGATCAGCGCCAGCCGCACGGCGCGGCTGGTGGCGTCGCCGGCCGCCCAGCTCTTGCGCGAGCCGGTGTTCGGCGCGTGCCGGTAGGTGCGCAGCGACTGGCCGTCGACCCAGGCCAGCGACACCGCGTTGATCAGCTCGTCGCGCGTCAGGCCCAGCAGCATGCCGCACACCGCGGTCGAGGCCACTTTGACCAGCACCACGTGATCCAGGCCGACGCGGTTGAACGAGTTTTCCAGCGCGATCACGCCCTGGATCTCGTGCGCCTTGATCATCGCCTCGAGCACCTGGCGCATCGTCAGCGGCGCCTTGCCCTGTGCGATGGCATTGCGGCTCAGCCAATCGGCAGTAGCCAGGATGCCGCCCAGGTTGTCGGACGGGTGGCCCCATTCGGCCGCCAGCCAGGTGTCGTTGAAATCCAGCCAGCGGATCGGAGGGGATCGAGCTGGAACTGCGTGCCCGGCACCTTGGCGCCGTTGGGTACCACCGTGCCCGGCACGATCGGGCCCATCAGCTTGGTGCATGCCGGATACGACAGCGCTTCCAGGCCGCAGCCCAGCGTGTCGATCAGGCAGGCGCGCGCGGTTTCCAGCGCTTCCTTGCTGCGGATCTTGTAGTTGAGCACGTAGTCGACGATATCGACCAGGACCTTGTCCGGCTTCGGACGATTATTGGAAATATGAGCGCCCATTGCTTTCGCGATTCCGTGGAAGGGGGATGAAGGACTACTTGCGTTTGTCGAGCGGGACGAACTTCAGGTTTTCGGGACCGGTGTAGTTGGCGCTCGGGCGGATGATCTTGTTGTCGATGCGCTGCTCGATGATGTGCGCCGACCAGCCCGAAGTGCGTGCGATCACGAACAGCGGCGTGAACATCGCGGTGGGCACGCCCATCATGTGGTAGCTGACCGCGCTGAACCAGTCCAGGTTGGGGAACATCTTCTTGATTTCCCACATCACGCTTTCCAGCCGCTCGGCGATGTTGAACATCTTCATGTCGCCGGCGGTCTTGGACAGCTTGCGCGCCACTTCCTTGATGATCTTGTTGCGCGGGTCGCTGATCGTGTAGACCGGGTGGCCGAAGCCGATGACCACTTCCTTGTTCTCGACGCGTTTGCGGATGTCGGCCTCGGCTTCGTCCGGCGAGCCGTAGCGCTTCTGCACTTCGAACGCCACTTCGTTGGCGCCGCCGTGCTTGGGTCCGCGCAGCGCACCGATCGCGCCGGTGATCGACGAGTACATGTCGGAACCGGTGCCGGCGATGACGCGCGCGGTGAAGGTCGACGCGTTGAACTCGTGCTCGGCGTACAGGTTCAGCGAGGTGTGCATCGCGCGCACCCACTCGTCGGACGGCTCGCGGCCGTGCAGCAGGTGCAGGAAGTGGCCGCCGATCGAGTCATCGTCGGTTTCGACGTCGATGCGCTTGCCGTTGTTGCTGTAGTGGAACCAGTACAGCAGCATCGAGCCCAGCGAAGCCATCAGCCGGTCGGCGATGTCACGCGCGCCGGGCGTGTTGTGATCGTCTTTTTCGGGCAGGCAGCAGCCCAGCGCCGACACGCCGGTGCGCATCACGTCCATCGGGTGCGAGGCGGCGGGCAGCCATTCGAGCGCCGCTTTCACGTTGGCCGGCAGGCCGCGCAGCGCCTTCAGCTTGGCCTTGTAGGCGGCCAGTTCGGCGCGGTTGGGCAGCGTGCCGTGCACCAGCAGGTGCGCGATCTCTTCGAACTGCGCCGCGTCGGCGATGTCGAGGATGTCGTAGCCGCGATAGTGCAGGTCGTTGCCGGTGCGACCGACCGTGCACAGCGCGGTGTTGCCGGCCGTCACGCCCGACAGGGCGACTGATTTCTTGGGTTTGAAGCCGGCGGTCGGTGTCTCGTTGCTCATGGTCTCTCTCTGGTTTTCTCGGGGTGGTGTTCCAGGGCGTCGCGCGGGCGGCTCACTTGGAGCGGGCGAACAGCGCGTCGAGCTTGTTCTCGTAATCCCAGTAGCCGATCGAGTCATACAGCTCCTGGCGGGTCTGCATCGTGGGTACCACGGCGGCTTGCGTACCGTCGCGGCGCAGCGTCTCGAAGACGTTCTGCGCGGCCTTGTTGGCCGCGCGAAAGCCCGACAGCGGATACAGCGCGATCGCCACGCCGGCGCCGCGCAGTTGATCGACCGTGAACAGCGGCGTCTGGCCGAATTCTGTGAGGTTGGCCAGCACCGGTACCTTCACCGCGGCCGCGAAGCGCTGGTACATCGACAGCTCGGTCATCGCCTCGGGGAAGATGCCGTCGGCACCGGCTTCGACGCAGGCCACGGCGCGTTCGATCGCCTTGTCCAGCCCTTCGACGGCCAGCGCATCGGTGCGCGCCATGATGAAGAAACTGTCGTCGGTGCGTGCATCGACCGCCGCCTTGATGCGGTCGACCATTTCTTCCTGGGTGACGATTTCCTTGTTGGGCCGGTGGCCGCAGCGTTTGGCGCCGACCTGGTCTTCGATGTGCATCGCTGCGGCACCCGCCTTGATCAGCGAACGCGTGGTGCGGGCGACGTTGAACGCCGAGGAACCGAAGCCGGTGTCGACGTCGACCAGCAGCGGCAGGTCGCAGACGTCGGTGATGCGGCGTACGTCGATCAGCACGTCTTCCAGGCCCGAGATGCCCAGGTCGGGCAGGCCCAGCGAACCGGCGGCCACGCCGCCGCCCGACAGGTAGACGGCGCGAAAGCCAGCGTGGCGTACCAGCAGCGCATGGTTGGCGTTGATCGCGCCGGGGATCTGCAATGGCTGCTCGGCGGCCAGCGCGGCGCGGAATTTCTGTCCAGCGGTAAGGCTCATCAGCGTGGTGCCCGAATAAGAGTGGATGAGAAGGCGCATGGGCGCGCTGCTTCGCCGCGGCCGGCGCCAGCCGGTTGCGTTACGAAATCAGCGGTCGTTGCGGAGGAGGCCGCCCGGGTAAGGGTCGCCCGGATTAGGGCCGCCCAGGCAGGGGCCGTCCGGGGGAGGGGGGCCCGGGAACAGACCGCCCCGGAAGTCGCGGCCCGGAAAAGGGCAGCCCTGGAGCGGGCCGCGCTCACGGGTACGGCCGCCCGGCCAGCGCGGCATGCGCAGGCTGGCTGGGCGGGTTCCAGCGCGCCGGAAAATCGCGAAGCTGACGGAAGCATGGTGGGTGCCGTCGGCTGCGCGGGTGGCTTGGCGCGCTCGGGTGGGGCTGGGGTCAGCCGAGCAGGTGTTTGACGCCGTCGCGCTCTTCGAGCAGTTCCTGCAGCGTCGCGTCCATCTTGCCCCGGCTGTACTCGTCGATCTCCAGGCCCTTGATCATCGTGTATTCGCCGTTGGCGCAGGTGACCGGAACGCCGTAGATGATGTTCTCGGGAATGCCGTAGGAGCCGTCCGACGGGATGCCCATCGTCACCCACTTGCCGTTGGTGCCCAGCGCCCAGTCGCGCATGTGGTCGATTGCGGCATTGGCGGCCGAAGCGGCCGACGACAGCCCGCGTGCTTCGATGATGGCGGCGCCGCGCTTGCCCACGGTGGGGATGTAGGTGTCGCGGTACCAGGCTTCGTCGTTGACCAGCGCCTTGGCCGGCTGGCCGCCGATGGTGGTGAAGCGGATGTCGGGGTACATCGTCGGGCTGTGGTTGCCCCAGACGACCATCTTTTCGATCGATTCGACCGGCTTGGCGGTGCGGGCGGCCAGTTGCGACAGCGCGCGGTTGTGGTCCAGGCGCAGCATCGCGGTGAAGTTCTTCTTCGGCAGGTTGGGCGCCGAGTTCATCGCGATGTAAGCATTCGTGTTGGCCGGGTTGCCAACAACCAGAACCTTGACGTTGCGGCTGGCGGCCTCATCGAGCGCGCGGCCCTGCACGGTGAAGATCGCGCCGTTGGCCTCGAGCAGGTCTTTGCGTTCCATGCCCTTGGTGCGCGGGCGGGCGCCGACCAGCAGCGCATAGTCGGCGTCCTTGAATGCGACCTTGGGGTCGTCGGTGACGACGACGCCGGCCAGCAGCGGGAATGCGCAGTCTTCCAGTTCCATCACCACGCCTTTGACGGCGGGCAGCGCGGGCGTGATGTCGAGCAACTGCAGGATGACCGGCTGGTCTTTGCCGAGCATGTCGCCGTTGGCGATGCGGAAAAGCAGGCTGTAGCCGATCTGGCCGGCAGCGCCGGTGACGGCGACGCGCTTGACGGGTTTGGACATGAGGCAGACCTTTCTAGGGTGTTGGACGAGGGGCCGCGCCGCTGATCGCGGCGGTGCGCCAAGGCGTGCAAGCGTGCGGCCACGGGCGCGATTTTAGTGCGCAGATCGCGGGGTTGTCAAACTGGCACTCTATCTTATATAAGACATAAGAAACTAGACTTCGACGCTTCGGCTGTGCTCCAATCGCAGCCATGAACGAGGTCACCAAACCAACGGCAGCGGCCGGCGACGCAGGCGCCGGCGGCGGGCCGACGTTCGCGCCGCTGTATCGCCAGATCCGCGCGCTGATCCTGCAGGGGCTGCAGAGCGGCGAGTGGAAGCCCGGCGAAGCGATCCCCAGCGAGGTCGAGTTGGCGGCGCGCTATCGCGTCAGCCAGGGCACGGTGCGCAAGGCGATCGACGAGCTGGCCGCCGAGCACCTGCTGGTGCGCCGCCAGGGGCGCGGCACCTTCGTCGCTTCGCACCGCGAGGTGCGCACGCAGTTCCGCTTTCTGCGGCTGCGCCCCGATGATGCGCCGGCAGGAGAGGACACCGCCGCGCCGGCCGCCGCGGCGCAGGGCGATGCCGGCGGCATGACGATGACCAGCCGCGTGCTCGAATGCCGGCGCCTGCGCGCCCCCAGCGAAGTGGCGCGGGCGCTGGCGCTGCGCGCCGGCGAGGCGGTGGTGCTGATCCGGCGCTTGCTGCAAGCCGAAGGCCGGCCCACCGTGCTCGACGAGATCTGGCTGCCGGGTTCGCGTTTTCGCGGCCTGTCGGCCGAGCGGCTCGATGCCTGGCATGGGCCCATGTATGCGTTGTTCGAAACCGAATTCGGCACCCGCATGATCCGGGCCGACGAGCGGCTGAAGGCGGTCGCCGCCACGCGTTCGCTGGCGCGCGAGATGCGCGTTGCCGAGGGGTCGCCGCTGCTGCTGGTCGAGCGCGTGTCCTACACCTACGGCGAGCAGCCGGTCGAACTGCGGCGCGGCTATTGCGTCACCGACCAGCACCATTATTTCAATCGGCTGAACTGAGCGCGCAAGGCCTTGCGGCGCCTGCGGTAAACCGCAGTGCGGCCCGCAAAGCCTTGCGTGGCGCGGCTTGCGGGCGGGTGCAACGGCTCGATCATGGTGCGCGCCGTATCGATGTTGTGCTGCGCCATTGGTGCGACGCGCCAATTTGCGTCAAAATACGGCGATTTTGCGATCTCACGAGGACGTCATGGCCGAGGCTGTGGAAAATTCCACGAACAATGCAGGGGGCGCTTCAGGCGCGGGCAGTTCAGGCGGGCGCGCGGCGCGACCCGAATTCCGCAACATCAACGTCGGCGACATCCTCAGCTACCGAATGCCGTCGCCGGCCATCGTCTCGATCCTGCACCGGATCAGCGGCGTGCTGTTGTTCCTGGTCGGGCTGCCGTTCATTCTCTATCTGTTCCAGCAAAGCCTGCTGTCCGAGATCAGCTACGAGAACTACCGCGCGATCGTCTCGCACTGGTTCGCCAAGCTGGTGCTGCTGGCCTTGATCTGGGCCTATCTGCATCACCTGATCGCCGGCCTGCGCTTCCTGTTTCTCGACGTGCACGTCGGTGTTGACAAACCGAGCGCGCGCAAGTCGGCGGCGGCCGTGCTGATCATCAGCCTGCCGTTGACGCTGATCATCGCCTTGAAGCTGTTCGGCGTGTTCTGACCCTGACCCTTCCGGTTGACACTCATGACCACCAAACGAATCGTCGTCGGTGCGCACTACGGCCTGCGCGACTGGCTCGCGCAACGCATCACCGCCTGTATCTTGTTCGTCTACACCCTGGTGCTGCTGGGCTGGGTGCTGACGCTGCCCGAGCTCACGTACGGCAACTGGGCCGGCATGTTCGCTTCCGGCTGGATGAAGGTGCTGACGCTGCTGGCGCTGCTCAGCCTGGCCTGGCACGCCTGGATCGGCGTGCGCGACGTATACATGGATTACATCAAACCGACCGCGCTGCGCCTGTTTCTGCAAGTGGCCACGATCGTGGCGCTCGCCGGCTACGCCATCTGGGCGGTGAACATTCTCTGGAGCGTCTGAGATGGCCGACGTGCTGAACCATCTGTCCAACAACCTGCCGCGGCGCAAGTTCGACGCGGTGATCATCGGCGCCGGCGGCTCGGGCATGCGCTGTTCGCTGCAGCTGGCCGAGGCCGGCTACAACGTCGCCGTGCTGTCCAAGGTGTTCCCCACGCGTTCGCATACGGTGGCCGCGCAGGGCGGCATCGGTGCCTCGCTGGGCAACATGAGCGAAGACAACTGGTACTGGCACATGTTCGACACCGTCAAAGGGTCGGACTATCTCGGTGACCAGGACGCCATCGAGTTCATGTGCCGCGAAGCGCCGAAGGTCGTCTACGAGCTCGAACACTTCGGCATGCCGTTCGACCGCAATGCCGACGGCACGATCTACCAGCGTCCGTTCGGCGGCCATACCGCCAACTTCGGTGAAAAGCCGGTGCAGCGCGCCTGTGCCGCCGCCGACCGCACCGGCCACGCGCTGCTGCACACGCTGTACCAGCGCAACGTGCGCGCGCGCACGCAGTTCTTCGTCGAATGGATGGCGCTGGACATCATCCGCGACGCCGACGGCGATTGCGTCGGCGTAGTGGCGCTGGAGATGGAAACCGGCGACGTGATGATTCTGGAAGCCAAGGTCACGGTGTTCGCGACCGGCGGTGCCGGGCGCATCTTTGCCGCGTCGACCAACGCCTTCATCAATACCGGTGATGGCCTGGGCATGGCGGCGCGTGCCGGCATCCCGCTGGAAGACATGGAGTTCTGGCAGTTCCACCCGACCGGCGTCGCCGGCGCCGGCGTGCTGATCACCGAAGGCGTGCGCGGCGAGGGCGGCATCCTGCTGAACAAGAACGGCGAACGCTTCATGGAGCGCTACGCCCCGACACTGAAAGACCTGGCGCCGCGCGACTTCGTGTCGCGCTCGATGGACCAGGAGATCAAGGAAGGGCGCGGCGCCGGGCCGAATGGCGACTACGTGCTGCTCAAGCTCGATCACCTGGGCGCCGAGACGATCATGAAGCGGCTGCCGTCGATCCGCGAGATCGCGATCAAGTTCGCCAACGTCGACCCGATCAAGGATCCGATCCCGGTGGTGCCGACCATCCATTACCAGATGGGCGGCATCCCGACCAATTACCACGGCCAGGTGGTGGTGCCGAAGAACGGCGCCAGCACGGTTGTCGGCGGCCTGTACGCGATCGGCGAATGCGCCTGCGTATCGGTGCACGGCGCCAACCGGCTGGGTACCAATTCGCTGCTCGACCTGGTGGTGTTCGGCCGTGCCGCCGGCAACCACATCGTGTCGTCCAAGCTGAAAGACGGCAACCAGAAACCCCTGCCGACCAACTCCGGCGACACCACGCTGGCAAGGCTGGCGCGGCTCGACGGCTCGTCGTCGGGCGAGAACGTGCAGGACGTGGCCAATGACATCCGCCGCGAGATGCAGTCGCACTGCGGCGTGTTCCGTACTTCGGAACTTCTGACGGACGGCGTCAAGAAAATCCTGGCGATCGAATCGCGCGTCGGCAATGTGCACATCAAAGACAAGTCGCGCGTGTTCAACACCGCGCGCGTCGAAGCGCTCGAACTCGACAACCTGATCGAAGTCGCCAAAGCCACGATCGTGTCGGCCGAGGCGCGCAAGGAAAGCCGCGGCGCGCACGCGCATCGCGATTTCCCCGAGCGCGACGACGTCAACTGGATGAAACACACGCTGTGGTATTCCGAGGGCAATCGTCTCGACTACAAATCGGTGACGACGCAGCCGCTGACGGTGGAAACCTTCAAGCCCAAAGCGCGCACCTTCTGAACGACACCCTCCCACAGACCCGACAGACGCAAGCCGCAGCGCAGGAGCATCGATGAGCGCAGTGCTCGAATCCCCCGTGACCCTGACTCCCCCCGCCGAGCAGGGCAAACGTGTCGTCAAGTTTTCGATTTATCGCTACGACCCGGACAAAGACGCCAAGCCCTACATGCAGGATCTGGAGGTCGAGCTGATGCCGACCGACAAGATGCTGTTGGACGCGCTGATGCGCATCAAGTCCGACGCCGACGATTCGCTGGCGTTCCGCCGTTCCTGCCGTGAGGGCGTGTGCGGCTCGGACGCGATGAACATCAACGGCAAGAACGGCCTGGCCTGCATCACCAACCTGCGCGAGCTCAAGCAGCCGATCGTGCTCAAGCCGCTGCCGGGGCTGCCGGTCATTCGCGACCTGATCGTCGACATGACGCAGTTCTTCAAGCAGTACCACTCGATCCGCCCGTACCTGATCAACGACACGCCGCCGCCCGAGAAAGAGCGGCTGCAGTCGCCGGTGGAACGCGAAGAGCTCGACGGTCTGTACGAGTGCATCCTGTGCGCCTGCTGCTCGACCTCGTGCCCGTCGTTCTGGTGGAATCCCGACAAGTTCGTCGGCCCGGCGGGGTTGTTGCAGGCGTATCGTTTCATCGCCGACAGCCGGGATCAGGCCACCGGCAGTCGGCTCGACGACCTGGAAGATCCGTACCGGCTGTTCCGCTGCCATACGATCATGAACTGCGTCGACGTCTGTCCGAAAGGCTTGAATCCGACCAAGGCGATCGGCAAGATCAAGGATCTGATGGTGCGTCGCACCGTCTAGTGTCGTCGGGCCAGGGAGTACTCAGCATGTCCGAATCCGGGGCTGCCGCGGTTTTGCATCAGGCCGACCCGGCGCAGCGGCGCCGGCTGCGTTGGCGCGCCCGGCGCGGGCTGCTCGAAAACGACCTGGTCCTGACCCGCTTTCTTGATCAACATGAGCAGCGGTTGACCGATGACGAGGTCGCCGGCCTCGACCGGCTGCTCGACCTGACGGATAACGAGCTGCTCGACCTGATCCTGGGTCGGCGCGAGCTCGACGAAAGCGAAGACCCTCAGGCTCGACTTGTGCTGCAATTGCTGCGCAGCGCCTGACGGCCGTCGCTTTCCGCTTTGCCAATTTCCCATTAAAAGGTGAGTCCAATGACCGCGCAGCACAAAGCCACGCTCTCCTTCTCCGACGGCACGCCTTCGGTCGAATTCCCGATCTATCCCGGCACGATGGGGCCGGACGTCATCGACATCCGCAAGCTGTATGGGCAGACCGACAAGTTCACCTTCGACCCGGGCTTCATGTCGACCGCTGCCTGCGAGTCGAAGATTACCTACATCGACGGCGACAAGGGCGAGCTGCTGTATCGCGGCTATCCGATCGAGCAGATCGCCGAGCATTGCGACTACCTGGAAACCTGCTATCTGCTGCTGAACGGCGAGCTGCCCAACGCCGAGCAACTGCGCGATTTCGACTACCGCGTCACGCATCACACGATGGTGCACGAGCAGATGACGCGCTTCTTCCAAGGGTTTCGCCGCGACGCGCACCCGATGGCAGTGCTGGTCGGCATGGTCGGCGCGCTGTCGGCCTTCTATCATGATTCGCTCGACATCAATAACCCCGAGCATCGTTTCGTCTCGGCGATCCGCCTGATCGCCAAGATGCCGACGCTGGTGGCGATGGCCTACAAGTATTCGGTCGGCCAGCCGTTCATGTACCCGAGCAACAACCTGTCGTACACCGCCAATTTCATGCGGATGATGTTCGGCACGCCGTGCGACGAGTACAAACCCAACGAAGTGCTGGTGCGCGCGCTCGACCGCATCTTGATTCTGCATGCCGATCACGAGCAGAACGCGTCGACCTCGACGGTGCGCCTGGCCGGTTCGTCGGGTGCCAATCCGTTCGCCTGCATGGCTGCCGGCATCGCCACGCTGTGGGGCCCGGCGCACGGCGGGGCTAATGAGGCTTGCCTGCT
>JAFKGG010000175.1 GCA_017307915.1 Burkholderiales bacterium | reverse complement strand
ATGAGGATCATCGGGCAATGCCTTGAATTCGAGGCGGTGCAGGGCACGCACCCACTCCAGGGTTTCGGCGATGCCGGGCGTCTTGGCCAGATCCTCGCGCCGCAGGCGCTGCACGAAGTTCACTACTTGTTCCACCAATGTGTGCTCGGCTTGCGGCAAGGTGGCGCGCACGATGGCGACCTCGTGCGCCGCCGGCGGATAGTCCAGCCAGTGGTACAGGCAGCGGCGGCGCAGCGCATCCGACAACTCGCGCGTGCCGTTGCTGGTGAGCACGACCTGCGGCACGTGCCGGGCGTGCAGCGTGCCCAGCTCGGGCACGGTGATCTGGTAGTCGGCCAGCACTTCGAGCAGAAAGGCTTCGAAGGCCTCGTCGGCGCGGTCGATCTCGTCGATCAGCAGCACGCAAGGGGCGTCGCTGGAAATGGCCTGCAGCAGCGGGCGCGCCAGCAGGTAGTCGCGGCCGAACAGGTCGGTCTCTTTCACCAGCCCGGGCTGCGTCTCATGCAGGCGGATCGCCAGCAACTGGCGTCCGTAGTTCCATTCGTAGGCGGCCTGCGACAGGTCCAGGCCTTCGTAGCACTGCAGCCGTATCAAACGCTGGCCGCGTGCACTGGCCAGCGCCTGCGCCAGTGCCGTCTTGCCTACGCCGGCATTGCCTTCGACCAGCAACGGGCGCTGCAGCTCGCCCGCCAGCCACAGCGTGGTGGCCAGCGCCTCGTAGACGATGTAGCCGGCGCGGTGCAGTGATTCGCGCAGGTCGGCTTCGCTCATCGCGCATCCTTCAGGTGCGCTTGCCCAGCAGGCTCGCGAACCAGCTCTTGATCAGGCCCCAGATCAAGGCCAGTCCGTTGATCTCCTTCGCCACGGCCGGTGCCGGGGCAGGCGCAGGCGCCCGGACCGTGGCCGGAGAAGCTCCTGAGGTTGCGGCGGCGGCATCAGGTGAAGGCGGCAGGGTGGCCGTCGATGCGGCAGCGCCATTCGAAGACGGCAGAGCGGTCGCAGTGGCAGCATCATTCGAGGGCGGCAGGCCGGGCTCGCCCGCAGCATCGTTCGAAGCCGGCACGGCCGCCGCTACAGCACGGAAGTTGTCGGCGAACTGCGCCAGCAGCATGTCCGATACCTGGCCCATCATGCGACCACCGAACTGCGCGAACTTGCCGTTGACGATCACCGCCGCCTGGCCCGCCAGTACCGAGCTGGCGGCGGTTTCGCCGGGCTCGATACTGGCCGTTAGCTCCATCGAGGCCGACGAGCCGGAGCGGTCGGCACCTTTGCCCAGCATCCTCAGCGTGCGTGTGGCTTCGTCCAGACCGAGCAGCTCGATGTCGCCGCCGAAGGCTGCGCTGGCCGGTCCGATCTTGACCTTGACGTTGCCTTTGTAGTGCGTGTCATCGATCTGCTCGGTGATGCTGGCACCCGGCATGCAGCCGGCCACGGCCTTGATGTCGCGCAATACCGCCCAGGCGCGGGCGGTATCGACGTCGAGCGGATACCTTTTGTCGAGTCTGACTTCCATTGGTCTACAGAGCGACGCCGCTCGCCTTGAGTTGTTTCCACACGTTCCATGCGTTGTGCGGCATGGTCATCTGCGTCACACCCAGATGGGCGAAGGCATCGACCACCGCCGACGTGAAGGTCGGAATGGACCCCACGTGCGGCGACTCGGCTACGCCTTTGGCGCCGAGCGGATGATGCGGCGAAGGCGTGACGGTGTAGTCGGTTTCCCAGTGCGGCGTCTCGACAGCGGTGGGCAGGAAGTAGTCCATCAGCGTGTTGCCCAGCAGATTGCCTTGCGCATCGAACGGCATCTGCTGACCCATCGCCACCGCATAGCCTTCGGTCAGCCCGCCGTGGATCTGGCCTTCGATGATCATCGGGTTGATGCGCGTGCCGCAATCGTCCAGTGCGTAGAAGCGGCGCACCTTGGTTTCGCCGGTGGCGCGATCGATGTCGACCACGCACAGATAGACGCCGAACGGATAGGTGAAGTTGGGCGGATCGTAGTAGTGCACGGCCTCGAGGCCCGGCTCCATGCCGGCCGGCGGCTGGTGATAGGCCGCCCAGGCGATGTCCTTCATGGTCTTGAACTTCGCGTCGTCGCCCTTGAGCTTGAAGCGGTCGATCTCCCAATCCAGGTCGGCCTCGCTGACTTCCAGCAAGTGGGCGGCGATCTTGCGCGCCTTCGCATGGATCTTGCGCGCCGCGAGGGCGATGGCGGCCCCCGCCACCGGCGTGGAGCGCGAGCCGTAGGTGCCCAGGCCATACGGCGCGGTGCTGGTATCGCCTTCTTCCACCTGGATCACTTCGCTGGGAATGCCCAGCTCGGTGGCGATGATCTGCGCATAGGTGGTCTGATGGCCCTGGCCCTGCGTGATCGTGCCCATGCGCGCGATGGCGCTGCCGGTGGGATGGATGCGGATCTCGCAGCTATCGAACATGCCCACGCCCAGGATGTCGCACATCTTGCTCGGGCCGGCGCCGACCACCTCGGTGAAGGTGACCAGTCCGATGCCCATCAGCGTCGGGCAGTTCGGGTCGGCGCGCTTGGCGGCCTGCTCGGCACGCAGCGCCGGGTAGTCCACGGCATGCAGCACTTTCTGCAGGGCGGTGTGGTAGTCGCCCGAGTCGTACTCGAAGCCGAACGGGCTGTGGTAGGGGAACTGCTCCTTGCGGATGAAGTTCTTGGCCCTGATCTCGGCCTTGTCCATCTTCAGGTGCTGGGCCAGCACGTCGACGATGCGCTCGATCGCGTACACCGCTTCGGTGACGCGGAAGCTGCACCGATAGGCCACGCCGCCGGGCGCCTTGTTCGTGTAGACACCCTTGACCTGGCACCAGGCCGCCGGGATGTCATAAGAGCCCGAGCAGATATGGAACATGCCGGCCGGGTACTTGGTCGGGTCGGCGCAGGCGTCAAAGGCGCCGTGGTCGGCGATCACCTGCGCGCGCAGGCCCAGGATGCGGCCATCGGGCGTGGCCGCAAGCTCGACGTCCATGTGATAGTCGCGGGCAAAGGCAGTGGTCGAGATGTTCTCGACGCGATCCTCCACCCACTTGACCGGCTTGCCGAGCACGATCGA
Source organism: Burkholderiales bacterium (assembly GCA_017307915.1). GTDB lineage: Bacteria > Pseudomonadota > Gammaproteobacteria > Burkholderiales > Burkholderiaceae_E > Zeimonas. The sequence continues at coordinate 6,517 of JAFKGG010000175.1, read as the reverse complement.
TGCGACGATGGCGCAGACGTAACCCGGATACACGCCCACCTTGTTGCCGAAGCCGCCGCCGATGTCGGGGCTGACGATGCGTACCTTGGATTCCGGCAGGCCCGACAGCAGCGAGACCACGGTGCGCACGACGTGCGGCGCCTGCGAGGTCATGTAGGTCGTCAGCTCGCCTCGCACCGGATCGAAGCTGGCGACGCAGCCGCAGGTCTCCAGCGGGCAGGGGTGCACGCGTGGGTAGAAGAGGCGCTGCTTGACGGTTACCGGCGCACTGGCGAAGGCAGCGTCGGCGGCAGCCTTGTCGCCCGCTTCCCACGTGAAGATGTGGTTGTGATGCTCGCGCTTGCCGTGCGCGCCTTCGGTCTTGCCGGCCAGATCCTCGCGCAGCACGGGCGCGCCCGGTTCCAGCGCGGCGAAGGGGTCGATCACCGGCGGCAGTTCGTCGTACTCGACCTGCACCGCCTCCACGCCGTCGGCCGCCGCGTAGCGATCTTCGGCGATCACGACGGCCACCTCCTGCATCTGGAAGTGCACCTTCTGGTCGGCCAGCACGGCGGCGACGTCACCGGCCAGCGTGGGCATCCAGTGCAGCTTGAGCGGCTTCAGATCCTCGGCCGTCAGCACGGCGATCACGCCGGGCACTTTCAGGGCTTCGGTCTTGTCGATCGACTTGATGCGCGCGTGGGCCAGCGGCGAACGCACGATGTCCATGTGCAGCATGCCGGGCAGCTTGATGTCGTCGACATAGTTGCCCTTGCCCTGGATGAAGCGGGCATCTTCCTTGCGCAGCCGGCTGTCGCCCAGGCCTTGCAGGGCGGCGGCGCGTTCGAGCAGCGCGGCGTCGGCGGGGGCGTTCATGCGGCCTCCTTCGCTGTCTGCTGAAGCTTGGCCGCGGCGTAGAGCACCGCCTTGACGATGTTCTGATAGCCCGTACATCGGCACAGGTTGCCGCTCATGCCGGCGCGCACCTCGGCCTCGGTCGGGTTCGGGTTTTCTTGCAGCAAGCGGTAGGCGCGTATCAGCATGCCGGGCGTACAGAAGCCGCATTGCAGGCCGTGCTGCGTGTAGAAGCCTTCCTGCACGGCGTGCAGTGTCGCGCCTTGGGCCAGGCCTTCGACGGTGAGCACGTCACTGCCTTCGCATTGAATCGCCAGATGTGTGCAGCTCTTGACCGAGCGGCCGTCGAGATCCACCGTGCAGGCGCCGCAATGGCTGGTTTCGCAGCCGATGTGGGTGCCGGTGAGCTGGCAGTCCTCGCGCAGAAAATGGACCAGCAGCGTGCGCGGCTCGACCGCTTTCTCGACGGTCTTGCCGTTGACTCTCATGCTGACCAGGGCTTTACTCATGAACGTATCTCCGGTTGCGTCATCGGCGGGTCATTGGCAGCGCGCGGCTGCCTTGCGCAGCGCGCGGCGCAGCATCTGGCCGGCCATCGCGGTTTTGTAAGCGGCGTCGCCGCGCAGGTCTTCGGCCGGATCGCAGGCGGCCTCGGCCTTGGCGACTGCGTCTTCGATCGCGGCGTCGGTCAGCGGCTGGCCGTGCAGCGCTGCTTCAGCATCGGTGGCGTGTACGGCAGCGGGTGCTACGTTGGTCAGTGCGATGCGGATGTGGCTGACCTTGCCGCCGTCCATGCGCATCACCACGGCGGCCGCGGCAGTGGCGAAATCGCCGGTCTTGCGCTTGAGCTTTTCATACGCATAGCCGGTTTTCGGCGCGAAGGCGGGCACGCGGATCTCGGTGAGGATCTCGTCGGCCGCCATGGCCGTCATGTAGGTGCCCAGGAAGAAATCGGCCGCCGCGACTTGGCGCGTGCCCTGTGGGCCTTGCAGCGTGAATGCCGCGTCCAGCACGATCGACAGGGCAGGGTGGTCGTTGCCGGGGTCGCCATGGGCGATGTCGCCGCCGATGGTGCCGCGATTGCGCACCTGCGGGTCGGCGATCAGCATGACGGCCTCCGGCAGCAGCGGCACCTTGGCCCGCAGCGCAGGCGAATCGATCAGATCGTTTTCCACCGTCATCGCGCCGATCACGACGGTGCCGCCGTCCTCGCGAATGCCGCGCAACGCGTCGATGCGATTGAGGTCTATCAGATGCGCCGGCTGGGCAAAGCGCAGTTTCATCATCGGCAGCAGGCTATGGCCGCCGGCCAGCAGCTTGGCGTCGTCGCCGAACTGGCTGAGCAGCGCCAGCGCGTCGGGCACGCTGCGCGGCGCGTGATAGGCGAAGATGGCGGGGATCATCGCGCGTGTCTCCTCATTGTTTTCATGCGAACCGCCTAACGGCGGCGTAGCTGACATCTTCGGCCAGATGACGCATGTGAGAGATATGCGCTGCACCAAACGACACAACGCATGCACGAAATGCGGCATCAGCCGCACGAACGGAGGCGATGAACCCCGTTAAGCCCTGCTGCCGGGAAGGCCAGCTCAGGAGAGGGCGCTGGTTTCGCCCAGACCCAGGTGCTCGAGCAAGCGCGGCACGCTGGCGCGCGCCACCGGCAGTATGTTGCCGTCGCCACGCAGTTTCAGATTGATGCGGCCTTCATCACGCATGATCTGCTCAGCAAACGCAAGATTGGCGAGATAGCTGCGGTGCACGCGCAGGAAATAGGCGCTGTCCAAGCGCTCGGCCAGATCGCTGATGTTCAGGTTGCAGAAGCTCGAGCCCTGCGCCGTATGCACCCAGGTGTAGTGGCCCTCGGCGCGTGCATAGATGATGTCGTCGGCATCGATCAGCACGATACGGTTCTGCGATACCGTCGGCACCTTGCGCAGTTGCCGCTTGGCCTGCGGTCGCTGCCCGGCGGGGGCGTCGTGCGTCACCGCGTCGGTGATGTCGTGGAAGATCAGCATGTGGCCGGTGGTTTCGCCGCTCAGGTCGGCCAGCTTGGTCACCTTGATCAGCAGCACCCGTTCGGGGATGTTGATGATCATGGTCATCGGCGGCGGATTGCTGACCGGGCACTCGGCCTGATCGAGCAGGAACCTGACCTTGGGCTGTGAGCGCTCGGGGTGGAAGGACAGCACCACCTTTTCGAACGGCTGCTTGTCTTCCACGGGCAGCACGCGTCGCGCGAAGCTGTTCATCGCGACGACCTTGAGCTCGAGGTCGAGTTGCACCACGCCGACGTCGAAGCGTTCGAGCAGGTACAGAGGACTGGCGCTGTGGCTGTCCATGGGTGTCTCCTTCGATCATTATGCGCCGCCAGGCCTGTCACGGGAACGTCTTGGCGTCAGAATTCAGGCGCGCGGGGGCGAGTACCCAGGCTCGGCCAGAAAGGCCTGCCTCTTTTGTGTCTTATCAATTGTGTCAGCATTTTGACCACGGCCCAAGGGTCCTCCGGTCCATGGCGCCGCTGATGACCTGTGCTCTTACGGCCAGCAGTCAAGTTTCCGGATCGATGGCGGGCTGCTCGACGAGTCGCCGCAAGCGTTCGATGGCACGATCCCACCCTGCCGAGATGCCGCTCAGGAATAGGCGCGCATCTTCGAGTCGGCGCGTATCGAGCGCGTACAGCACCGGCCTGCGCTGCCCAGCCGCCATCGTTCATCAGGAATGCGCGCTGGCGGCGGTGCACCGGCACGCGCTCGAAACCTGATTCGATGATCGTGAGCAAAGTACCGTCGGCCACGGATGTCAGGGGTAGTACCCCAGGGCGTGTGAAGGGCTTCGCACACGGGGCGACGCTTGGCGTGCCGAGCGTGCCCGCTGCTAGGCGCTCAGAAATCCGCCTTCAGCTCAGCCACGTAGGTGCGCTGCGGATAAGGATGGAAGTTCCAGTATTTGTAGTTGTTCAGATTGTCGATGCCGAACGCCGCCGAGAAGGTCTTGTCGATCCGCCAGCGTGCCCGCAGGTCCACCACGAAGAACTTGCTCACGCCGAAGTAGGTGTAGCCGTTGACGTCGGCGTTATCCAGCGTGCGGAACTGGCGGCCGGAAAAGCGCACACCCAGGCTGGTCGACCACGCCGAGCTCCAGCGATAGCTGGCCAGCAGCGTCGCACGCCAGCGCGGAATGTTGGGTTGGCGCTTGCCGATCGTGTCGCCCGGCACGGCGACAAAACCGGCGTTCTCCTTGATCACCGAATGCGCATAAGTGATGCTCGCCTGCAAGTCCAGCCCGCGCGCCAGCACGTCGTTGCCGCTGAAGGCGGCTTCCAGGCCCTGGGTGGCGATGCGGCCGACGTTCTGCACGCGGCTGATGTTGCGATTGGCCAGCGGATCGAACAGCGTCTGCGAATACAGCGCATCGCGCGTGTCTTCCGCGAAGAAGGTCAGGCGCGCCAGGCCGTTGCCGAGATCCTGCTCCATCGAGACTTCCCCGGTCCACGAACGTTCGGGCTTGAGGTTGGGGTCGTTGATGTATTGCGTATTGGCGGTCGAGGTTGCTCCGTAGAGCTCGCCCACCGTCGGGAAACGCACGGCGCGGCCCAACGAGGTCTTGAGCACCGTGTCGGGGCGCCATTGCCATGACAGCGCTGCCTTGGGCGACAAGGCGCTCTTGCCGCGCGAAGGCCACGCGACATCGAGCGACGGCGTGGCACCGGGAACGCGTGTCTGGCCATCGGCGGCGCTCCAGCGCTCGGCACGCAGGCCGAGCACCGCCTTCCAATCCGGGGCGAGGCGCCAGGCGTCCTGTGCCCACAGGCTTTGCAGCCGCGTCTTGCCGCCGACGGCGCTGGCCAGGCTGCCAGAGCCGTCGCTGCGCCAGTCGCCGGCAAGGTTGCTGGTCAGCAAAGCCAGCTTGTATTGGTCGTGCTGGTAGCCGAAGTCGACGATGTGTGCACCTTTCATGCCGTCGGGGCGCCAGGTGCCTCGCAGGGCAAGATTGACCCAGCCGGTGCCGGCGGCGTCGGCCAGCGTGCCCGGGCCGCCGGTCAAGGCCGCGGGCAGCGGGTTGGCTGCGGCGTTCTGGCGTTTGATGTCCTTGCCGTAGTCGTACAGGCTGGCGGCGATTTCCCAGTCCCAGGTGGACTGCGTGCGGCTCTTCACCGACACGCCGTGGATGGTGTGGCTGAGCTTTTCGTCGGTGAGCGGCATGTCGGCGCCGGTGACGGCCGCGAAGCCCGCGCCGCCGATGTTGATCGGGCCGCTCGTGACCGGCGCCCCGGTGGCGTCGCTCAAGTACGAGCGCGGCCGGTTGCCGGACGTGTTCTGCCAGCTGCCGAAGGTGTAGGCCGCGCGTATCGTAGGCGAGAAATCGTAGGCCAGCTTGATCTTGGCGTGATCCTGGATGGTGTGGTACTGGGTGTTGTGTCCGATGTAGTAGATCGGCTGACTGGCCGTGTTGCGTTCGGGAACGGCGCCGTTCACCGGCGTGCCGACGCCCACCGGGATGCCTGCGGCAAGGACGCGACTGGCGAAGCCCAGCGGCTGGCTTTCGCTGTCGGTGCGGTTCACGTTGATCCACCACGAGAAGTTGCCTGCTTTGCTGCCCAGTGACAGGCTGCTCTGCCAGCTTCGATAGGTTTCACTCGTGCCGTACAGTTCGAACGGCTGCGCCGCGTAGCCGATCTTGGCGTGGCCTTCCAGCCTGGTGGGCATGCGGGTGACGTAATCCACCACCGCGCCCACCGAGTTGCCGGGGTAGGCCGCAGAGAACGGTCCGTACATCACGTCGACGCGCTCGATTTCCTCGGGGGTGACCAGACCCCAGCGCGGCGGGAAGTTGATGCTGTTGATGCCGTTGCCCAGAAAATTGGACAGCAGGATGCCGTCGGCATACACGGCCGATCGGGCGCTGTTGCCGGTGCCCGAAGCGCGGCTGGAAAGGATCGCGTGGTTGTAGTCGCCGATGTAGCGCTTGCGCACCAGCAGGCTCGGGAAATACTTGAGCGCGTCTTCGCTGTCGGTGGCATTGATGGATTGCTCGATCTGCTCGCGCGTGGCGCTTTCCATCGTGGTGGGAATCTGTGTCGGTAGCGAACTCGGCTGGCCGCCGGTGACGGTGACCACACCGAGTTCCTTGAGGGGGGCGTCGGCACTTTGCGCCTGAGCCGGAAGGTCGAACGAAAACGCCACGGCCAAGGCCGCAGCCAGATAAGGCTTGCGCACGGTTTTGCTCTTTGCTGAAGTTGAATGCGTGACCAGCCAAGGCCCTGCGGCAGGGGCTCGGCTTGCCAGGAGTCAATCGACGATCAGGAAAGCGCGGGTGGCCCGCGTGCGGGCAGGGGAGCGGCAGTCACCCAGGCGACATGCGCCGACGCCGTGCTGCAAGGCGAATAAGCCGTCGATTGAGCGGGCTGCGAAGGCAGCCAGGGCGCTGGCGGAGGTGAGCAGAGATTGATGCACAGCGGGCAATCCAGCGTGTGGCTGTGCGCGTCATGAGCGCCGTCGTCGGTCTTGATCAAGACCTTCATGCCGCCCGAAGCCGAGCAGATCAACTCGATCTGCATCGGCTTGACCATGGGCGAAGCCACGGCGGCGCACAAGGACAACGCGAACCACGCCAGCGCCATGCGGGCGATCAGACGAGCGTTGCGAAGCCTTTGCATCGGCGCGATTGTGCCTCAAAAGAGCCT
>JAFKGG010000174.1 GCA_017307915.1 Burkholderiales bacterium | reverse complement strand
CGCCCAGCACGCGCAGCACCGCGAGTTCGTGCTGCTGCCGGGCAATCGCCAGCGCCAGCGTCGAATAGACGATGAAGCCGCCGGTGAACAGCGCGACCAGCGCCAGCACGTTCAGATTGACGCGATAGGCGCGCGACAGATTCGACATGCGCTGCCGGCCGGCATCGGGACTGCTCAGCGCGGCCCGCGCGCCGAGCAGACGCGTCAGCCGTTCACGTGCTGCCTGGCGATCGTGGCCGTCGGCCAGCCGCAGGTCGATCCGCGACAGCCGGCCCAGCCAGTCGAGCCGCCATTGCAATGCACCGATATCCATGACCGCCAAGCGCTGGCCGCCGGCCACGCCTGCCACGGTGCCGGCGACGCGCAGTTCAGCGACGCGGGCGCCGGCGCGCAGCCGCGCAATGTCGCCGGGCGCCAGGCCCAGGGCGCTGGCCGCCGCGCTCGACAGAAAGATGGTGTCATCGCCGAACAGCGGCGAACCCGAACCGCCATCGGCCGAATCGGCCACGCTGGGTACCAGCGCAGGGCTGACCTGCGCGGCGCGGAACACGTCCAGGCCGAGCACGCGCAGCGTCGTCTCGTCGCGATCGGCCACGGCGAACACGGCATCGATCACCGGGCTGGCGAGCAGCGCCGGGTCGGCCGCTACCTCGGCATACAAGCGCTCGTCGAGCGTGCCGGCCAGCGGCGTGATCTGCATCTGCGCATCGCCGTTGACCACCGCCATCGCATCGTCGAACTCGGCCAGCGCCGAGTGATTGACCAGGTGGATCGCCAGCGCCAATGCCACGCCGATCGCGATCGCCACCACTGCCGCGATCGAGCGGCCGGGTTGCGTGCGCCATTGCGCGCGCCACAGCCAGCCCAGCAGCGTGAGTGCGCTGCGTGGCGGCCAAGCCGATGCGGCGGCGCGTCGCATCGGTGCTGGCGCATGCATGGAAGAGCGATCGCCGTTCACTGGACTTCGCCGTTCGATCGAAGGGTTCGCATCATCGACTCGAATACCGCCAGCGCTACTGCTCGCTCAGCCCGTATGGCCCCAACCGCAGTCGCCGCTCGGCGATCGCCGCTGCTTGCTCCGAATGCGTGACCAGCAGCAGCGCAGCGCCGCTGGCCGCCACCAGCTCGGCGATCAGTGCCAGGGCCTGGCCCGCGGTGGCCGGATCGAGGTTGCCGGTCGGCTCGTCGGCCAGCACCAGCGCCGGCTCGTTGATCAGTGCACGGGCCAGCGCCACGCGCTGCTGCTCGCCGCCCGACAGCTCGCGCGGGCGCGCATCGAGTCGCGCGCCCAGGCCGACGCGGGTCAGCAGCGCTGCACTGCGCGCCTGTGCGCTGGCGGCACGCTCGCCGGACAGCAGCAGCGGCACCGCCACGTTCTGTACGGCGTTCAGGTGCGGCAGCAGATGAAAGGCCTGGAACACGAAGCCGATCGCATGCCGGCGCAGCCGTGCCGCGCCATCGGCGTCGAGCCGCGACACGTCGGTGCCGGCCACTTCGATGCGGCCTGCGTCGACCGGCTCCAGGCCGGCGATTAGGTTCAGCAGCGTCGACTTGCCGCTGCCCGATTCGCCCAGCAGCGCGACGCGTTCACCGGCACTGATCGTCAGCGACAGGTCGTCGAGGATGCAGCGTTCGCCATAGGATTTGCTGACCCCGGCAAGCATGACGGCGGGCGGCAATGAAGCGTTCATGGGGCAATCGCGGAGCAGCGGGCAAGCAAAGGCATCGGCAGGCGAACGGCGACAGCGGCGCCACCACCGCTACGGGGCTGCGCGCCGCGCAACGCCTCGATCGGGCCGCGCAGCGGCGCAGGGTTTCCTATGATACGTTGGTGTTTCCAACAGCCTGCGAAAGGGCAGCGATGAGTACGATGCGGCGAGTGCTGACGGTGTCGATGACACTGCTTGCGATACTGGTCGTCGCATTGGTCGTGATGCTGCTTCTGTACCGGCTGGCCGGCATGCCGCCCAGCGCTGGGCAATTGCCGGTGGCGGGGCTGCGTGAGCCGGCCACCATCATCCGCGACCAGCATGGCATCGCCCATGTGTTCGCTGCCTCGCCCAATGAAGCGTTCTTCACGCTCGGCCTGCTGCACGCACAGGAACGATCGTGGCAGATGGAAATGAACCGCCGCATCGTCGGCGGCCGGCTCGCCGAAGTGCTTGGCCCGGCGGCGCTGGGCAACGACCGCTTCCTGCGCGTGCTGGGCGTGCACCGCAATGCGCAGCGCATCTGGCAAGGTCTGGACGAAGGCACGCGCGCCGCGCTGCAGGCCTACGTCGACGGCATCAACGCTGCCATCGACGAGGCAGCGGGCCGACCATGGCGGCTGTCTCCCGAGTTTCTGCTGCTGGGCACGCGGCCGGTGCATTGGGAGCCGGCCGACGCGATCGGCTGGGCCACGATGATGGCCTGGGATCTATCGGGCAACCACAGCGCTGAATTGCTGCGGCTGGCGCTGCTGGGCAAGCTCGATGCGGCGCGCGTGACGCAGTTGCTCGATACCGATCCGCCGCGCCCTCTGCCCGATCCCAAGGCCCTGTATGCGTCGGCGCTGTCAGCGGCCGGCGAACATCCGATGCCGGCGCTGGCCCAGCATGCCTATTCATTGGCGTCGGCAATCACGCAGGCCCTGCCGGCCAGCGGGCTCGACGGCCTGGGCTCCAATAGCTGGCTGGTCGATGGCGCGCGCTCGGCCAGCGGCAAGCCGCTGTTGGCCAATGACCCGCATCTGGGGCTGACGGCGCCGTCGCTGTGGTATTTCGCGCATCTGTCGGCGCCAGGCCTGGAAGTGATCGGCGCAACGCTGCCGGGATTGCCCTACGTAGTGGTCGGCCGCACGCCGCGCATCGCGTGGGGTTTCACCAATACCTTGCCCGACAGCCAGGATCTGTATCTGGAGCGCATCGATCCGAACGACGCCGGGCGCTATCGCACGCCCGACGGCTGGGCCGAATTCGTCACGCGCGTCGAGACCATTGGCGTGAAGGGAGCGGCCGACGTGGCGCTCACGGTGCGCGAGACGCGGCACGGGCCGGTGATTTCCGACGTGCTCGAGCAGGCCGGCGCCGCCATGGCGGCCAATCAGCTGAACGGCTATGCGTTGTCCTTGGCGTGGACCATGCTGTCGCCCGAAGACCGCACGATCCGCGCCGGCCTGCGCTTCAACATGGCTGCCGATGTGGATTCGTTCGTACAGGCATTGCGCGATTTTCGTGGACCTCAGCAGAACATCCTGTATGCCGACGTCGATGGAACGGTCGGCATGATCGCTGCCGGCGGTGTGCCGGTGCGTGACGCGGCCAACGTGCTGCAAGGCCGCATGCCGGCGCCGGGCTGGGATGCCGCCTACGATTGGCGCGGCCTGCTGCCGTTCGACGAGCTGCCGCAGCGCAGGCAGTCGCAAGACGGCATGCTGCTCAACGCCAATCAGCGCATCGTCGACGAACAGTATCCGCATTTCATCGCCGGCGAATGGGCGCTGCCGTATCGCGCCGAGCGCATCGCGCAGCGCTTGCGCGAACGGCCCACGCACAATGTGGACAGCTTCGCATCGATCCAGAGCGACATCGGCGCGCCGGCGGTCGGCGAGCTGCTGCCGATCTTGTTGCGCACCAAGACCGGCTCGCCGCGCGCCGCCGAAGCCCTGGCGATGCTGCGCGATTGGAGCGCGACGCAGGAACCTGCCGCGCCCACCTTGGCGATTGACCGGCCAGAGCCTCTGCTGGCGGTGGCCTGGATCGACCGGCTGCGGCGCGAGATCTTCGAAGACGAGACCGGCGAGCTGTTCGCATTGCTCGAGCGCCATCGCACGCGGCACCACGCGCTGCAATATGCGTTGACGCGCGCCGATCATGCCGCCTGGTGCGATGACGTGCGCACGCCGGCCGCTGAAAGCTGCGACGACATGCTCAGCCGATCATTGGAAGCAACGCTCGACGATCTGGGCCGCCGCTACGGCGCCGATCCGCAGCACTGGCGCTGGGGCGATGCGCATCCGGCGGTGTCCGAGCACCGGCCGTTCAGCCGTCATTGGCTGCTGGCCCGGCTCTTCGAGCTGCGCGTGCCCAGCGGCGGTGATCCCAGCTCGATCAACGTGGCGCGACACAACCCGTGGGATACGGCCGAACCCTTCGCCAACCGCTGGGCCGCCAGCCTGCGCGCGATTTATGACCTGGCCGAGCCCGAGAACTCGCTGTTCATCCATTCCAGCGGGCAGAGCGGCCATCTGCTGTCGCCGCATTACCGCGACATGAGCCCGCTGTGGACGCAGAACCGCTATCTGCCGATGGTGATGAACCGGCAGCGCATCGAGCGCGAAGCGGCGGCGACGCTGAGCCTGGTGCCGCGCTGAGCGATCGGGCCGCTTCGGCGCGTCGCAGCGCGGTGCGGGGGGCCTCGGCGCAACGTAGCCTCGGCCCGCTGATTTCAGCGCTGCACTTCCACGCCCGGCTCGCCGATCACGAACTCGCCGATCTCGGCCGCCGACTCGAAGCCTTCGCGGCGGAACACGTCGAGCACCTCGCCCACCGCCGTCGGCGCGCAGGCCACCAGTAGCCCGCCGGAGGTTTGCGGATCGGTCAGCAGTGCGCGATCGACGTCGCTCAAGCCTTCGCCCAACTGCACTTCGTGCCCATAGCCGGCCCAGTTGCGCGCCGACGCACCGGTGACGAAGCCGCGCGCCGCCAGCTCGGCCGTGCCTTCGATCAGCGGCAATGCCGATCTCGACAAGCGCGCCCGCACGCGCGCGCCGCGGCACAATTCCAGCGTATGGCCGAGCAGGCCGAAGCCGGTGACGTCGGTCAGCGCATGTACGCCATCGAGCTGCGCCAGCGCCACGCCCGGCGTGTTCAGCCGAGTCGTGCTGGCGATCATCGCGGCGTAGCCTTCGGGCGACAACTGTTCCTTCTTCAGCGCCGCTGAGAGCACGCCCACGCCCAGCGGCTTGCCCAACACCAGCCGGTCGCCGGGTTGCGCATCGGCGTTGCGCTTCAAACGCTTCGGGTGCACCAGGCCCAGCGCCACCAATCCGTAGATCGGCTCGACCGAATCGATGGTGTGGCCGCCGGCGATCGGCACGCCGGCCGCCGCGCAGACCGATTCGCCGCCTTCGAGAATGCGCTGCACGACGTCGAGCGGCAGCTTGTCGATCGGCATCGCGACCAGGGCCAGCGCCATGATCGGCCGACCGCCCATCGCGTAGACGTCGGACAAGGCATTGGTGGCGGCGATGCGGCCGAAGTCGAACGGATCATCGACGATCGGCATGAAGAAATCGGTGGTGGCCACCAGCGCCTGCTCGTCGTTCAACTGCCAGACCGCGGCATCATCGGCGGTTTCGATGCCGACCAGCAACTGCGGCGGCACCGGCAGCCGCGACGAATGTTTCAGGATCTCGCTGAGCACGCCGGGCGCGATCTTGCAGCCGCAGCCGCCGCCGTGCGAAAACGAAGTGAGCCGCAGCGGGCCGGGAGAGACGGGGGCGTTCATAGAAACTCCGTGAAGCGTGCGGCCGACGCTGCATGCTGCCGGCCGTCAGAAATCGACCGCCGCAATTATGCGCGAGCCTGGAACGGCGCGCGAAATCTCGGCCGCCCCGTGCCGCGTGCGTCAAATTCCACGGCCGAAGCTGATGAAGGTCAATGATCGCAGGCGCCAAGCGGGCCGATAATTCGCCACATTTGCTCTGGCAGGATACCCGCCGCATGAAAGATGCCTTGTTCGACCAGTTGGCCGCCGCGGGGATGAAGTTGATGAAGCTGCGCCAGCACAAGCTGCTGCCGATCGTGCAGGGCGGCATGGGCGTTGGCGTTTCGGGGCACCGGCTCGCATCGGCGGTGGCGCGCACCGGCGCGATGGGCACGGTGGCCTCGGTCGATCTGCGTCATCATCATCCTGATCTGGTCGAGCAGGGCAAGCGCGTACGCGACCGCGAAACGCTGGATCGTTTGAACCTGATCGCGCTCGATCGCGAGGTGCGCATGGCCAAGCAGGCAGCGCAGGGCAGCGGTGCGATCGCCGTCAATGTGATGAAGGCCGTCGATGAGCACCCGGCATTGGTGCGCCAGGCCTGCGAATCGGGCACCGATGCGATCGTGATGGGCGCCGGCCTGCCGCTCGATCTGCCCGAGATGACGGCCGATTTCCCCAACGTCGCGCTGATCCCGATCCTGTCCGACGTGCGTGGCGTGGCGCTGGTATTGCGCAAGTGGCTGCGCAAGAAGCGCTTGCCGGATGCCATCGTGATCGAGCATCCGCGCTACGCGGGCGGCCACCTGGGCGCCACGCGCATCGAGGAACTGAACGATGCGCGTTTCGATTTTGAACCGGTGGCCGAAGGCGTGGCCGCGCAGATGCGCGAGCTGGGCATCGAATCCGAGCAGATCCCGCTGGTGGCCGCCGGTGGCGTGAACAGCCACGAGCGCATGCGCCAGCTATTGCGCAGCGGCTATGCCGGCGTGCAACTGGGCACTGCCTTCGCCGTCACCGAAGAAGGTGACGCACATCCCAATTTCAAGAAGATGCTGGCCGGCGCCGGCCCGCAAGACATCGTCGAATTCGTCAGCGTGGCCGGCCTGCCGGCCCGCGCCGTGCGAACGCCGTGGCTGGAACGCTACCTGAAGCGCGAAGCCCAGCTCAAGGAACGCGCCGCGCCGCACAAATGCACGATCGGCCTGCAATGCCTGACCGTGTGCGGGCTGCGCGACGGGCTGGCCAAGTTCGGCCAGTTCTGCATCGACAACCAACTGGCGGCGGCGCTCAAGGGCGACGTGTCGCGCGGCCTGTTCTTCCGCGGTGCCTCGCCGGTGCCGTTCGGCGAGGCGATCCGGCCGGTGCGCGAACTGATCGAATACCTGGTGAGCGGGCGCATGCCGGCGCCGTTGGCGCCGGTCAAGGGCTAGAGGGTGAACGCGCCCTGGCTGCCTGCTCAGCCGACGCCGCCGTCGGCGCCGCCCATCACGCGGCTGAACCCGCCGTCCACGTAGGTGACCTCGGCCGTGATGCCGGCGGCCAGATCCGACAGCATGAAGGCGGCCACGTTGCCCACGTCTTCGATCGTCACGTTGCGGCGCAGCGGCGCATTGCTCTCGACCACCGACAGGATTTTCGAGAAACCCTTGATGCCGCTGGCAGCCAGCGTCTTGATCGGGCCGGCCGAAATGCCGTTGACGCGGATACCGCGCGGGCCCAGCGCCTCGGCCAGGTAGCGCACGCTGGCTTCCAGGCTGGCTTTGGCCAGGCCCATCGTGTTATAGCTCGGCACCATTCGTTCGGCGCCCAGATAAGTCAGCGTGACCAGCGAGGCGCGCCGGCCTTCCATCATCGGTAGCGCCGCCTTGGCCAGCGCCGGAAAGCTGTAGGCCGAAATCTCGTGCGCGATGCGGAATGCTTCACGGCTGAGCCCGTCGAGGAAGTTGCCGGCGATGGCCTCGCGCGGCGCGAACGCGATCGCGTGCACCAGGCCGTCGAAGCCGTCCCAGTGCTGACGCAGCGAGGTGAACAGCGCGTCGATCTGCTCGTCTTCGGCAACGTCACAGGGCAGCACGATCGACGAGCCCAATTCGCCCGCCATCTCGGTGACGCGATCCTTGAAGCGCTCATTCTGATAGGTGAATGCCAACTCGGCGCCCTGGGCGCGACAAGCGCTCGCGATGCCGTAGGCGATCGAACGGTTCGACAGCAGGCCGGTAATCAGAATGCGTTTGCCAGCAAGGAAACCCATAGGCGATGCTCTCCGCTAGAATCATTGACGATGCCTATTGTCGCACGTGCCCCCTGGCTTGCGGCCAGGTTCTGTCGTTCCTTGGCCGCCGCCGCCATCGCCGCCGCGCCCCGCCGGGCGTGGCGTTCGCGCATTTGCAGCCGCCCGCTCGCCGTCGTCATGGGGATCGCGCTGGTCGCCGCGGCGGCCCTGCCGCTGCCGGCCGTCGCCGCCTACGCGCTGGCCTGGGGCGAAACCCCCAAGTACCCGCCGGGCTTCGACCATTTCAGCTATGTGAACCCCGATGCGCCCAAAGGCGGCACGCTGAATCTGGCCGGCTACGGCTCGTTCGACAAGCTCAATCCGTTCACGCTGCGCGGGCTGCCGGCCGCCGGCCTCGGCGTGCTGATGTTCGAGACGCTGGCCGAAGCCAGCGACGACGAGCCGCTGTCGATGTACGGCCTGCTGGCCGACGATATGCGGCTGGCTGATGACGAACTGTCGATCACCTTCCGGCTGAACCCGGCGGCGCGTTTCTGGAATGGCGACCCGGTGCTGGCCGAAGACGTGCGGCATTCGTTCGACACCTTGATGAGCCGGCAGGCGCACCCGCGCTTCAAGCAGTATTTCGGCGACGTGGCGCGCGTCGTCGTGGTCGACGAGCGCACCGTGCGCTTCGAGTTTCGCCGCCGCAATCACGAGCTGCACATGATCATCGGCATGCAACTGCCGATCTTCTCGCGCAAATGGGGCGCCGGCAAGGCCTTCGATCGTGTCGTCACCGACGAGCCGATCACCAGCGGCCCCTACCGCATCGAGCGCACCGATTGGGGCAAGACGGTGTCGTTTCGCCGTGATTCCGGCTACTGGGGCCGTGAACTGAACGTGCGCCGCGGCATGTTCAACTTCGACCGCGTGGTCTACAAATACTTCAGCGACGAAACCGCGCGGCTGGAAGGCTTCAAGGCCGGCGAGTTCGACTGGGTCTACGAAAATTCGGCGCGCAACTGGGTGCGCGGCCATACCGGCAAGCGCTACGCCAGCGGCGAGCTGATCAAGGAAGAACTGGCGAATTCAAACTCGGCCGGCCTGCAAGGCTTTGCGCTGAACACGCGCCGCGAGCTGTTCGCCGACGTGCGCGTGCGGCATGCACTGGCGCTGGCGATGGATTTCGAATGGATGAAGCGGCAGATCTTCTACGGCCGCTACGAACGCAGCCGCAGCTACTTCACCAATAGCGATATGGAAGCCACCGGCCTGCCGTCGCCCGCAGAGCTGGCGCTGCTCGAACCGTTTCGCGCCAAGCTGAACCCCGCTGTGTTCGGGCCGGTGCCGCTGCCGCCTTCCACCGAGCCGCCGGGCAGCCTGCGCGGCAACCTGCGCCAGGCCTTGGGGCTATTGAAGGAAGCCGGCTGGAACGTGGCCGATGACGGCGTGTTGCGCAATGCCGCCGGTCGGCCGTTCGAGTTCGAGATCCTCACTTACTCGAAAGGGCTCGATCGCGTCGCCGCGCCGTGGGCGCGCAATCTGCACAAGCTTGGCATCGCTGCGCGACTGCGCGTCACCGATCCGGCGCTGTATCAGAAGCGCATCGACGATTTCGATTTCGACGTTGCCGTGCATCTGTATTCGGCCAGCCAGACGCCGGGCAACGAATTGATCGAGCGCTTCACCAGCGCGGCTGCCGACGAGAAGGGCTCGGACAACATCACCGGCATCCGCGACCCGGTGGTCGACGCGCTGGTGCAGAAAGTGCTGCAAAGCCAGACGCGCGCCGAGCTGGTGGTGGCGGCGCGCGCGCTCGATCGCGTGCTGCGCAACGGCTGGTATCTGGTGCCGCATTTCTACGCGCCGACGCATCCGGTCGTCTATCGCCGCGGCCTGGAACACCCGAAGACGCTGCCGCTGTACTACTCGGCCGACGTGTGGATGCTGAAAACCTGGTTGGAGGCGCGCTGATGCTGGTCTACGTGATCAAACGCC
>JAFKGG010000173.1 GCA_017307915.1 Burkholderiales bacterium | reverse complement strand
GAGAAGCTGGCCTCGGCAGCGCCCGCGCCGGGCCGGCCGGGCTACGCACTGGCCTCGATGGGCAACTATCTCTTCACGGCCGAGGTACTGCTCGACGTATTGCGCGACGCGCAGCAGCGCGGTGAGTTCGATTTCGGTCAGCATCTGCTGCCGCGGTTGGCGCGCACGCATGCGGTGTTCGCTTACGACTTTCTGTGCAACCACATCCCGGGCCAGGCGGCTTATGAGGAGCCTGGCTATTGGCGCGACGTAGGCACGATCGATGCCTACTTCGCCGCGCATCTGGATACGCTCGGCGTGCGGCCCAGGTTTCGCATGAGCAACCCGCAATGGCCGATCCACGCCAGCCCCGACCAGGCCGAATCAGCGCAGATCGAAGGCGGCACGATCACCCGTTCGGTGCTGGGCACCGGCTGCATCGTCGATCACGCCTGCCTGGACCATGCGATGCTGCGCCGTGACGTGCAGGTGGCTTCCGATGCGACGCTCGACCATTGCATCGTCATGGATCGGGCCGTGATCGGGCGCGGGGCGCGCGTGCACCGCGCCATCATCGACCAGGACAACCACGTGCCGGCGCACGAGGTGATCGGGTTCGATTCGCAGCGCGACAGACGTTTTCACGTCAGCGAGGGCGGCATCGTCGTCGTGCCGCGCGGCTACTTCCCGCGCCATGCCCATGCTTGAAAGGCATGAGCACCCGTCGACCGGAACAGGCTGTCAATGAGAATCCTGTTTGCAACATCCGAATGCGCACCCTGGGCCAAGACCGGCGGATTGGGCGATGTCAGTGCGGCCTTGCCGCGCGCGCTGGCTGCGTTGGGCCATGAGCTGCGCGTGCTGATGCCGGCCTATCGCCGTACGCTGCAAATGCTGGGCAGCTGCGGTGCCGCGCATCGGCGTTACGTGCTGCCACGAGGCGGCTGCTGGCCGGCGGCGAACATGATCGAGATCGAAACCGATGGCTTCACGCTGTGCTTGCTCGATTGCCCGGCGCTTTACGATCGTGATGGCGGACCCTATGCCGACCCGCAGGGGCGCGACTTCGACGACAATGCATTGCGCTTCGGCTTGCTCAGCGACGTTGCGGCCAGGCTGGCGGCGGGCGAGGTCGTGCCCGTCGATTGGCGGCCGCAGGTACTGCACTGCAACGACTGGCAGACCGGCTTGGCACCCGCCTATCTGAGTCTGCGCGATCAGTGCGCTGCCGTCAGCGTGTTCACCATCCACAATCTGGCTTTCCAGGGCATGTTCGGCCGAGACCTTGCGCCCGCCCTGGGCCTGCCCGATGAATGGCTGGACGTCGATGGCTTGGGGCATTGGGAGCGCATTTCGATGCTGAAGGCCGGGCTGCGCCATGCCGATTGCGTGACCACCGTCAGTCCCACCTATGCAGAAGAGATCCAGCGTGAAATCGCCGGCTTTGGCATGGACGGCATGCTGCGCTACCGCGCCCCTGATCTGTACGGCCTGCTCAACGGCGTGGACGTGCAGCGGTGGAACCCGGCCACCGATCAGCAGATCGCAGCGCGCTACGACGCCGATTCGTTGCAGTTCAAGGCCGACAACAAGGCCGCACTGCTGCAGCGGGTCGGCCTGCCCGCTGTGCCGCGCTCGATGCTGCTGGGCGTAGTGAGCCGATTGACGGCGCAAAAGGGCATCGACCTGGTGCTCGACACCTTGCCGGCGCTGCTGGCGCACGGCGACCAGCTCGTGGTGCTGGGGTGTGGCGAGGCGCGTTTCGAACGCGAACTGCAACAGGCCGCGGCTGCACATCCGCAACAGGTGGCGGTGCGCATCGGCTTCGATGAATCGCTGGCGCATCTGATCGAGGCCGGCGCTGACGCGTTCCTGATGCCGTCGCGCTTCGAACCCTGTGGCTTGAATCAGATGTACAGCCAGATCTATGGCACGCCGCCGATCGTCTCGCCTTGCGGCGGGCTGATCGATTCGGTGATCGATGAAGACGGACGCGAAGAGGGAACCGGTTTCGTGCTCGACGAAATCAGTGCGGCGGGGCTGCTACGCGCGCTGGAGCGTGCCCGCGGACTGTATCTCGATAGCGCGGCCGACTGGCGTGCGCTGCAGCGGCGCGGCATGCGCCGCCGTTTCGATTGGGACGAGACTGCGCGCCGCTATGCGATCCTGTATGTGCAATATCTGCGCCGGCGCGCGGCTGCGCAAGGTGATCGAGTTGCGGCCGCTGTGAGCGCGTCCAATTGCTGTTGATGCCAGGCGCCAGCGTATTCGGGCCAGTCTCAGTCTGCGCGCTCGAAGCTCAGCGTGGCGCGCAGGCCGCCATCTTCGCGATTGGCGAGTGTCAGCTTGCCGCTGTTGGCGGTTCCGTGGGCGGTCCCGCCAGCGTTTGCTGCCGGCGCCCCAGCCACACCGCATTGCCGATCCAGAGCAGGGACAGCGGCAGCGCAACCACGGCGATGCCGGTCATGCCCAGGCCGGCGCCGGCCAGCAGCGCGTACGACCAGCTGCCGACCTGATCACCGGCGCGATAAACGGCGGTGTCGATCAGGTTCTTGGCCTTGTACTTGTCTTCGCGCGAGAGCACGGTGAACAGCAGCTCACGCGTGGGCCGGGCCAGCGCGAAGTTGCCGACGCGGCGCGCGACCTGCACGGCCACCAGCAGCGCGATGGTCGGCGCCAGCGCCAGCGCCCCGAAGCCGACCAGCGTGATCAACGGCAGGATCGCGGCCGTGAGCGCCACGCCGGCGACTTTCAGGATGCGGCTGGTCAGAAAGATCTGGATCAGCAGCGTCAGCACGTTGACCAGCAGATCGATGCGGGCGAAGAATTCGGTACGCGAGGCGCGGTCGGTGAAGTGCTCGCTGACGATGGCGGCCTGCTGGAAGTACAGGAAGGTGGACGTGATCGCGAACAGCAGCATGTAGCCGGCGATGTTCAGCAGGTAGCGCGAACGCAGCGTATGCGTGATGCCGGCCAGCAGGCCGCCGCCGATGGGCCGGTCGGTTTGCGTCGCGGCGCCTGGGTGGCGGCTCAGCGACTGCGAGCGGCGCGACAGTTGCCGCACCGCCAGGATGGCGCCGCCCAGCAGCAGGATCGACGCCGCCAGCAGCAGATTCGCGCCGACGTCGCGTACCAGCGTCGCGGTGATCATGGAACCGGCCATCGCGCCCAGCGTGGCGCCGGCAGCCAGGATGCCGAATAGCCGCTTGCCCTGTTCGGAATCGAAGATGTCGACCATCAGCGCCCAGAACACCGACACCACGAACAGGTTGAACACCGACGTCCAGATGAAGAAGGCCCGGCCCAGCCAGACCTGCTGCGCTTCGTCGGCAACCATCAGCGCCGCCATGAACAGCGCCAGGTTCAGCATGAAGAACGCGTAGGTGAGCGTGATGAAGCGTTCGCGCGAATAGCGGCGCACCAGCGCGGCGAAGGCCGGGTTCAGCGCCAGCATGGCCAGCAGCGTGCCGGTGAACAGCCATTGCAGATTCTGTACGCCGCCGTGCACGCCCATCTCGTCGCGGATCGGGCGGATCACGTAATAGGCCGACAGCACGCAGAACACGTATAGCAGCGCCCAGGCCAGCAGCGGCCATTCGCCCGGGCGGATGTCGACCAGCCGCTGCCAGCCGTGGGGCGGCCGGCCTGTCGTGCTGCCGGTCGCGCGGCCGCTCGCGGCAGCATCGCCCTCCGTACCGGCGTTTGCCGCGCCGGCTGCCGCAGCCGGCATCGGCCGCGCCGGCTCAGAGTGCATCGATGAAGGCTTCCATCCGCTTGCGTAGTGCCGCGTCGGGCAGCCGGCCGCGCGTCGCCTGCAGATTGTCGTCGGCGTACTTTGGCTGCGCCATGCCGGGGACGGCGCAGGTGACGGCCTCGTTCGAAACGATGTACTTCAGGAAGAACTGCGCCCAACTGGTGCAATCGAACTCGGCGGCCCAGGGCGGCAACGGCCGGCCCTCGGTGGCCTTGAACAGGCGGCCGCGGCCGAACGGCAGATTGATCATCACCGCCATGCCGCGATCGCGCGCCAGCGGCAGGATGCGCTCACCCGCTTCGCGGTTGTCGAGCGCATAGTCGACCTGGATGAAGTCGAGCGTTTCGCGCTTCATCGTTGCCTCGAAATCGGGGTATTGCCGGTCGAACGAGGTGGTGATGCCGATGTAGCGGATGCGGCCGGCAGCGCGCAGATCGCGCAGCGTCTGCAGGTGCACGACGGTATCGCGCAGATTGTGTACGGCGATCAGGTCGATGCGCTTGGTGCGCAGGTTGCGGAACGACTGCTCGATCTGGTCGACACCGGCCTGCTTGCCGCTGATGCTGACCTTGGTGGCGAGAAACAGCGCGTCGCGGATGCCCAGGCCGGCGACCAGTTCACCCACCAGCGCCTCGGCCGTGCCGTAGGTGGGTGCGGTGTCGATCATCTTGCCGCCGAGCGCCTGGAAACGCGCCACCGTATCGCGCAAGACCGCCTTTTCTGCCGCCGCACTGACGTTTTCATAGCGCCGGGCGGTGCCCAGGCCGATCAGCGGCAGAAGTTCATTGCTCGACGGGATGGGTTTGACGACGACGGGCCCACCGGGATTGGTGCCGGCCTGTGCAGCCGCCAGCTGCGGCAACGGTGCTGCAGCGCCGGCCGCCAGCGCACTGCCGATGAACCGGCGTCGGGTGATTCTCATCATGAAGCTCTGTTCAATACGGGCACGCGGGCCGGGCGAGGCGCCTGTGCCCCGCCCGCCGCGCGCGGGTTAGTCTTTCATGTAGTCGGAAACGACCTTCCAGCGACCGTCCTGGATCTGCGACAGGCGGGCTGCGGTATTGCCCAGCCGTTTCTTCGGACCGAAGCTCATCGGCGGCGAGCCGAAGATGTCGGAGGGGATCGTCATCGAATCCATGACCTTGATGAACGAATCGGTGGTCAGGTTGGGGCCGGCGGCACTGGCGGCGCGCACGAAGCTATCGACGGCGTTGTAGCCGTAGACCGAGAACACCGTCGGGTCTTCGTTGAACTTGGTCTTGTACTTGTTGGCCCAGAAGCGCAGCGGCTGCGAGGCCTCGTCGAGGTACGGGTGCTGCACCGTCATGGTCGCGTACAAGCCGTCCATCGCCTTGCCGCCCAGCTTGTGGATCAGGTCGGTGTAGGCGCCGGCCGAACCCAGGAAGGTGGGATTGAAGCCGGTTTTGCGCGACTCGCCGATGACGCCGATGGTCTCGCGGATCAGCGTGCCCAGCACGACGAAATCGCAGTTGGCGGCCTTCATGCGCGCCACTTGCGACGAGAACTCGGTGGCGTTGCGCTTGTAGGTGGTTTTCTCGGTCAGCTGCATGCCGATCGTCTTCAGCGCCGCTTCGGCGCCGCGCAGCACCTCGAGGCCGAATTCGTCGTCCTGGTAGATGGTGCAGATCGTCTTGGCGCCTTTTTCCTTGACCAGCTTCGGCGTGGCCAGCCGGATCTGATCGTAGTAGGTGGCGGCGAACGAATACTTCAGCCGATGGAAGGGTTCGTACATCTCGCGGGCCGCGGTCACCGGGAAGAAGTTGATGACGTTCTTCTCGAACTGCACCGGCATGGCCGCCATGTTGTGCGCCGTGCCGATGTGGCCGACGACGGCGAACACCTTGTCCTGGTTGACGAGCTTTTGCGCTGCCAGCACCGCGCGGCGCGGATCGTAGGCCGAATCCTCGACCACCAGCCGCAGTTTGCGGCCATTGACGCCCCCTTGCTCGTTGACCTCTTCGACGCGCAGCAGCATGCCGGAGCGCACCTGCTTGCCGAAGCCGGCGATCGGCCCGGACAGATCCTGGATCGAGCCGATGAGCAGCTCATTCTTGGAAACGCCCTGTGACTGCGCGGCGGCGCCGGAAGCGCCGATCGCCAGAGCGATGGCTGATGCTGCGATGCTGATTTTCATCTCGGTCTCCTTTCAAGACAACCGGCGTCGAGCCTGTACGCGGCTCTCAGCCATTCTTGTACATCGATTCGATCAACTGTGCATACTTTTTCTGCACGAAGCTGCGTTTGAGCTTCATCGTCGGCGTCAGTTCCTCGTCCTCGGCGGTAAGCTGCGTTTCGAGCAGCCGGAACGTCTTGATCTGCTCCACGCGTGCGAACTTCTTGTTGACGCGTTCGACCTCGCCTTCGATCAGCCGCAGCACCTCGGGGGCACGTGTCAGGCTGGCATAGTTGGAGAACGGTACGTCGTGATCCTGGGCAAACTTTTCGACGTTCTCCTGGTCGATCATGATCAGCACCGTCAGATAGGGGCGCTTGTCGCCGATGACCACCGCGTCGGTGATGTACGGCGAGAACTTCAATTCATTTTCGATCTCGCTGGGCGTGACGTTCTTGCCGCCGGCCGTGATGATGATGTCTTTCATCCGGTCGGTGATGCGGAAGTAGCCGTCTTCGTCGATGGTGCCGACATCGCCGGTATGCAGCCAGCCGTCGGCATCGATCGCTTCGGCGGTCTTCTCGGGTTGGTTCAGATAGCCGAGGAAGACGTTGCCGCCGCGCACCAGCAGCTCGCCGGTGGCCGGGTCGAGCTTGACCTCGTTGTAGGGGCAGGCCGGCCCGATCGAACCGGGCTTGATGCGCTGCGCCGGCATGCCGGTCGAGGCGCCGCCGGTTTCGGTCTGGCCCCACACTTCCAGCATCGGCACGCCCAGCGCCAGGTACCAGCGGATCAAGTCGGGCGAAATCGGCGCGGCGCCGGTGACGACGAAGCGGGTACGGTGCACGCCGATCATGCGCCGCACGTTGTTCAGCGCTACCAGCCGTGCGGTATGAAACAGCAGCTTGTGCAACGGCGACACCGGTCGGCCGGCTAGCACGCGTTCGGCCACGCGCTGGCCGACGCCGATCGCCCAGCGGTAGACGAGCTGCTGCGAACGGCCCGCTTCGGACAGCAGGATGGTGACCGCCGAATAGAACTTTTCCCAGACCCGTGGCACCGCGACGATCACGGTGGGCGCGATCTCGCGGATGTTCTCGGGCACCGTGTCGGGGTTTTCGACGAAATTCAGCCGCGCGCCGCTGTACAGCGCGAAGTAGGCGCCGCCGAAGCGTTCTGCGACGTGGCACAGCGGCAGGAAGCACATGCGGTCGTCGCGCTCGTCCTGCGCGATGATGTGGTTGAAGCCGCGAATGGAATGAAGCACCGTGCGATGGCTGTGCATCGCGCCCTTGGGGCGGCCGGTGGTGCCCGAGGTGTAGATCAGCACGGCCAGGTCGTCGGGCTGCGCAGCGGCGCAGCGCGCTTCGTATTCGCCGGGATGGGCGGCATCGTAGCCGCGGCCCAGTTCGCGCAATGCCACCAGGCTGGTGACCATCGGATCTTCGAAACGGGTCAGCCCTTCGGTGTCGAAGACGATGATCCGGCGCAGCAGCGGCAGCGCGCCGCGCACTTCCAGCGCCTTGTCGAGCTGTTCGTCGTTTTCGACGAACAGCACCACGGTGCGTGAATCCTGGCACAGGTATTGGACCTGGTTGGCCGCATCGGTGGGGTAGATGCCATTGGAAACGCCGCCGGCGCACAGGATGCCCAGGTCAGCCAGCAGCCATTCAGCCTGCGTGTTGGCCAGGATCGACGCGCATTCGCCGCGCTCGAAGCCGAGCGCGGCCAGCCCCATCGCGATCTCGCGCGCCGCTTGCTCCGTTTCGCGCCACGACCAGCTGCGCCACAGGCCCAGCTCCTTTTGCCGCAGGAACACCGTGTCGCCGCGCTTGGCCACCGCGTTGCGAAACAGCACCGGCATGGTCTCGCCTTCGACCGCGATTTGCTCGATCGGTTGCAGATGGCCGAGGTTCCAGAGCGTGCTCATTGCGTCATCGCCAGGTTTTCTTCTTCTTCCAGCGGCGCTCGCCGCGCGCGCCGCTTTCCTTCATACCGAGATAGAACTCCTTGATGTCTTCCTTTTCACGCAGCGCAGCGCAGGTGTCTTCCATCACGATGCGGCCGTTTTCCAGCACGTAGCCGTAGTCGGCGGCGTTCAGCGCCATGTTCGCGTTCTGCTCGACCAGCAGCATCGTGGTGCCGCGTTCGCGATTGATGCGCACGACGATCTCGAAGATTTCCTTGGTCAGCTTCGGCGACAGGCCCAGGCTGGGTTCATCGAGCAGGATCAGCTTGGGCGCGGCCATGATGGCGCGCGAGATGGCCAGCATCTGTTGCTGCCCACCCGACAGCAGGCCGGCTTCCTGCGCGGCGCGCTCGCGCAGGATTGGAAAATAGCCATAGACCGCTTCCAGGTCGCGTGCCACGCCGTCACGGTCGCGCCGCGTGTAGGCGCCCATGATCAGGTTGTCGCGCACCGAGAGCAGCGGAAACACTTCGCGGCCTTCAGGCACGTGCACCAGGCCGAGCTGCACGATGCGCGCCGGATCCCAGGCAGTGATGTCGGTGCCGCGGAACACGATGCTGCCGCGGCGCGGATCGATGATGCCCGAGATGGTCTTCAGGATGGTGGTCTTGCCGGCGCCGTTCGAACCCAGCACGGTGGCGATCTCGCCTTCGCGCACGCGCAGGCTCACGCCGCGGATCGCCTTGATCGGCCCGTAGGCGCTCTCGACGTTCGACAGCGTGAGTACGGCGTCGCTCATGCTGCCGCCCTGCGCAGTGAGGTGGCATCATCGGCCGTGCCTAGATAGGCCTCGATCACGCCGGGATGGCTCTGCACCTCGGCCGGTGTGCCGATCGCCAGTACCTGGCCCTGGTTCATCGCCAGCACGCGGTCGGAAACGCGCGACACCAGCGACATGTCGTGTTCGACCATCAGCACGGTGATGCCCAGGTCATTCTTGATGTCGTCGATCCAGAACGCCATGTCGCCGGTTTCCTCGACGTTCAGACCCGACGAGGGTTCGTCCAGCAGCAGCAGCTTGGGTTCGGTGGCCAGCGCGCGCGCCAGCTCGACCACTTTGCGCACACCGTACGGCAGCCCGGCGACCATGGTGTCGCGATAATGTTGCAGGTCGAGAAAATCGATCACTTCCTCGACCTTGCGGCGCGTGTCGCGTTCAATCTGCCGCACCGAGGGCAGGAACAGCAACTCCTGCCAGATGTTGCTGCGTCGATGAATGTGCCGCCCGATCAGCAGATTCTGCAGCACGGTGGCATGCTCGAACAGCTCGATGTTCTGGAACGTACGCGCGACACCCAGTTCGGCGACCTTGTGCGGCGGCACGTCGATCAGCGAGCGGCCCTCGAAGAACAGCTCGCCCGATGTGGGCCGGTAGATGCGGCTGATCAGGTTGAACACCGTGGTCTTGCCGGCGCCGTTGGGGCCGATCAGCGTGAACACCTCGCCGCGCTGCACGTCGAAGCTCACGCGGTCGACGGCCAGCACGCCGCCGAAGCGGACGCTGAGGTCGTTGGCTGAGAGCAGGGCGGCGGTGGTCATTGCGGGGGCTCTGGCGGCTGGGTTCTTTGTCTGCGAAGAGTGTGGCGTGCAAAGGCGTGGGCGCAGTGCGGCGGCGGGGTAACCGCTTGCCCCCTGCTACGCAGGGGGTGCCCTGCGATACTCGGAAGACTGGCCCCGCGGCATGACTCGCTGCGCTCGCTTCGCGAGCTCCGCTCAAACAGATGCCGCGAGTCAGAAGTACGAAGCGCGCTGCGCGCGCGGGCCAGCCTTCCTGCGTTTCTCGGCTGCGCAGATACCCCGCCGCCGCACTGCGCCCACGCCTTTGCCGATACAGCGGTGGGCTGCGAGGAAAGGGCGGT
>JAFKGG010000172.1 GCA_017307915.1 Burkholderiales bacterium | reverse complement strand
CGTCTATCGGTTTGGGCGCGGCCTAGCTGTTTTCTGAGGCGCTTATCCGCAAACTGCAATGATTTGGCGCCAGGCGCGCGACGCCGGACTCGATCGGCTAGGCCTTGCGCGCGCGGCGCGCGGCGGGCTCCGGCCGGCTCGTCGGGAGCTTGGACTGAAGCAGTTGCGACATCTCTTGAATCTGCTTGTGGCGGCTGGCGACTGCGCGCTCGACGTCCTTCGCCCGAAACGCCTCGAGCAACTCGCGATCCGTCGCAAGCAGCGCCTCTCGCGCCAGCGGATCCCTCATGACCCGGTGCCGGACAAGCTGTAGAGAGCTCATGGTCTTGGCCAAGGCGTCCAGCAGAAATTCGTTCTTGATGCGCTGCTTCCAGCCGGCACGGAAGGCTCGATTCGCCAGGCTGAACGCGATCGGATCATTGGCCGCATGCGCGTTGCTCGCCTCGGTCAGCGCAGCGGCCATTGCTTCGATGCCTACGTCGCCGGGGTTGGCTGCCCCTCGGTGCGCCGCAACCGGCTCCAGAAGCGCGCGGATTTCCGTCAGGTTCTCGATGTCGGCCGCAGTAACGGTCGGAATACGATAGCCGTGACCCGTGGAAACGATGTAGCCCTCGGAAGCCAGCCTGGCCAAGGCCTCGCGCACCGGCGTGCGGGAAACCTTCAGTACCTCGGTAATGTCCCGTTCGATCAGCCGTTGCCCGAAATTCATCGTAGTGAACATCAGGAGCAGGTTCTGGTAGATCTGCTCTTTCAACGGGACCGGGCGCTGCATCGTCGGAATGACGATGCTCAGTGCTTGTGGAACCTGCTCGGATTGTGCATTGGCGATCGACATCTTGACCTCAGCGAAGCGGCCTATTTTCGCAATGGCCGTCTGTCCCGGAGAAATGGGGGTGAGCCCTGTCAAGGTGCCCGTTGCGATCACTTGACCGGCCTGTACCGCTATGTTTTGTCTTTTGAGGCGATTGATGAGCCATGCCGCAGCACCGAGCACGTCCTGCCACCCCACGGCGATAGGGCGCGTGACCAGGGCGAAGCCGTTCACCAGGAGTTCGACCTGCTGGCCGCGCAACTCGATCTCGGACCAGGCTGCGATCGGCTCACCAATGACCAAGCCACCGCATCCACCGTTGTCGGCCACGTGATCGACACCGGACAATGCGTTCCGATTATCCCAGGAACTGGTGACAATCTCAAAAGCAGGAAAGCAGCCGCTCACGAGGCCCGCAAGGCTGGCGGCGCTCATCGGCGGGCCGGAAATAGGGATCCTCTTGCCGATCTGCAATGCGAGTTCCACCTCCACATGGCAACCAGGGTGTTGGTGTGGAGCAAGGATGGCGGGACTGCTGCGCAGTTCGGGCGCAAAGACCCGTCCATAGAAGGGTTCGGACAAACCGAGAGCCTTTTGCACGGCGCCATCGAAGTACGCACCGACCTTCCAGCCCGCTACCGGATGCGCCAGACGATCGGCTACCCAGTCTTGCATCGCGTAGGCTTCGTCTTCATCGGCCACGCAAGCTGCGCGGCTTGCAACCGGGCAGACCAGCCGATCTCTTCGAAAGTTCAATACCTGATCGATGATGGCTTGCTGCCGGGGTGTCCATGGTCTCTGAGCCTGCGCGGCGACGGATGTCTTTCGAACGCGTTTTGAAGTCATTCGATGGCTTCCGTAGTCGAGGAGGCATGCGAGCCTTTCGGCGGGCCTTTCGGCAAGCCTTCCGGCAAGCCTTTCGTCTGGCCCAGATAGGCCTGAACCACTCGAGGGTTGTTCACCAATTGCTCCGACGTGCCTTCGAAGCTCACACTGCCCGACTCGAGTACGTAGGCATAGTCCGCCACTTTGAGCGCTGCCCTGGCGTTCTGCTCGACCAGAAGAATGGAGACTCCTTGGCGACGCAACTGAAGGATGACGCGGAAGACTTCGCTGACGATCATGGGAGCCAGCCCCAGGCTCGGTTCGTCGAGCAGCAACAATTTCGGGCGTGCCATCAATGCGCGCCCAAGCGCCAGCATCTGGCGTTCGCCGCCTGAAAGAGTGCCCGCGAGCTGCCGGCTGCGTTCCCGAAGCCGCGGGAAGATGTCATAGACTTCGGCCAGTGCGGCGCGGTGGCCGCGCCGGACCCCGCGCGCTTTGAGGAAGGCGCCGAGCAGCAGATTGTCTTCGACGCTCATCTCCATGAAAAGCTCGCGCTTCTCGGGAACCAGCAACAGGCCGCGGGCGGCGATCTGTTCCACCTCGCGGCTCGACTGATCATCGCCATCGAAGTGAATGCGACCACTGCCTCTAAGCAATCCGGCCAGAGTTTCGAGAAGCGTGGTCTTGCCCGCTCCATTGGCGCCGATGACCGTGACGATGGCGCCTTGCGGAACCTGCAGATTGACGTCGTTCAGCGCGCGTACCTCGCCGTAGCTGACCGACAATTGCTCGACGTGAAGAAGTGGCAGTTTCATTCCGGAACTCCACCCAGATAGGCTTCCATCACGGCGGGATGGCGTTGAATCTCTTCAGGAAGACCTTCGGCAATCTTCTCGCCGAAGCTCATGACCACGATCCGATCGACCAGATTCATAACGAAGTCCATGTCGTGCTCGACGAGCAGGATTGCCATGCCGTTCTGCCTCAAACGTGCCAGCAGCGCGGCCAGGTCCTGCTTCTCCTGGTATCGCAAGCCTGCGGCGGGCTCGTCCAGAAGCAGTACACAGGGATCGCTGGCGAGCGCTCTCGCGATTTCCATGATCCGCTGTTGCCCCAATGCCAGCGCGCCTGCGTCCATGTACATGCGCTCTGCCAGGCCGACCTCCGTCAATCGATCGATGGCTTCCTTGCGCAGCCCCGCTTCTTCGCTGCGATCCAGCCGGAACATCGCCGACAGAGCGCCGCGGCTACCGCGCATGTGTGCGCCCAGGGCGACGTTGTCAAGCACCGACATCTTGGGAAGAAGCCGTACGTGCTGAAAGGTGCGGCCCATGCCGAGCTGTGCAATCTGGCGAGCCGTCAGACCCGTAACCGTCTGGCCTCGGAAGATGATGTCGCCCGAAGAGGGAAGGTCGACGCCCGAGATCTGATTGAACAGGGTGCTTTTGCCCGCGCCGTTGGGTCCGACCAGGGCCAGGATCTCGCCGGCGCGAAGCTGCAGATCGATGTCTCGATTCGCCAGAAGCCCGCCAAACCGGCGCGTGACGTTTCTTACTTCCAGCACCAACTCTCCCGGCGGCGGCTTGGTCTTCTGACCCAGTGGCGATACGGCGGCGCTGACGGGCAAAGGCTTGCGGGCCGAAGCCTTGCGCGTTCCCCAGATGGCCCAGATGCCGTCCGGTGCCCGATGAAGAACCAGTATCATCAGCACGCCGAACGCGATCATCTCGAAGTTGCCCGCCACGCCGAGCACGTGCGGGAGCAGGTCTTGAAGCCAGTGCTTCAGTCCGGTGACGACGGCAGCGCCGGCAACGGCGCCCCATAGATGACTCGCGCCTCCGATCACGGCCATGAACAGATACTCGATGCTCATGTTCAGGCCGAACGGGCTCGGGTTGATGAAGCGTTGCATATGCGCATAGAGCCAACCGGAGGCGGAGGCGAGCATTGCTGCGATGGTGAAAGCGAGAATGCGGGTGCGCGTCGTGTTCACGCCCATCGCTTCAGCCATGACGCTGCCGCCTTTGAGGGCTCGAATGGCTCTGCCTTGCCGGGAATCCAGCAGATTGCTCATCATCCAGATGGCAAGCAGCAGCATCGCCCAGATCAGCCAGAACATATCGACGTTGCTTTCAAGGCGATATCCAAACAGGCTGAGCGATGGGATGCTGGCTATCCCTGTGTGCCCGCCGAAATAAGGCGAGCTGCCGAAGATGTAGTACAGGCTCAGGCCCCAGGCGATCGTTCCCAGCGGAAGAAAATGACCGCCAAGCCGCAAGGTGACGGCGCCGAGAATGAGTGCAACGACCAGCGTCACCAGCCAGCCGACGCCGAGACCCGCCCACGGCAGCAATCCCGCCGAGGCTTCGCCGAGCGGCAGGTTGGAAGTGGTCAGCAGTGTCGTCGAATAGGCGCCGATCCCGACGAAGGCCGCCTGTCCGATGCTCATCATGCCGGCCATTCCGGTCAACAGGACGACGCCTAGCGTGACGAGGGCATATAAGCCGATGTAATTCAGCAGCGTCACGTAGAACGAGGGCAGCACCATCGGTGCGAGGATCAGCGAAGCCAACAGCAAAGCTCGCAGCATCACGAATGATCCTCTTCGCGTAGTGCATGGCGAGAGCGCCACAACAGCACGGGAATAAGCAGAGTGAACACGATGACTTCCTTATAGGTGCTGGCCCAGAATGCTGAAAAGGATTCGAGCAGTCCTACGATGAGCGCGCCGGCGGCAGCCAGCGGGTAACCGGTCATCGCGCCGATGACGGCACCCACGAAGCCTTTGAGCGCGATCAGCAGCCCCGAGTCATAGTAGAGCGTGGTGATCGGCGCGATCAGAATCCCCGAACTCGCGCCGATGAGGCCGGCGACCGAGAACGCCAGGCTGCTCGAGAACTGCGGAGATATGCCCACCAGTCGGGCGCCCGTTCGGTTCAGCGCCGTGGCTCGAAGCGCCTTGCCGAACAGCGTGAGCTCGAAGAACCCATACATGGCCAGGACGAGCAGGATCGAGACTGCGAGCACCCAGACGGTCTGGCCGCCGACCGCCATGCCGAGGATGCTGGTCGCGCTGTCGGTGAAGGGTTTCGTCTGCGCACCATTCGGCCCGAAGATCAATAGACTGAGACTGACCAGTGCGACGTGGACCGCGATCGACACCGTCAACAGAATCAGCGGTGAAGCTGCGGCAAGGGGTTGATAGAAGAGCCGGTATAGCTGCGACCCCATGGGCAGGATGACGGCGATCGTGAGCAGCGCTTGAACGGAAATCGGCAGATCGGCAAGCGGCAGAGCGAACAGCAGGCCCGCGACTGCAATCGGCCATAGCGCCTTCAAGCCGAGCAGCTTCATCGAAACCCGTTTTTTCCGCCGGCCGGCGGCGACGAGGTCGGCGATGACTTCAAGCGCGCCCATCACGATGACGAGCCAGAGCAGGCCAGGTACCTGGCCTGACTGGATCGATGCCATCGTGAAGGCGCCGAAGACGACGAATTCGCCCTGGGGTATGAACAGAACTCTGGTGACCGAGAAAACCAGAACGATGGCGATCGCCAGGAGCCCATAGATGGCGCCGTTCGTGAGGGCGTCCTGAAGCAGGAAGAGGATGAGCTCGCTGTTCATCGTCATATCGCTGGTTCAGCGCACCAATGACCAGTTTCCGTTGGTGACGGTGATCAGCTCGCGGCCGCGTTGATCGAAGCCGCTGTGGTCGTCCGGCGTCATGTTGAACACGCCTTGCGTTCCCACCAGCTCGGTCGTCTTCTCGAGCGCATCGCGCAGCGCGGTTCGGAATGCAACCGATCCCGGGGCGCCGCTCTTGGCGGCAATGGGGATGGCGCGGGAAAGCAGCAGCCCGGCGTCGTAGACGTTGGCGCCGAACGTGGCAGGCTCTTCGCCGTACAGCTTCGTATAGGCTTCGACGTAGCCCTGCGCGATGCGCTTGGAAGGGTGGCTTTCCGGGATGTCCGGCAGAACCAGGAGCAAGCTCGCCGCGAGAATCGCCCCTTCGACTTTCTTGCCTCCCAGCTTCAGAAAATCGCGCAGCGCGGCGCCGTGCGTCTGATAGATCTGGCCTTTGAATCCCTTGTCCGCCAGCGCGACGTGCGGCAGCACGGCAGACCCGCCGGCAGCCGCGACCAGCACCGCATCGGGCTTTGCTGCAATGAGCTTGAGCGTCTGGCCGAGCACGGAGTGATCGCCGCGTTGAAAGCGCTCGACCGCGGTGAGCGAGATCCCGGCCTGCTTGGCCATTGCCGTGAATACGCGCAGCCAGTTCTCGCCGAACGGGTCGTTGACGCCGATGAATGCGGCTGTCTTGACCCCGCTCGACTTCATGTGCGAGACCAATGCTTCGGCGATGATCTCGTCGTTCTGCGTCGTCTTGAAGACCCATTTCTTCTGGGCGTTCATCGGCTGAACCACGGCGGCGGTGCCGACGGTCGCCAGCAGCGGTACGCGAGCTTCTGCGACGAACTGAATCACGCCCATGGCATTGGGCGATCCCGATGGGCCGATGATGGCATCGACCTTGTCTTCGGAGATCAGCCTTTTGAACGCCGTGACGGTTGCCGTCGGGTCGCTGGCGTCGTCCATGAGAACGTATTCGACGGTGAGGTCGCCAATCTTGCGAGGCAGCAGTGCGACGGTGTTCTTCTGCGGGATTCCCACCAGTGAGACGGGTCCGGTTGAAGAGGAAACGACGCCGATCCGTACCTGTGCCTGTATCGTTCCGGTACAAACCAGCGCGAAGAAAAGACTGATAACCAGCGTGGACAACGATTGGAATTTCACGATGTCGATCCTCGGTTGAACTCAGGGGGGTTAGGGCAGTTGGGGCGCCAGTTCGACGCCCAACTCTTCTTCGCCGAGCAAGGTCACTCGGTGCAGGACTCGTAGCCGGTTGCCGCTGTCAGCGGATGGCTTGTCGTCGTGGTCGGCGACCACCTTGTGCATCGTGCAGCGGTTGTCCCACATGAGCAGGTCACCCGTCTGCCAATGGTGGCGATAGACGAATTCGGGCTGCGTTGCATGAGCGTGCAGATAGTCCAGCAGCGGTTTGCTCTCCTGCGGACTCATTCCGTGAATCGTCCGAACGAAGCATTCGCTCAGAAGAAGCGATTCGCGGCCCGTGACTGGGTGCCGCCGCACCATGGGCTGCCGTACCGGTTTGTTCTTCTTGATGAACTCTTCGACGATCGCGCTCTTGGCGCCCATGGCGCGTACGGCGTGCCAATCGGAGTTGGCGTTGTCATGTACCGCCCATAGCTGCGAGAGCAGGCCGCGCATGGTTTCGGACAAGGTCTCGTAGGCCACGTACATGTTGGCGAACATGGTGTCGCCGCCGGCTTCCGGGATCGCCTTCGCATGCAGGATCGATCCGCGAGCCGGGCGGGTGGAGAAGGCCAGGTCGGTGTGCCACTGCCAGCCCACGTCGCGGGTCTCGGAGGGCTTGCCGTCCTTGACTTCGTTCGACAGCAGAAAGATCTCCCGATGCTCGGGGTGCGAGAAGCTGTTCAAGGAACTCGAGACTTCCAGCTCGCCGAACAGTCGGGCGAAGTCGATGTGCGCCTGCGGCGTCAGGCGCGTCTGCCCGGGAAACACCAGCACCAGATGCTCGTGCCACAGCCGGATCAGCGCGTCCCGAACCTCGGCGCTCAGCGGCTGGGACAGATCGATGTCGGTGATGTGGGCACCGATGGTCCCCGTCATGCGTGTGACTTTCATTGGAATCGCTCCTGGAGAATGTCGTTTGTAATTATGTATACGTAACTACGTATACCAAATTGCAGATTACTAGCTATCTCGCGTGGACGCAAGACGCGGGCGAGCGCGCCATGGGCAATGGCTGCGCACGCTTCGATGGGGGGTGGAGCGACGCCAGGGAGTGGCGGCGATGGGCGCGGACAGGCCCTCTAGAGCAAGGGCAGTCTTCTAGGCGTTGCTAGAGGGCGCTACCGCAGGCGCTGGTTTGGCGAGTGAAGGGCGAATCGGTCGCGTCGCGACCTGGCCGATTTGCGCAGCGCGTATCCGCTGGCTGCAACTAATTTGGCTGGGCCAGGCCGCGGCAGCGCAAGGTGCCGCAGGGCCGGGCAGGGAATGACGACGGATCAGGTGAATACCGACAGGAAGGCCTCGTTCAGCTTGCGATCGTGATAGAAGATCGCCGGCCCCAGCTCTTCGTCGGTCCAGGTGATGGTCGGCTTGTCGGGATAGTAGATGTAGCCGCCGGCGAACACCTCGTTGCGGTTGCCCGACGGATCGAAGAAATAGATCGTCTCGCCGCGCGTGATGCCATGGCGCGTTGGGCCCATGTCGATCGACGTCTTGTTGCGCGACAGAATGTCGGCAGCTCTGAGCACCGACTCCCAGCTATTCAGGATGAACGACGCATGATGGAACTTGCCCTTGACCGGTTGCCGGATGAAGGCCACGTCGTGGGCCTTGTTGGCGCAGCTCAGGAAGGCGCCGATCATGAAATTGCGCTCCGGGCCGGCCATCACCTGCTCGGCCAGGCCAAAGCCCAGCACTTCGGTGAACAGCTTGACGGTGCCGTCCAGATCATCGCCATAGAGCAGGCAGTGATCGAAGCGTGACGGGGCGATGCCGCGCAATCCATCCGGCCAGGGCATCGGATTGACGTCAGGGCCGTCGGTGCCGCAGTTGTTGCCGGTCACGGTCTTGTCCGCATACAGCTCCATCACGTGTCCGGTCGGAATCGTGAAGCGAAAGCGCCGGCCGGTACACGGATGCTCGCCGGCCTCGACCCAACCCAGGTCGCTGCACAGGCCCGAACGTTCGATGTCACCGGCCAGCCGTTCGAGCGTGGCCGCCGAGTCGACCTTCCAGCCCATGTAGTCCATGCCCGCTTCATCGGTCTCGCGCAACACCACGCTGTGATGATCGAGCTCGTCCCAGGCCTTCAGGAACACGCGCTTGCGCGCTTCGTCGCGCGCCACTTCGATCAGGCCCAGCACGTTCACGTAGTGATTCAGCGCCGCTTCCATGTCGAGCACGCGGATGGCCACGTGGCCGGGGCGCAGTACGCCGGTGATCGCCATTCAAGTCTCCTCGTCGGGTGGGAAAATGGGTGCCGTCGCCGTCAACCCGAAACTGGGCGGGGCATTCTTTGCGATTGCAGGTGCGAGCAGGGCGCGCGCCATCTTGCCGACCACGCTGAGCTCGAGGTCGCTGAGCGGATAGAGCCGGCAGGCCAGCGCCAGCCCGGCGGCCTGTTCGGCTTGGGTGCAGACGGCGCGGCTCATCTTGCCGGTGTGGTATTGGCCGCTCGTCACGCGCACCTTGCAGACCCCGCAGCCGCCGTTGCGGCAGCCGACCGGAATGCCTTTGTGCCGCAGCGCTTCCATGCCGTGCAGCACGCTGCGCTGCGGCGGGCACAGATAGCTTTCGCCGCTTTCGGCGATGTGCACCCGGTACGTCGAGCTGTCGGCCGGCGAACTCATCAGCGATCCCAGCGCGCCATCTCGGCTTGCATCATGTCGGCCATGTCGCGCTGCCAGGCGGTGCGCAGGTCGAGCCGGCTGACCATCCACAATTCCGTGTTCAGGTCGGGCCGGTCGGCGTTCACGACGCGCAGTTCGGGGTGACCGGCGGCGATCACGGCCGGAATGATGGCCACGCCATAGCCCAGCTCGCAGATCTGCGTCAACAGCATGAAGCTGTCGGACCAGGCGACCACCTTGCCGCGCAAGCCGAAGTTCGACCAATCCAGATCGGCGTAGGTGAAGCTGTGGTCCTGGTGGGAGAACTGCAGGTTCATCGCCAGCAGATCGTGTTCGTCGGAAGCGGCGTCTTGCGCGCGCCCTGTGCCCTTTTGCAGATAGGCCCGGCTGGCGTAGGCATTGACGCGCACGTCGCCGATCTTGCGGATGCGCAGCGAATTTGCCGCGCGCAGCGGCCGCGCCAGCCGGATCGCGATGTCGACCTGCTCCTGTTCCAGGTTGACGAAATGCGTCTCGGTGGTGATGTTCAGCGTCAATCTGGGGTGTTTCTCGCGCAGCGCCAGGAATACGCCGGCGAAGCGCTGCGCCAGCGCATCCAGCACGCTGATGCGCACGGTGCCGGCGCTTTGCTGCGGCACTTGCGAGAAGCTGCGCGCGGCTT
>JAFKGG010000171.1 GCA_017307915.1 Burkholderiales bacterium | reverse complement strand
GCCGCGGCAGCGCCAGCCGCGGCAGCGGGAAGCGCTTGCTGGTGAAGCCGGCGGCGTCCACGCGCATCAACGCAAAAGGCAGGCCGGCCGAGCCCGGGCGGCGCAGCGTGATCAGCCGGTGGCAGACCTGCTCGAAGCTCGCGCCGAAGCGCTGCACGAGACGGTCCACGTCATAGCGCAGACGCTGTGCCGCGTCCAGGAAGGGTTCGTAGGGCAGCAGCACCGCGGCCGCCAGGTAGGCGCCGAGCGCGCGCCGGGCGCGCTGGCGGGCGGCGTCGGTGCCGAGCTGATTCGCCTGGGCCAGCAGGCCGTCCACCGGCTGCCCCTGCGTGAACAGCTCGGCGGCCAGGCGCGCCAGCTCGAAGCGGCGCGTGGCGGGCACGGCCTCCTCGGCCAGCACCAGATGGCGCGTGGCGGCATCGAAGGCGACCATGTGGCGAACCTCGCCGGGCACCAGCTCGGCCACCGGCCGCACCGCCACCTGCACGCCGTGCGCGCGCTGCAGGTAGTCGACCAATGCCGCCTCGCTGCAGTCGTCGGCATCGCCGCCGATGGCGGTGCTGGCGCGAAACTGCGCCGCCGCGCGCTCCAGCTCTTCGAAGTAGTTGTCGCGGTCAAAGAGAAAATCGTCCACCTCCTCGGCCGGCGTGACCGAGCGCGTGCCGGCGGCGTCCTTGTCGAAGAAGGCGGCCAGCGAGCGCGCCACTTCGGTCAGGCGCGCACTCTCGTGGCTGACGATGGCCACGAAGCGCGCGCGCCGTGCCGCGTCCAGCCCGTCTGCGGTCTGCAGAATCTCTGCCGACGAGCGGATCGCCGTCACCTGCGTGAGCAGGCTGTGCACCGCGTCGCTCAGGAAGGGGTTCTGGTGCAGGCGATCCGATAGTGCGTTGACCGCCTGTCCGCGGTCCAGCCAGGCCCGATGCAAGCGAGCCAGCGCACGCGCCCATTCGCGGTGCCGGCCCGCCAGCACGTGCGCGCTGCCAGGTTTCAGGAGCAGGTCGGCCAACAGCGGTTCACCGCACAGCTCTGCGAGATCGGCCACGAGCCGGCGTTCGGCGGCGCCGTCGATCTCCGACAGCGCCAGCCCCAGCGCGTCGGCGATGCGCTTGAGCAGCGCGCCGCCGATGCTGCGCTTGCCGCCCTCGATCAGGTTCAGATACGAGGCCGAGATGCCCGCCTGGGCGGCCAGTGCCGCCTGGGTGATGCCCAGTGCGCGCCGGCGCTCGCGCAGCGTGGCGCCGACCAGCGAAGCGCCGGCCGGCGGAGCGTTCAGCGGCCGGCGCATGGCGCCCGCCATTGCTGCGGCGCAAGGTCAAGAATCCACGGCACTGTCGTCATTTGAATATTGAAATTTACGAGAATTCTCAATGAAGTCAATCAGTTGTTGCCGCATTGACAAACTCGATCGATGATGAATCCACAATCGGGAGTGCCAGGGACCTGCAGCATCTTCCGATGATTCCAACATCGAGGAGCGAACAATGTCGCAGTCCAGATTCACGAACCGGAATATTGCCGGCCTGTCGCGCCGGCGCATATTGCAGGCCGCTGGGGCCAGCGGGATCACGATGGTCCCGGGGCTCGGCGGCGTCGGCTGGGTGCATGCGCAGACCAAGCCGGCCATCGGTACCTGGCCCGCGGGTTCGCAGGGTTCCAGCGTCTACATCGCTGCGGCGGTACCGCTGACCGGCACCTACGCCGTGCAGGGCGCCGACGAGCTCAAGGGCTGGGAGCTGGCGGTAGAGCACATCAACACCAACCATCCGCTGATGAAAACGCTCGCGCCCAAGGCCAACAAAGGCGTGCTGGGCAAGAAGGTCGAACTGAAGTCGGCCGACTCCGCCGCCAAGCCCAACCAGGCGCTGCAGTCGGCGCAGACCTTCATCAACCAGAACAAGGTCATCCTGATGACCGGGTCCACCTCCTCGGCGGTGGCGGTGGCGATGAACAAGTTCGCGCAGCGCGAAAAGATTCTCTACATGCCCGGCATCTCGGGCTCGAACGACACCACCGGCAAGGACTGCGTGCGCTACGGCTTCCGCCAAGGCTTCTACGGCGAGATGGCGGCCAACGCCATCGGCCCGGTCATGCTCAAGGAGTTCGGCAAGAACCGCAAGGCGGCGTTCATGACGCCGGACTACACCTACGGCCACACGACGACCAAGTCGGTGCTGGACTACATCACCAAGGAAGGCGGTTGGACGGTCGTGACCAACCAGGTCTCGCCGCTGGGGACGCAGGATTTCAGCCAGTACCTGACCAACATCGCCAACTCGGGTGCCGAATTCCTGATCAACGTGAACTGGGGCCGCGACGCGGTGCTATCCAGCCAGCAGGCCAAGCAGTTCGGCCTGCTGCCGAAGATGACGCTGGTGCTGCCCTACCAGATTCCGTTCATCGCGCGCGAGGCCGGCGTCGAGATCACTGCCGGCGTGCTGGCCGCCACCGACTTCTGGTGGACGCTGGAGGACAAGTACCCGCTGGCCAAGCAGTTCGTCGAGGCCTTTCACAAGAAGTACGGCTATCGGCCCGAGTGGGGCGCCGAGAACGCCTACGTGAGCTTCGCGCACTGGGCGCGCATGGTCACCGAGGCCGGCAGCTTCTATCCGCCCGACGTGATCAAGCAGTTCGAGAAGGGCGAGACCATTCCCTCGCTGCTGGGCGACGTCCACTACCGGCCGGAGGACCACCAATGCGTGCGCCCGGTGGTGCTGGTACGCGGCAAGGCCAAGAAGGACATGAAGAACGACGAGGACTTCTGGGAGGTGATCAATGTGGTCGCCGGCGAGAAGGTGATCCAGAAGCCCGACGCCTTCGGCTGCAAGCCGGGCGACTACACCTGATGCGCGCCGCCGCCGTCGCTTGCGACGGCGGCAATCCGCGAACGCCTTCACCGACGACCAGGACGAACGCTCGTGCTCAACTGGGGCAACTTCATCTCGCAGTGCTTCAACGGGCTGGTGCTGGGCGCGCTGCTGGCGCTGATCTCGTCGGGCCTGACGATCATCTACGGCACGCTCGGCGTGCTGAACCTCGCGCATGGCGCGATGTTCATGCTCGGCGGGTATGCGGGCTGGGTCGCCTACACGTACACCGAGTCGTTCCTGGTCGCGATCGCCGCCGGCGCGATCTTCGTGATGCTGGTGGGTGTGCTGACCGAGCGGCTGATCATCCGCCACTTCTATGCCCGTCCGCCCGAGGATCAGTTGCTGGTCACCTTCGGCCTGGGCATCGTCTTCGTCGAGGCAGTGCGCTTTTTCTTCGGCAGCCTGTCGAAGACCGTGCCGCCGCCGGCTCCGCTGACGGGAATCACGCCGCTGGGTTTCATGGTCTACCCGACCTACCGGCTGGCACTGCTGGGCATCGTGGCGGTGGCGCTGCTGGTGCTGTACTTCATCCTCTACCGCACGCGCATCGGGATGATCGTGCGCGCCGGCATCGAGGATGCGGTGATGGTCGATTCGCTGGGCATCAACATCCAGAAGGTGTTCATGCTGGTGTTCGGCATCGGCGCCATGGCCGCCGGCTTCGCCGGAATCGTCAACGCGCCGGTGGTCGCGATCGCGCCCGACGTGGGCGACGCGATCCTGGTGCAGACCTTCGTCGTGGTGGTCATCGGCGGCGTCGGCTCCTTCCCGGGGGCGGTGCTCGGCGGTCTGATTGCAGGCGAGATCATCAGCCTGACCTCGATCGTCGACCCTGCCTATTCCTACGTGATGCTGTTCGTCGCAATGACGCTGGTGCTGGTGCTGCGTCCCTACGGGCTGCTCGGCACGGCCGGCCGCGAATAAGACAAACCGAACCCGCCCCCTGCGATGCCGACCCGACAACGTGCCCTCATCGTCGAAGCCCTGACATTGCTCGCGCTGATCGTGGCGCCCTTCGTGCTGCCGCAGCTGGGCTTCACGCCGACGACGATCAACCGCATCCTCATCTGGGGCCTGGTGGGCATCGGCTTCGACCTGCTGTTCGGCTTCACCGGACTGCTGTCGTTCGGCCAGGCCGCGTTCTTCGGCACCGGCGGCATGTTCGCGGCCTACCTGTTGACCCAGACCTCCTTCGACAACACCATCGCGGCGACGCTGGCCGGGACGATCGTCGCCGGCGTCGTCGGCTACCTGATCGGCCTGCTGGCGCTGCGGCGCACCGGCATCTACTTCGCGATGATCACGGTGGCCATCGCCGAGGTGTTCTTCTTCCTGGAGTTCAACCCGCTGTCGGCCTATACCGGTGGGGAGAACGGGTTGCCCGGCGTGCCGCCGCCGAACCTGAAGCTGGGTTTCACGAGCTTCACGTTCGACAGCAACTGGGCCATGTACGGTTTCTTCGCATTCTGGTATTTCGTCGGCATCGTGATCGCACTGCGCATCGTGCGCTCGCCGGTCGGGCTGCTGCTGCGCGCGATCCGCGACAACCCGCTGCGTGCGCAGGCGCTGGGCCACGACGTTCACCACTACAAGCACACCGTCTTCGTCGTTGCCGCGATGTACGCGGGCTTCGGCGGCAGCCTGCTGGGCATGTTGCAGGGTTTCATGCCGCCCGATGCCTTCATGTTCCACACCTCGGGCGAGATCGTCATGCAGACCGCCATCGGCGGCGCGGGCTGGCTGTTCGGCCCGCTGCTGGGCGCCACCGTCTGGCTGTTCCTGAGCGACTTCTTCCAGACCACGCTGAACCTGGGCGCCACCTGGAAGCTGGTGCTGGGCATCGTCTTCGTGCTGCTGGTGGTGTTCCTGAGGCACGGGCTGGTCGGCGCGATCGTCGCGCTGTACCGCCTTGCCCGCCCGCGCAGCCACTCGGCAAGCCCTTCGACACGCCCTTCGGCGGATGCGCCGGCGACCGCGCCGAACGGTGCCAAAGCCGAGGCTGAAGCGACGGCCGCGGCTGCGCGGGCGCGTCGCAAGCCCACGCGCAGCAGCACCGGCCCCATCCTGCAGGTGCAGGGCCTGAGCAAACGCTACGGCGGCTTGATGGCCAACAGCGACATCGACTTCAGCGTGAACCACGGCGAGATCCGCGGCATCATCGGCCCCAACGGCGCCGGCAAAAGCACCTTCTTCAAGATGCTGACCTGCGAGGTGAAGCCCAGTTCGGGCAAGATCATCTTCGACGGACGCGACATCACCGGCATGCGCGTCGCCGACGCCTGCCAGCTCGGGCTGACCAAGAGCTACCAGATCAACCAGTTGTTCGACCGGCTCACGGTGCGCCAGAACCTGGCCATCGCGGCGCTGGGCGAGCTACGCGGCAAGTTCAGGCTGGACCTGCTCAAGTCGCTGCCCAAGGTGCGCGGCCTGGATTCTCAGGTAGAGGACACGGCGGCGCTGGTGCACCTGAGCAGCCGGCTGGACACACCGGTGTCCGAGCTCGCCTACGGCGAGAAGCGGCGGCTGGAGATCGGGCTGGCGCTGGCCACCTCGCCCAGCCTGCTGCTGCTGGACGAGCCCTTGGCTGGCATGAGCCCGCAAGAGCGGGTGGAGACGGTGGCTCTGCTGAAATCGATCGCCGCAGGCCGCACGATGATCGTGATCGACCACGACATGGATGCGCTGTTCGAGCTGGTGGGCAAGGTCACGGTGCTGCAGGAAGGCAGGCTGCTGGTGGAAGGCACGCCCGAAGAGATCCGCAACAACCCGGAAGTCCAGGAGGCCTATCTGGGCGGCATTCACGATGAGGCGGAGGTGCAATGAGCCTGCTCGAAGTCACCGAGCTGAACAGCTACTACGGCGACAGCCACATCCTGTTCGACGTCTCGATGCGCGTGGAGAAGCACGAGGTAGTGGCACTGCTGGGCCGCAACGGCGCCGGCAAGTCGACGACGCTGAAGAGCCTGATGGGCGTGGTGCGGCCGCGCACCGGCAGCGTCAAGCTCGACGGCCTGGAGCTGGCGGGCAGGAAGTCGCACGCCATTGCCTGCGAGGGCATGCAATTGGTGCACGAGGACCGGCGGATTTTCGGCAGCCTGAACGTGGA
Organism: Burkholderiales bacterium; assembly: GCA_017307915.1. GTDB lineage: Bacteria > Pseudomonadota > Gammaproteobacteria > Burkholderiales > Burkholderiaceae_E > Zeimonas. The sequence goes on along the minus strand of JAFKGG010000171.1, from coordinate 3,856 downwards.
GGAGAACATCCTCCTCGCCGGGTTGACGGCCGCGAGCAGGTGGCCGCTGGAACGCATCTACACGATGTTTCCGCGCCTGAAAGAACGCCGCACGAGCCGGGGCACCGACCTTTCCGGCGGCGAGCAGCAGATGCTGGCGATCGCGCGCGCACTGGTGCGCGACCCGAAGATCATCCTGCTCGACGAGCCGTTCGAGGGCCTGGCGCCGGTGATCGTGCGCGATCTCGTGCGCGCCTGCCGCGACTTGGCCAAGGCCGGCCAGACCATCGTACTGGTGGAACAGAACCTGGCCGCGACGCTGGCGCTAGCCACGCGCGTGTACATCATCAATAATGGCCACATCGTGCATGAGGGGCCGGCTGCCGAGCTGAAGGCACAGCCGGAGATCCTGCAGCGCTATCTAGGCGTCTGAGGCGCTGCCCGCGCGCAAGACTGCTACGCTGGAGCCGGCATGAGCACCATCTTCGAGAAACTGCTGTCCGGCGAACTACCCTGCGCCAAGGTCTATGAAGACGAGCTCGTCTTCGCTTTCATGGATGCCGGTCAGGTCAATGACGGCCACGTGATCGTCGCCACCAAGGCGCCGCGCGAAACGCTGCTGGACTGCACGGATGACGAGGCCGCCGCGCTGATGCGCGCGGCACGGCGCATCGCGCTGGCCGTGCAGAAGGCGTTTGCGCCCGAAGGCATCACTGTGCTGCAGGCCAACAAGCCGGCCGGCTGGCAGACGGTGCCGCATCTGCACCTGCACGTGCTGCCGCGCCACGCGGGCGATGGCGTCGAGCTCGGCTGGCCGCGCAAAGATCCGGGAATCGAGCGGCTGCGCCAGCTCGCCGCACGCTTGCAGATCGAGCCGCCGCAGCGCTGATACCGGGCTGAGCGATCATTCTTCGACGGGGAAGCGCTCCGTCGATGTCACGAGCTTCGCGCGCACGCAATCCACTTCTGTAAAGACATGGCCTCATGACCTCTATCAAACGAACGGAGAGTGCCGAAGCTCGTATGCACGCCATCCAGATCGAGCGCTATGGTGGCCCTGAAGTTCTGCTTCGCAGAGAGGTTCCAGTTCCGGTGCCGGGCCGCGGCGAAGTGCTCGTCCGCGTCCTGGTCGCCGGGGTGAACTTCATGGATATTCATACCCGCCAGGGCAAGTACGCCAATTCGCGCACCTACCCCGTGCCCCTGCCTTGCACGCTTGGCATGGAAGGCGCGGGCGAAGTCGTTGCGGTGGGCGATGGGGTCGACGACTGCGCTTCCGGCGATCGTGTGGCCTGGTGCATCAGCTGGGGCAGCTATGCCGAGTATGCAGTCGTGCCTGCACGGCTGATCGCGCCGGTTCCGCAAGCGTTGCCGCTGGAATTGGCCGGCGCATCCATCTTTCAGGGAAGCACCGCGCACTATCTCATCAATGACGTGGCCAAGCTCGAAGCGGGCGACACCTGCCTGGTGCATGCCGCCGCCGGCGCAATCGGTCAATTGCTGGTGCAGATGGCCAGAGCAAGAGGCGTCAGCGTATACGCCACCGCCGGCTCTCCGGAAAAGGCCGACATCGCCCGCGCGCTCGGCGCCGCAGCCGTCTTTCCCTATCGAGAGGGCCGATTCGCCGACGAGATTCTCGAGCGAACCGAAGGCCGCGGCGTGGACGTGGTCTTCGACGCTGTGGGCCGTACGACGCTACGCCATAGTTTCCGCTGCACGCGCGTGCGTGGCCTGGTCGTCAACTACGGCGCCGTTTCCGGTTCGATACAGGATCTGGACCCGCTTGAGCTGGGCGAAGCGGGCTCGCTGTTCCTGACCCGCCCCCGCCTGGCCGATCACATTGCCGACAAGCAGTCTGTCCGCCGAAGGGCGCACGACGTCTTTGCCGCACTGCTGGATGGGACGTTGCAGATCTCGATCAGCGGGCGTTATACCCTGGACGAGGTCGAAACGGCACACTTGCGGCTGGAGAGCAGGACGGAAACCGGCAAATCCATCGTCTGCCTGGCCTGAACGAATCGGAGAACCAAAGTGATCAGCAAGAACACGATTTGCCTCTGGTACGAAGACAGCGCTTTGGAGGCCGCGCAGTTCTACGCGCAGACGTTTCCGAACAGCGCGGTGGGCGCCATTCTTCACGCGCCCGGCGACTATCCGTCGGGCAAGCAAGGTGATGTCCTGACGGTCGAGTTCACGGTCATCGGCGTCCCTTGCGTCGGCCTGAACGGTGGCACTGCATTCAAGCAAACCGAGGCTTTCTCGTTCCAGATCGCCACCGAGGATCAGGCCGAAACCGACCGCTTGTGGAACGCGATCGTCGGCAACGGCGGCCAGGAAAGCGCATGCGGCTGGTGCAAGGACAAATGGGGTCTGTCTTGGCAGATCACGCCGCGAGTCCTGCTGGAAGCGATCGCAGACCCTGATCGCGCAGCCGCCAAGCGCGCCTTCGACGCGATGATGCAGATGAGGAAGATCGACGTCGCGGCGATCGAAGCAGCGCGGCGGGGTTGAGGCCGACACCGGCGCGGCCCCGGGTCTGTCGGGCCGCCCACCATCACCGTCAGTGAGAGATGACGCTTGCAGTTGCGGGGCAGTTCGGTATCATCTGTCTGTAGGTCAGACCAACGACCCTTCGGCATCACGTGATGCCACCCGGGTTCCGGCCGTACAGTCCAAACAGCGAGGAGTACCGATGGTTTCTTACGACGGATATGAACACCTGAAGGTTGAAGTCGCGGACAAAGTCGCCACGGTGACTCTGAACCGCCCCGAAGTCCGCAACGCCATGAATCGAACGATGATCCGGGAACTGCACCGGATCTGGTTCGATCTGGCCAACGACCAGCGCGTCAACGCTGTGATCCTCACCGGCGCCGGCGACTACTTCAGCGTCGGCGGCGACGTCAAGGCAATGTCGAGCCGGCCAGGCGGCGACTTCCTCGAAGAAGGTGAAGCCCATGATCCGGCGGTGGGCCGCCGGCTCGTCAACAACATTCTCGAGCTCGACAAACCCATCATCGCCGCCCTCAATGGCGATGCGGTCGGGCTTGCCGCCACGGTCTCTCTGTTCTGCGACATCACGGTGATGTCGGACAAGGCACGGATTGGCGATCCGCACGTCCGCGTCGGCCTGGTCGCCGGCGACGGCGGCGCCGTCATGTGGCCCCTGCTGCTGGGTATGTCGCGCGCCAAGGAGTTCCTGCTCCGCGGCATGCTGATCCACGGGCCTGACGCCGAACGCATGGGCCTGGTCAATTACTCGGTGCCGTGCGATCAGGTCATGGAAAAGGCCCGCGAGATCGCCACCGAGTTGGCCAACGGTGCCACCTGGGCCATCCGCTGGACCAAGCTGAGCCTGAATTCGATCATCAAGGAACGAAACGTTCTGGTGCAGCCGGCCGCTTATGCGCTGGAACACATCACGATGGAAATGGACGACCATCGCGAAGCCACGCGAGCCTTCAAAGAAAAACGCAAGCCCAAGTTCACGGGGCGATAAGCACGACCATCGCAAAGCCGCCGCCGGCTGAGCCGGCGGCGGCAGTGGCATCGGCAGATCAATCAGCTCAGCCATCGCCGGCCCGCAGGCCGGCGCGCTTGCCGTGCCTCAGCTCACCGAGATGTTTCCGTCCCGGATGATCTTGGTGAACTTGGCGTGCGAAGCCCGCAGCATCGCCGCAAACTCGGCCGGCCCCTTCGACTCGGCCATCAGATTCATCGCGCTGAACTTCTCACGAACCGCCGGTATGGCAAGCGCCTGCGCGGTCGCCTTGGCATACTGATCGACGACTTCGGGCGGCGTACCGGCGCGCGCAACGAACCCGAACCAACCGGTCGTCTCGAAACCGGGCAGCGTCTCGCCGATGGTCGGCACGTT
>JAFKGG010000363.1:647-85878 GCA_017307915.1 Burkholderiales bacterium | reverse complement strand
TGCTCGCGCGTCTGCGGCATCGGGCCGTCAGCGGCCGACACCACCAGGATCGCGCCGTCCATCTGCGCCGCGCCCGTGATCATGTTCTTCACGTAGTCCGCGTGCCCCGGGCAGTCCACGTGCGCGTAGTGACGATTCGCCGTCTCGTACTCCACGTGCGCCGTGTTGATCGTGATCCCGCGCGCCTTCTCTTCCGGCGCCGCGTCAATCTGATCGTACCCCTTGGCTTCCCCGCCAAACTTCCTCGACAGCACCGTCGTGATCGCCGCCGTCAGCGTCGTCTTGCCATGGTCCACGTGACCGATCGTACCCACGTTCACGTGCGGCTTCGTGCGCTCGAACTTACCCTTCGCCATGTCGAACTCCGGTTTTTCTTCGGTGCTGTCAAAAAATTGCTGGTGCCCATGACGCGGATCGAACGCGTGACCTCTCCCTTACCAAGGGAGTGCTCTACCACTGAGCCACATGGGCAGGCCCTGAAAACTGCAAAACCTCAATCGCTGCGCTCTCGACCCGACGTGCGCGGCCCGCCGGCCGCCTGGCATCGGCCAGACCGCCCGAAGGCTGGAGCGGGTGAAGGGAATCGAACCCTCGTCGTAAGCTTGGAAGGCTTCTGCTCTACCATTGAGCTACACCCGCCTGGGCCGACCCCCAGGTAATCACCTGGCACACCGACATCGAGACCTGGTGGAGGGGGTTGGATTCGAACCAACGTAGGCGTAAGCCAACAGATTTACAGTCTGCCCCCTTTAGCCACTCGGGCACCCCTCCAGGGAACCGCGAATTATGTGCCGGCGCCAGCGCCGTGTCAACTTTGGGGCTACCGTCACCCGACGGACCTAGATCTATCGAACGAAGAGAACCGGCGCTCGTAGATCGGGCACGGAGTATTATTCTCCTATGAAAGTTGCCATCGGCACGGTTATTGACGGAAACGTCAAGATCAGAGGCGCTGCGATTGAAGACGGCACCGAGGTGTTCGTCCTCACGCGCGAACGCGCGGGCGAGGCTCGTCTATCTCCCGAAGAACTGGCCGAACTCGAAGCCGGCATTGCCGAGGCCGAGCGCGGGGACACGATTTCCGGCGATGAACTCTTTGCCCGCCTGCGTCGCCGTGGCTGAGCATGCCACTCGAACTCCGGGTCTCACGGCGTGCCGCGAGAGAGATCGAACGCGTCGTTCAATGGTGGTTTCTGAACCGGCCTGCAGCGCCTGATGCTGTAAGCGTCGACCTGAAGGCGGCTTTCGAGCTTTTGACGATTCGGCCTGACATCGGCAGCCTGGTGACGCAGGCAAGCGTGCCCGATGTACGGCGGTTCTATCTCGAACGCATCCGGTATTGGGTCTATTACCGCGCACGAGCCAATCGGCTCGAAGTGCTTTCCCTTTGGCATGCGGAGCGTGTCAGCGGACCTTCTCTCTGAGATTTTCGCTGAATTGACGTGTGTCGCATTTGCTGCGATGCCGCAATTGAACGTGGCGCCAGGCACTTTCCGCTACCAGAAGGTCACCGGCTACGTCGGCCGATCATCTAGCGAGTCATAACCGCAGCAAGCGCATCGTCGGGTAATTCGTCTGCGTGCCAGCCCCTTAAATCCCATTGATCAGCCGACCGGTCGGGATATAAAATGACCAACCCAATCGGCGGCGGAGGCAGACAAGGCATGTATACGCAGGCAATGGATCTGCCCGGGCAAGGCACCGGACCGCAGCCGGTCGAGGCGAGCGCGGACGACGCAGCGGCGCTGGCCCGGCAAGCCCAGTTCGATGCCCGCATCGATCACGACCACAAGATCGAACCGCGGGACTGGATGCCCGAAGCCTATCGCCGCACGCTGGTGCGGCAGATCTCGCAGCACGCGCATTCCGAGGTGGTGGGCATGCTGCCCGAGGGCAACTGGATCACGCGCGCACCCAGCCTGCGGCGCAAGGCGATCCTGCTGGCCAAGGTGCAAGACGAAGGCGGCCATGGCCTGTATCTGTATTCAGCCGCAGAAACGCTGGGGGTGTCGCGCGACGACATGATTGCCGCGCTGCTGTCGGGCAAGGCCAAGTATTCATCGATCTTCAACTATCCGACGCTGAGCTGGGCCGACATGGGCTGTATCGGCTGGCTGGTCGATGGCGCGGCGATCATGAACCAGATCCCGCTGTGCCGTTGCTCGTATGGGCCCTACGCACGCGCCATGATCCGCATCTGCAAGGAAGAGTCGTTCCATCAGCGCCAGGGTTACGAGCTGATGCTGGCGCTGTGCAACGGCACGCCCGAGCAGAAGGCGATGGCGCAAGAGGCCTTCGATCGCTGGTGGTGGCCGGTGGTGATGATGTTCGGCCCCAGCGACAAGGATTCGATCCATTCGGCGCAGACGATGCAGTGGGGCATCAAGCGGATCTCGAACGACGACCTGCGCCAGAAGTTCATCGACGCCACCGTGCCGCAGGCCGAGCTGCTCGGGCTGCAAATACCCGACCCCGACCTGAAGTGGAACGAGCAGACCGGCCACTACGACTACGGCGCGATCGACTGGGACGAGTTCTGGCGCGTGGTCAACGGCGACGGGCCGTGCAATCGCGAGCGGCTGGAAACGCGCCGGCGCGCGCATGAGAACGGCGCCTGGGTGCGCGAGGCCGCTTTGGTCTATGCGCGCAAGCAGGCGGCACGGCGCCAGCGCGAGGCGGCCTAGCGCCGGTTGGACGCCTGCAGCGTGCTACCGCATCGCGCAGCACAGCGCAAGGCGACACGACGGCAACGAGCGACGTGCAAGCGCAGACACCATCACAGGATCAGCCGACGATGAGCACACCGAACGACGAATGGCCGCTGTGGGAAGTCTTCATCCGCAGCAAGCAGGGCCTGGAACACAAGCATTGCGGCAGCCTGCATGCCGCCGACGCCAGGCAGGCGCTGCAGATGGCGCGCGACGTCTACACGCGGCGCCAGGAAGGCGTGTCGATCTGGGTCGTGCCTTCGGCCGCGATCACCGCATCGGAACCCGAGGCCAAGGCCGAGTTCTTCGATCCGATGGGCGACAAGATCTATCGGCATCCGACCTTTTACGTGTTGCCCGACGAACTGAAGCACATGTGATGAACCGCGACGAACACGCCCAGTATCTGCTGCGCCTGGCCGACAACGCGCTGGTGCTGTCGCATCGACTGTCGGAATGGTGCGGCCACGGCCCGGTGCTGGAAGAAGACCTGGCGCTGGCCAACATCTCGCTCGACCTGCTGGGCCAGGCGCGCTTGCTGTATCAGCAGGCGGCGGCGCTGGAGGGCGGCGACGCCGACGAGAACCGCTACGCGTATTTCCGCGACGCGGCCGGCTTTCGCAACTTCACCGCGCTGGAGCTGCCCAACAGCGGCGTCGCCTCGGCCGGCGCGGCCGACGGCGACTATGCGTTCACCATCGTGCGCAACACGCTGTATTCAGCGTATGCGGTGGAGCTGTGGCGGCAGCTGTCGGCGTCCAACGATGCCGAGCTGGCCGCGATCGCGGCCAAGTCGCTGAAGGAGGCCAGCTACCACCTGCGCCACGGCGCCGACTGGCTGCTGCGCTTCGGCGACGGCACCGACGAATCGCATCGGCGCGCCCAGCACGCGCTCGATGCGCTGCTGCCCTACACCAACGAATGGTTCACCGATGACGCGCTCGATACGCGCGCGGCCGCGGCCGGCATCGGCGTGGCCGGCTCGGCGCTGCGCGAAGCCTGGCTGGCAACGATGCGCACGCTGGTCGATGAAGCGACGCTGCGCTGGCCCGGTGACAGCCAGTTTCGCAGCACCGGCCGGCAGGGGCTGCACAGCGAGCACCTGGGCTTGATGCTGGCCGAGATGCAGTCGCTGGCGCGCGCTCACCCGCACGCCAGCTGGTGAAGCAGGAGGCGGCCATGGCGCGCGACGATGCGCTGTTCGAACTGGCCGGCGCGCTGCCCGACCCCGAGGTGCCGGTGCTGACGCTGGCCGACCTGGGCATGGTGCGCGAGGCGTTCGTTGAAGACGGCCATGCCGTCGTCGTGTTGACGCCCACCTACAGCGGCTGCCCGGCCACTGAAGCGATCATGGCCGACGTGCGCGATGCGCTGTCGCGCGGCGGTTATCCGCAAGCAGAGGTGCGCATCACGCTATCGCCCGCGTGGAGCACCGACTGGATCAGCGACGACGGTCGCCGCAAGCTGCGCGAGTACGGCATTGCACCGCCGGCCTGTGCCAGCGGCGTGCATGCTTCGGCATCGGGATCGTCTGTCTCGTCGCTGGCGTCTGCCTCGCCCAGAACAAGCGCGATGCAGCCGATCCGCTGGCACGCCCGCGGCAGCAGCGGCGCGGCCGGCGCCGAGGTCGATCCCGAATGCCCGCGCTGCGGTTCGCCGAACGTCGAGGTGATCAGCCGCTGGAGCTCGACGCCCTGCAAGGCGCTGTATCGCTGCCTTTCCTGCGCCGAGCCCTTCGATTATTTCAAGCCGTATTGACCGCGCCCATCCGCCATGACCCCCAGCTTTCATCCGCTGCGCGTGCTCGACCGGCGCGCCGAAACCGCCGACAGCATCTCGCTGGCCTTCGACGTGCCGTCCGCGCTGCGCGATCACTATCGTTTCAAGGCCGGGCAGTTTCTGACGCTGCGTACGGCCATCGACGGCGCCGAGCAACGGCGCTCCTATTCGATCTGTGTCGGCGTCGATGACTATGAGCGGCGTGGCGAGCTGCGCATCGCCATCAAGCGCGTGCCGGGCGGATTGTTCTCGAACTGGGCCAACGACCAGATCCGCGTCGGCCAGACGCTGGACGTGATGACGCCCGACGGCCGCTTCTTCGTGCCGCTGGATGCCGGCCGCGCGCGGCACCACGTGGGCTTCGCCGGCGGCTCGGGCATCACGCCGATGCTGTCGCTGATCGCCACCACGCTGGCGGCCGAACCGGCAAGCCGCTTCACGCTGGTCTACGGCAATCGCGGCACTGCGTCGATCATGTTCGTCGAAGCGCTGGAAGACCTGAAGAACCGCTATCTGGGGCGGCTGCGCCTGTATCACGTGCTGTCCGACGAAGCACAGGAAGTGCCGCTGTTCAACGGCCTGCTCGACGAGGCCAAGTGCGGCGAGTTCCTCGACGCGCTGATCCCGCCGGCAACGATCGACGAGGCCTTCGTCTGCGGCCCCGACCCGATGATGAACGCGGCCGAAGCCGCACTGCGCGCGCGCGGCCTGGCGCCGGCGCGCATTCACATCGAACGCTTTGGCGTGCCGCTGCCGGCGGCCGGCAGCCTGCGCGCAGCAGCACCGATGATCGACGGCCCGCGCGCCGCCGTGTCGGTGATCGTCGACGGCAAGGCACGCGAGCTGCAGGTGCCGTTCGAAGGGCAGGTGATCCTGGATGCCGGCCTGGCCGCCGGCATCAACCTGCCGTATGCCTGCAAGGGCGGCGTCTGCTGCACCTGCCGCGCGCGCGTGCTGGAAGGCCAGGTGCGAATGGACAAGAACTACACGCTGGAAGAGCAGGAGATCGCCGACGGCTACGTGCTGACCTGTCAGTCGCACCCGCTGACCGAGCGCGTCGTGCTCAGCTACGACGATCGCTGAGACCGCTATCATCCATCGATGTCCCGACCCAAAGCCATCGACTACGAACAGCAGCGCGACCGCATTCTCGAGCTGGCGGTGCGCGCCTTCGCCGAAATCGGCTATCCGAGCGCTTCAATGGCCGAGTTGGCGCAGACCTGCGGCACCTCGAAGGCGCGGCTGTATCACTACTATCCGAGCAAGGAAGCGATTCTGTTCGATTCGCTGGAGCGCTACACGGCCAGGCTCAATGCGATCGTCGACCAGGTGCGCGCCCGACGCTTGCCGGCTCGGCAGGAACTATCGGCGCTGGTGCGCGAGCTGATGGCCGAATATCGGCATTCGCACGACTATCACGTGGCGCTGCTGCACGACGTGAAGTTCCTGGCGCCGCAGTTGCGCGAACGGATCAAGGATCGCGAGCGCGCCGTGGTGTCGGCGCTGGCCGACACGCTGGAACGCGCATTTCCGCAGCGCATGACGCCCGCGCTGCGCACGCCGCTGACGATGGCGCTGCTGGGCACGATCAACTTCACGTTTGCGTGGCTGCGGCCCGACGGGCCGATGAGTTACGAGCAGTTTGCCGAGATGGTGATCGACATCTGGCAGCGCGGGCTGGAAGGCGAGCCGCTGCCCGGCGCGGCAATGCCGGCCGCGATGGATGCGGCTGCCGCCGCTTCTGCTGCCAGCACCTCTGCCGCCATCGCCGGTGCCGCCTCGGCGCGCGCCGACGTCCTCGAGACGACCGGCCGGCGCGCAGGCTGATTCAAGGGTTCGGCGAAAATCAGCGAGCCGGCTTGCCCAGCAAGCTGTCGGAAATGATCCGCATCTGGATCTCCGACGTGCCCTCGAAGATCTTGGTCAAGCGCGCATCGCGCCAGTAGCGCTCGGCGGCGAAGTGCGTGGTGTAGCCGGCGCCACCGTGGATCTGCAGCCCTTCGCTGGTCACGCGCTCGGACATCTCGCTGGCAAACAGCTTGACCATCGACGCCTCGGTGTCGCAGCGCACGCCGCTGTCGATCTTTTCGCAAACGCTGTAGAGCAGGGCGCGCGCCGCGGCGATCTGCGTGGCCATGTCGGCGATCTTGAAGCGGATCGCCTGGAAATCGCCGATCGGGTGGCCGAACTGCTGCCGTTCGCGCGCGTAGCTGATCGCGTCTTCGAGCGCGCCTTGCGCCAGCCCGACCGAGCGCGCCGCGGTGTGGGCGCGCGCCGTTTCCAGGCCTGCGGTGGCCAGGTAGAACGCCTTGCCTTCTTCGCAGACCATGCTGCTGGCCGGCACACGGCAGCGATCGAAGGCCAGTTCCCAGGTCGTCCAGCCGTAATAGCCGATCTTGGGAATCGGGCTGCCCTGCACGCCTGCGGGCAGCGCGCCGCGCGGCTTTTCGATCAGGAAGCCGCTCAGGCCGCGATGGCGGGCCTTGGGATCGATCTGCGGATCGGTGCGTGCGATCACCAGGATGAAATCGGCCTCGTCGGCGAAGGTGCACCAGTACTTGTTGCCGGTGATCTCCCATTCATCGCCGACGCGCACGGCGCGGCAGCTGATGTTGGCCACGTCGGAGCCCGCGTTGGGCTCGGACAGCGAAAACGCGCCGAGGAATTCGCCGCGCGCCATGCGCGGCAGATAGAGCGCCTTCTGTTCGGGGCTGAGCTGCTTGAGCGCACCGATCAAGCCGTTGCCGCGCGCGATCAGGCTGCCCACGCTCATCCAGGCGCGCGACAGCTCTTCGGCGACCAGGCAGTACTCGAAGGCGCCCAGGCCGAGGCCGCCGTATTCCTCGGGAAGCAGGATGCCGAAGTAGCCGAGCTCGGCCATCTCGTCGATCAGATCGCGCGGGATCGCGCCTTTCTCGGGATCGAGCCGATTGGCCACCGGCAGCACGCGTTCGATGGCGAACTGGCGCGCTGCTTCCTTGATCATTCGGCGCTCTTCAGAGAGCTGTTGCACGGGGAGCTCCTGCCACGGACTTTAAACAAGTACGTACTTTTAATGACGTACTCAAGGGTTGCATACGGAGCAAGGTGGTTTTTCTTTCCGCCCTGCCGATCTTTTGGCTATTATGTACGTACTTACCAAGCATATCAAATGCCCAATGACACCATCCAGCCGACGACTCGCTACGCCGATGTCGCCGGCAAGCTGATCGAGGCCATCGCGGGCGGCCGCTATGTGGTGGGCAGCCTGCTGCCGACCGAGCTGGAACTGGCCGACGATTTCGGCGTCAGCCGGCAGACCGTGCGCATCGCATTGCAGGCGCTGCAGGATCGCGGCTACATCTCGCGCAAGAAGGGCGTGGGCAGCCGCATCGAGAGCACCGACCCGGCCAGCGGCTATACGCAGATGCTGGGCGGCCTCGACGATCTGGTGAAGGTGGCAGCCACCGAAGTGCGGCGCATTCGCTCGGTGCAGCCGGTCAAGCTGGGGCGCGCGGCTGCGCGCGAGCTGCAAGCGCCCTACGGCAGCCAATGGTTGTGCTTTGCAGGGCTGCGCGTGGATGCGCAGCGGCAGGAACGACCGATTTCATGCGCGCACATCTACGTCGATGCGCGCTTTGCGCGGATCGCCGACTCGGTGCAGGCCCACCCCGAGGTGCTGGTCAGCGATTTTCTTGAGCGCGAATGCGGCCAGTCGATCGACGAGGTGCGGCAAACCATCCAGGCTACGCTGCTCGACGCCGAGCTGGCGGCGCTGCTCGATGCGCCCACCGGGTCCCCGGCGCTGCGCGTGCTGCGGCACTACAAGACGACGCAGCAATTGCTGATCGAGATCACCGAGACGATTTATCCGGCGGCGCGGATGAACCTGACCAGTACCTTGCGGCGCAATCGGAATCGCTGATCCTGCGCGGCGCTAGCTAGCGCAGCGCCTGCAGCGGCAAGGCCGTCGTGTCCTTGATCCGATCCAGCGCGAAGCTGGAACGCACGTCGAGCACACCCGGGTATTTCAGCAGCGTATCCATGACGAAGCGCGAAAAGTGCGCCAGGTCGCGCACCTGCACGCGCATCAGGTAGTCGGAATCGCCGGTCATCGCGTAGCACGAGACCACCTCGGGCCAGCTCGACACGGCATCGCGGAAGTCATCGAAGGCAAAGCGCCCACCGCGCCCGATGGCGCGCTTTTCGAGCTTGACGTTGACGTAAGCCAGCAGGCCCAAGCCGAGACGCTCGGCATCGAGCAGCGCGACGTAGCGGCGGATCAAGCCCTCCTCTTCCAGCCGCTTGACGCGGCGCAGGCATGGCGACGGCGACAAAGCCACGCGCTCGGCCAGCTCTTGATTGCTGATGCGGCCGTCTTGTTGCAGGGTATCGAGGATCAGCAGGTCGGTGCGGTCGAGGTCCATGATGGGCGGCGGTAACGGCCTGGCATTGAGTGGCATGGCAATTTTATTGCTGCATAACCCAGTTTAGTAGTCTTTTCTACCCTTTACTTCGGATTTACGGCCACAAATAGACAGCGAATGGCGCTTCCACTTTCCTAGAATGTCGCATCTACAGAACGGAGGCAGGCATGGCTTTCACACCCTGGGACAACCCGATGGGCACCGACGGCTTCGAGTTCATCGAATACGCAGCGCCGAATCCGGCCGAGGTGGGCCGGCTGTTCGAGCAGATGGGCTTCAAGGCGGTAGCGCGGCATCGGCACAAGAACGTGACGCTGTATCGCCAGGGCGGCATCAATTTCATCGTCAACGCCGAGCCCGATTCGTTCGCGCAGCGCTTCGCGCGGTTGCATGGGCCGTCGATCTGCGCGATCGCGTTTCGCGTCAACGATGCGGCCGCCGCCTACAAGCGCGCGCTCGACCTGGGGGCATGGGGCTTCGATTCGAAATCAGGGCCGATGGAACTGAACATTCCGGCGATCAAGGGCATCGGCGATTCGCTGATCTATTTCGTCGATCGCTGGCACGGCAAGGACGGGGGCAACGGCGGCATCGGCGACATCTCGATCTATGACGTCGACTTCGTGCCGATCGACTCGGCCTCGGCGCGCGAAGATGCGAACCACGTCGGCGCGGGCCTGGCTTACGTCGACCACCTGACGCACAACGTGCATCGCGGCCGCATGAAGGAGTGGTCGGATTTCTATGAGCGGCTGTTCAACTTCCGCGAGATCCGCTATTTCGACATCGAGGGCAAGGCCACCGGCGTGAAGTCGAAGGCGATGACCAGCCCGTGCGGCAAGATCCGCATTCCGATCAACGAGGAAGGCAACGACAAGCAGGGGCAGATCCAGGAGTATCTGGATCAGTATCACGGCGAGGGCATCCAGCACATCGCGCTGGGTACGCATGACATCTATCGCACGGTGGATGCGCTGCGCGCCAGCGGCGTGGTCTTTCTCGATACGCCTGATACCTATTACGAGCTGGTCGACAAGCGGCTGCCGGGCCACGGCGAAGACCTGGCCGCGCTGCAGAAGAACCGCATCCTGATCGACGGCGGCCCCGACGGCGGGCTGCTGCTGCAGATCTTCACCAATACGGTGATCGGGCCGATCTTCTTCGAGATCATCCAGCGCAAAGGCGACGAGGGCTTCGGCGAAGGCAACTTCAAGGCGCTGTTCGAGTCGATCGAGCTGGATCAGATGCGGCGTGGGGTGCTGCAGGGTTGATGTGCTGCGCCGGCATGGCCGTCGGCGGCCTGGGCAATCTCACCGATAACGCACGACCTCGACGCTACGGACCTCTGAGCCGCGATTGCCCCAGGCGGCGCGAATGTAGGACACGACCGCCGCGATCTCGTCGTCGGCAAGCTGCGCCGCGAACGGGGGCATGCCGAACGGCCGCGGATTGGCAGCGGTGGCCGGCGCGTAACCGCCGTGCAGCACGATTCGCAACGCGTTGGCCGGCGGCTCCAGCGTGACCGCGCGGTTGCCGGCCAGCGGCGGATAGGCGTGCGGCTGGCCCTGGCCGTCGGCGCCGTGGCAATCGGCGCAATGGCGTTCGTAGAGAACGGCGCCGCGCTTCATCAGCTCGCCGCTCGCCGGCGGCGCAGCCGGCCGGCGACGCGGCTCGGATGGCGGCAGCGATTTCAGGAACGCCGCCATCGCCTGCAAATCGGCATCGGACAGGTGCTGCGTACTGCGCACCACCACTTCGGCCATCGGCCCGACGACGATGCCGCGCGGGCTCTGCCCGGTCTTGAGCAACTGCACGATTTCATCGGCCGGCCAGTCGCCGACACCGGCCTCGGCGGGCGAGGCGAGCGACGGCGCATACCAGCTTTGCGCGGCGATCATGCCGCCACCCAATTCGAGCGCGGCACCGGTGGCGCCAAGCAGATTGCGGCCGGCGTGGCAGGCGTTGCAGTGGCCCAGGCCGCCGACCAGATAGGCGCCGCGGTTCCATTGCTCCGATTGCCCGGCTTGCGGCTGGAACACGCCGGGCCTGAAGAACAGCGCGCGCCAGACAGCCAGCGCCGCTTGCGTGTCATACGGAAAACGCAGCGCGTGCGGCCGGTTCGGCTGCGCCACCGGCGGCAGGCTGCGCAGATAGGCATAGATCGCGTCCGAATCTTCGCGCGTGACCTGCGTGTAATTCGGATAAGGAAAGGCCGGGTACAGCAGCCGGCCGTCGCGCGAGCGCCCGTTGTGCAGCGCGCGCCAGAACTGGCCTGCGCTCCAGCGGCCCAGGCCGGTATCGGCATCGGACGTGAGATTGCTCGAATGCACGACGCCGAATGGCGTATCGATCGGCCGACCGCCGGCATAGGGTGCGCCGCCGCGCACGGTATGGCAGGTCATGCAATTGCCGGCCTGCGCCAGATAGCGGCCGCGCTCGATCAATGCGGGGTTGGTGAAGCGCGCCGCGAGTTCGCTGCCCGATGCGCTGCCGTCGAGCGGGGCTTCGTCACGCAGGTTCAGCGCCACGACCAGCGCGACGCCGGCGCCGATGATCACGGCCAGGGTCAGTATCGCAAACAGCCATCGCCGCATGCTGCGCTTCATCGCTGCGCTCCGCCGGCTGCGTTCACGGCCTGCGCCGAGGCCGGCACACCGCCGCAGGTCAGCGGCAGCGGTGCCGGCAGCGCGGCAGCCGGATGCGTGTTGGCCGGCAAGGGCTGCGCGGCCAGCCAGCCGGTCAACGCAGCGATGTCATCCGGGCTGAGCTTTTGCACGATCTCGGCCATGCAGTCGGGCGCGTGCGCGCGGCGCTGGCCGGCCTTCCAGGCGCCGAGCTGGCCGTTCAGATAGTCGCGCGGCAGGCCGAGCAGCCCAGGGATGGCCGGCACGACACCCGTGAGCGCAGAACCATGACAGGCCGCGCAGGCGGGCAGTTGGCGTGCGGCATCGCCCTCGGCGACCAGACGCCGGCCGCGTTCGAGCACGGCGCCTGACACCGCTGCCGGCTGCGGCGGCGGATAAGGCAGATCCAAAGTGGCGAAGTACCCGGCGATCTCGCGCAGGTAATCGTCGCCCAGGTGTTCGAGCAGCACGGCCATGGGTTCGTACTGGCGGCGGCCGTCACGAAAGTTCTGCAGCTGATGCAGCAGGTAGCCGGCCGGCTTGCCGGCGATGCGCGGGTAATAGCCATCGGGCCCGGCGCGGCCCTGCGCGCCATGGCACAGCGTACAGGGGCGCGCGCGCTCGGCGATCGTGTCTTCGAAGGCGTGGGCCTTCGATGGAGCGGCTGCGTTCGAGGGGCTCGCCGCGTTCGACGAATTGACCGCGCTCGACGCACCGACCGCATTCGATGAAGCAACTGCATCCGACGGACCCGCCGCGTTCGACACCCCGCCGGCGAACACCGCCCACACCACCAGCGCGCCCAGCACACGACTCAGCATTGCGAACGTTCCAGCGCCTGATCGATGTCCCACAGAAGATCGTCGATCGATTCCAGCCCCACCGACATGCGGATCATGTCAGGCGCGACGCCGGCAGCAAGTTGCTGCGCATCATCGAGCTGGCGATGCGTGGTCGAAGCCGGATGGATGATCAGCGTGCGTGCATCACCGACATTGGCCAGGTGGCTCATGAAGCTGGCCGCCTCGATGAAGCGCTCGCCGGCACGGCGCGCGGCATCGGCACCGCCCTGCCCCGGCGCCTTCACGCCGAAGGCGAGAATGCCGCCGGCGCCGCGCGGCAGATACTTGGCGGCCAGTGCGTGATAGCGGCTGCCTTCCAAACCCGGGTAGTTGACCCACGCCACCTGCGGGTGCGCCGCCAGATGCTCGGCGATGCGCTGCGCGTTCTGCACGTGCCGATCCATGCGCACCGGCAAGGTCTCGATGCCCTGCAGCAGCAGCCAGGCCGACATCGGCGACAAGGTGGGGCCGAGCGTGCGCATCGTCTCCATGCGCGCCTTCATCGTGAAGCCGAAATCCCCGAAGGTTTCGTAGAAGCGCACGCCGTGATAGCCCTTCGAGGGCTCGACCATTTCGGGGAATTTGCCGTTGTCCCATGGAAAGCGGCCCGACTCGACGACCGCGCCGCCCAGCGTGGTGCCGTGGCCGCCCAGGTATTTGGTGGCCGAATGCACGACGATGTCGGCACCGTGATCGAGCGGCCGGCACAGATACGGCGAAGCCAGCGTGTTGTCGACCACCAGCGGCACGCCGTGTCCGTGCGCGATGTTCGCCACCGCCTCGATGTCGAGTACGTTCAAGCGCGGGTTGGCGATCGATTCGGCGAACAGCGCCTTGGTATTCGGCTGCAATGCGCGCCGGAAGTTCTCGGGCTCGTCGGGCTCGACGAAAGTGCACTCGATGCCGAAGCGCGCGAAGGTGACGGCGAATTGCGAGTAGGTGCCGCCATACAGCGTATTGGCCGCGACGATGTGATCACCCTGGCGGCACAGCGTAAGCATCGCAACCATCTCGGCAGCCATGCCGCTGGCCGCGGCGATCGCGGCCCGGCCGTTTTCCAGCGCCGCGACGCGTTCTTCGAATACCGCCACCGTCGGGTTCGACAAGCGCGAATAGACGTTGCCGAAGGTCTGCAGATTGAACAGGCTGGCGGCGTGATCGGCCGAATCGAACACGTACGAGGTGGTCTGATGGATCGGCACGGCACGGGCGCCGGTGGCAGGATCAGGAATCTGCCCGGCATGCAGGCACAGCGTTTCGATGCCGTAGCGGCGGTCGGCCATTGCGAAAGATCTCCGTCGAGCGTGCGCGGCAAGCGCACGGCGGCGCCCGACGCCCGCGACGACACGGCGGCCGCGAGCTCGGCGCCACGCTGCGCAGTGTAGCGCGGCCCGACAGGCGCGCCGTTCAAGCCGACATTGACAGCACTGGTAACGGATCGACCAGGGCCGACTTGCGCAGCACGGCGTGCGCCGCGCAAGCCTCGATCAGGGCCGCACGCCGCCGCGCGACTTGATGCCGAGCGTCGTGCGCAAGCCGATCTGCGCGGCGTCGATGAAGCGGCACAAATAGCGCCGCGTCTCCCGCGGATCGATCACATCCTCGACGCCGAAGGCCTCGGCCGTGCGAAACGGCGACGCCAGCACGCGCAGTTCGGCTTCGAGCTCGCGCTCGCGCGCAGCGGGGTCGGCCGCCTGCGCGATCTCGCGCCGAAACGCAGCCGCCACACCCCCCTCGATCGGCAGCGATCCCCATTCGGCCGACGGCCACGCCAGCTTGAGTCCGATGCCGTTCTTGTCGGTAGCCGCCATGCCGGCCATGCCATAGCACTTGCGCACGACCACCGTCATCATCGGCACCGTGGCCTGCAACCCCACGTAGACGCTGCGCATGCCTTCACGCAGCGTACCCGCCAGCTCGGCCTCCTTGCCGACCATGAAGCCGGGCACGTCGACGAAGAAAAGCAAGGGGATGTGGAAGGTGTCGCATAGTTCGATGAAATGCGTCTGCTTGCGCGCCGCCTTGCCGTCGAGCGCTCCGCCGTAGATCATCGGATTATTGGCGATCACGCCGACCACTTTGCCATTGAGCCGCGCCAGGCAGGTGATGATCGCGCGGCCGAAGCTGGGCTGGATCTCGAACATCGAATCGCGATCGACGACCATCGACACCAGCTTGCGCATGTCATAGGGTTTCTTGCGGTTTTTCGGCACGATCGACGCCAGCGCTTCATCGCGGCGATCGACCGGGTCATCGCAAGGCAGCGCCGGCGGCAGTTCCCACACATTGGTCGGCATGTACGACAGGTAGCGCCGGATCAGTTCGAAGCACTCGGCCTCGCTGCCGGCAACGTTGTCGATCGAACCGGCCTGCGCGACCGCGACCTGCGCGCCGCCCAGCTCTTCCTTGCTGATCTTGTGGCCGAGCGAGCGCTCGACGACCGGCGGGCCGGCGGCGAACACTTGCGAGTTGTCCTTGACCATCAACGACCAATGCGACAGCATCGCGCGGCCGGCCGGGCCCCCGGCCGCGGTGCCGAGCACGACGCTGACCACCGGCGCGACCGACATCAATGCGACCGAAGTCTCGAAGCCATGCACGCCCGGAAACACCGTATGCCCGCGCCGCTTGGCCGAGGTGACGCTGCCGCCTACGCCGTCGATTAGGTTGACCAGCGGAATCCGGTATTTGAGCGCCAGTTCCTCGACGAAGCCGCCTTGGCCGCCCTTCTTGCGATCGCCGCTCCAGCTGGAACCGCCGCGGATCGTATAGTCTTCGCCGCCGATCGCGACCGGCCGGCCGCCGATCGAAGCCAGGCCCATCACGTATGGGGCCGGCGTCACATGCGTGACGCGGCCATCCTGATAGTGGCCCTGGCCGGCCAGCTTGCCCACTTCCTGGAAGCTGTCGGCATCGGTGAGCGCAGCGATCCGCTCGCGTACCGTCAATCGGCCATTGTCATGATGGCGGGCCACCGCCTCGGCTCCGCCAAGGCCGTCAGCCCATTGGCGGCGCTGCTGCAACTCGGTGAGCTCATCGTGCCAGTCGGCGCTGTCGGCCTTGCCGGACGCACCGGCATTCTCACCGACGGGCATTGCGGCTGCTTTGGTATTCGCCGTCATCACGCCCTCACACCGCCGGTTCGATGATTGCCAGCGCTTGCCCTTCGGACACCGCCTGCCCCTCGTCGACCAGGATCGTGGTGATCACGCCATCGACCGGCGCCTCGACGGGAATCTCCATCTTCATCGATTCGATGATGATGATCGATTGACCCGCGGCGATGCGCTGGCCGGCGGCGGTTTCGATCTTCCAGATCGAACCGGCAACTTCGCTCAGTATTTTCTGCGTCGACATGACAATTCTCCAGGCAACAGGATGAACGGATTCGGTGGGAATGGATCGGCGCCGGACTCAATCCGATGCCGCGGACGGCGCGCAGGCGATCACGTGCTGGTCGGCCAACGAATCGATCTGCGCGTCGGACAGGCCGAGCAAACGCGACAGCACGCCGCGCGTATCGCGGCCCACCGCGCCGCCGGCCTGGCGGACTCGCCCAGGTGTCCCGAGCAGACGCGGCACGACGTTGGCCAGCGTGACGCCGCCCAGTTCCTCCGACGGCACGCGCGCCAGCATGCCGCGCGCCGCGTAATGCGGATCAGCGAAGATGTCGGCGACGTCGTAGATGCGCGAGGCAGGCACGTCGCGGCACTGCAGCGCGGCCTCGACGTCGGCCAGCGTCAGGCTGCCTGTCCACTGCGCGATGAGCGCATCGATCGCTTCGGCGTTGGCCACTCGCTGCGCCGCGCACGCGAAGCGCGGATCTTCGGCCAGTTCGTCGCGATTCATCGCCGCGCACAGACGGCGAAACACCGAGTCGGCCATCGCGGTGATATGGATGTAGCGCGCATCGGCGCAGCGGTACAGGTTGTTGGGCACACTGCCCGGCAGCGCCGAACCGCTGCGGCGTGCCACGATGCCGAGCTTGTCGAAGGCCGGCACATGGGGTTCGAGCATGCTGAACGCGCATTCGTACAGAGCGGCGTCGACGACCTGGCCTTCACCCGTACGTTCGCGCAGATTCAACGCCATCATCGCGCCGAACGCAGCGTACAGCCCGGTCAGGTAGTCGCTCAGCGACGTGTTGATGCGCGCCGGCGGCCGGTCAGGATCGCCGGTGAGTTCGCGCAGACCGCTCAGCGCCTCGCCGATCACGCCATAGCCAGCGCGTCTGCTGTATGGCCCGCTCTGCCCGAACCCGCTGATCCGCACCATGACGATGCCACGGTTGGCGGCGCGCAGCGCGTCGTAGCCCAGCCCCCATCGCTCCAGGGTGCCAGGCCGGAAGTTCTCGATCACCACATCGCAGCGCGCAGCCAGCCGCAGCGCGAGTTCACAGCCCTGCGCCTGCCTCAGGTCGATCGCCAGCAATGACTTGTTTCGCAGAATACTGGCCGCGTACAGCGACACGCCATCGACGTGGCTGCCCATCGTGCGCACCGGATCGCCGTCCGGCGCTTCGATCTTGATGACTTCGGCGCCAAAATCGGCAAACAGGCGCCCGCAGAAAGGACCGGCGATGGTCGATCCCAGTTCGAGAACACGGTAACCGGCGAGCGGCCCCGCCGACGCTTCGGCCGGATCGCCCGCGGTGCGGTCAGGCTGCGCGGACATCAATTCAGCGTCACGTTCGAATCGCGGGCGATGCGCTTCCATTTGATCAACTCTTCGCGCAGCATCTTGCTGAAGGCCTCGCCCGGTTCGCCGACCATGGCGATGCCGCCCGCATCGGACAAGCGCGCTCTCACTTCGGGCGTCTTGATGACCTCGGCCAGCTCGCGTTCGAGCCGGGAGAGGATGTCGCGCGGCACCCCGGCCGGCGCCAGAATGCCGAAGAAGATCGACGCGTCGAACTCGGGTAGGCCCGCCTCGGCAAAGGTCGGCACGTCGGGCAATAGCGGCGAGCGTGTCTTGCCCGTGATGGCCAGCGGCCGCACACGGTTGGACTTCGCCGTCTGCGCAGCCAGCAGGATGGTGTCTATCAATACGTCGACCTCGCCGGCCATGACGGCGGTAGCAGCCTGGTCGTTACCGCGATACGGCACATGCATCATCTTGATGCCGGCCAGGCTGGCCAGCAGTTCGGTGGACAAGTGGATCGACCCCCTTTTCCCGATGATCCGTAGTTCAGCTTGCCGGGCCGCGTCTTGGCGTAATCGATGAATTCACGCAGGTTCTTGACCGGCATTCCGGCATGGACTTCGAGCACAGTCGGTAGCGCACCGATCAGGAATACCGCCGACAGATCCTTCTCGACGTCGAAACGCAGATTCGGATACAGCGCCGGACTGATCGCGATGGCGCTGGATACGGTCAGCAAGGTATAGCCGTCGGGCGCGGCGCGCGCCGCGGCTTCGGCAGCCAGCGTGCCGCCGGCTCCGGTGCGATTGTCGACCACCACCGACTGGCCGAGCCGCTCCGACAGCTTCTGCGCAATCGTGCGCGCGACCACGTCAGTAGCACTGCCGGCCGAGAAGCCTACGTACATCTTCAGGGGTCGATTCGGATAGTCATTCGCCGTCGCGGCACTCGTGGCCATGCCCAGCAGGCAAGCCAAAACCGCCACGGCCGCCCACCTGGGCAGCGTGTTTCGTTGCATCGTCGTCTCCTCGCAGGGAATGGCGCGGCTTGGCTCGAGCACTGCCGCGAATGGGTTATTCAGACCAGGAACTTGTGATAACGCCTGACGTAGCCCAGCGCATCGCACAGCGTTTCGCGACGGATGCGCTCAGCGTCTTCGCCGCGGCGTTCGCGCAGCGCGTGCAATACCGCGATGTGCTGGGTCAACCCTTGCTCGGCGCGGCCGGGCAGCATGATCACGCGACGGATGATCATCTGCGTGCGTTCGATGATGCTGCCGAGCATGTCGCACACGATGACGTTGTCGGCATGACTGAGCATGCGCGAGCGGAACTCCTCATAGCCGGCGAAGTACGAATCGAAATCGCCGTCGCGCAATAGCTGCCACATGCGGCCCTCGAACAGCGCGAGCAACTCGTCCCAACTGCCGTCGGGGGCACGCTCGGCCGCCAGCCGTACGCACAGGCCTTCGAGCACTTCCCGCGCCTGGTAGATCGATACCAGCTCGTCGAGCGAGAGCCGCGTCACGATGGCGCCCTTGTTCGGGATGCGTTCCACCAGGCCGCGCTGTTCGAGCCGCGCCAGCGCTTCGCGCACGCGCAGGCGAGGCACGACGAATTCGGCAGCCAGCTTCAGCTCCTTGAGCTGGCTGCCGGGGGGGAGGTCGTGCGCGGCGATGCGGCGGCGCAATTCGCGAGAGATGTCTTCGCGCTCGCCGGCAGAGGGTTTGCCGCGGCCGGCGTCAGACGGCGCACTGCTGGCAGCGGTATCGCCATGGGCTTTGGCAGCCGCGGCGGCACCCCCGCCATTGGCCCCGACGACCAGCTTGACTCGGACGGAACGTTTCATGAACGCATTTTAGGCAGGCATGGACCTCATTGGCAACCATTTTGGCGCCAATATTGTTTTAGTTGCATTCCAGACACCCATTTCACTGCCGGTTAATCGGGCACAAGGCTGAAGGCCGCGCTTGACGGGACAATGACGTTCCCGGCTGCCATACGGCCTGCTCCGCCTGATCTTGGAGAGTGTTCTCGACGTGCAACCCGCTTCGACGCCCGAACCGCCTTCGCCTTCATCAGCTTCGGTGAGCGCTGCCGCATCCGACAGCCGGCGCAGCGTGTTCCGCGCCGAGGGGCTGACCAAGACCTACGGCAGCGGCCCAGGCGCCGTGCATGCGCTGCGCGGCGTCGACCTGGAAGTGCACCAAGGTGAGATGCTGGTGCTGCTCGGCCCTTCAGGATCGGGCAAGTCGACGCTGCTGAACATTCTGGGCGGGCTCGACCGCGCCACCAGCGGCCACGCCTGGTTCCACGACCTGGATCTGACCGCCTGCGACGACGAAGCGCTCACCGAATACCGGCGTCGCAGCGTCGGCTTCGTGTTCCAGTTCTACAACCTGATCGCGTCGCTGACGGCGCGCGAGAACGTCTCGCTGATCACCGACATCGCCGAGAATCCGATGGATGCCGCCGAGGCGCTGTCGCTGGTCGGCCTGCAGGCGCGGCTCGACCACTTTCCAGCTCAGCTATCGGGCGGCGAGCAGCAGCGCGTGGCAATCGCGCGCGCCATCGCCAAGCAACCCGAAGTGCTGCTGTGCGACGAGCCGACCGGCGCGCTGGACAGCGCCACCGGCACGCGTGTGCTGAGCGCGATCGACACCGTCAATCGCGAACTGGGCACGACCACGTTCATCATCACGCACAACGCGGTGATCGCCGAAATGGCCGATGGCGTGATCCAGTTCGGCGACGGCCGCATCGTCGGCACGCACCGCAATGCGCGGCGCCGGGCGCCGGCGGAGCTGAGCTGGTGAGACGGCTGCGCATCAGCGCGCTGTACGTCAAGCTGCTGCGCGATCTGTGGCGGCTACGCGCGCAATCGGCGGCGATCGCGCTGGTGATGGCCGCCGGCGTCGGCATGGTGATCATGTCGTTCGGCATGCTGCGCTCACTCGATGCGACTCGCACCGCTTATTACGAGCAGTATCGCTTCGCCGACCTGTTCGCACCGGTCAAGCGCGCGCCCGAAACCGTGCTGTCGGCGCTGCGCCACCTGCCTGGCGTGGCGCACGCCGAAAGCCGCATCAGCGCCGCGGCGCTGCTCGACGTCGCAGGCATCGCCGAGCCGGTATCGGCGCGGCTGCATTCACTGCCGCCGGCGGGAGCGCAGGCGCTGAACCAGCTCGTCTTGCGCACCGGGCGCCTGCCCGCGGCCGACCAGAGCGACGAAGTGGTGGCCAGCGAAGCCTTCGCCAAAGCCGCGCGCCTGTCGCCGGGCGACCGCTTCAGCGCGCTGCTGCACGGCAAGCGCATGACGCTGCGGCTGACCGGCACGGTGCTGTCGCCGGAATACGTCTATGCGGTGGCGCCTGGCCAGATATTTCCCGACAACCGCCGCCACGGCGTGCTGTGGATGAATCGCGAGGCGCTGGCCGCAGCGCTGGACCTGAACAAGGCGTTCAACGAAGTCCTGCTGCGTCTATCGCCGTCGGCGCAGCCGGCAGCACTGATCCGCAGCCTCGACGATCTGCTGGCACCGTATGGCGCCAGCGGTGCCTATGGCCGCGACTTGCAGATGTCGGATCGATTCGTGTCGAACGAGATCGACCAGTTGCGCACCATGGTCGATGTCCTGCCGCCGATCTTTCTGGGGGTGGCCGCATTCCTGCTGAACATCGTCCTCAGCCGGCTGGTCGACACCGAGCGCGAAGTGATCGGCCTGCTCAAGGCCTTCGGCTATCGCAGCCGCACGATCACGCTGCATTACGCGCTGCTGGCGCTGCTGCTGTCGGCCGGCGGCCTGCTGCTGGGCGCGCTGATGGGCAGTTGGCTGGGCCGCGCGCTGGCCGAGCTGTATCAGCGCTATTTCGTGTTTCCGTTCCTGCGCTTTTCGATCGACGCCGACGTGTATCTGAGCGCGGCCGGCGTGGCGCTGGCCGCCGTGCTGATCGGCGCGGCGGCAGCAGTGCGCCGCTCGGCGCGGCTCACGCCGGCCGAGGCGATGCGCCCACCGACGCCGGCCGACTTCTCCCGGCACAGCCTGGGCGGACTGGTGCGGGTGGTGCCCGACGAACCGACGCGCATGATCGTGCGCGGGCTGCTGCGCCGGCCGCTGCGCTCGCTGCTGACGATAGCCGGCCTGGCGGCGGCGCAGGCGCTGTACGTGGCCTCGGCCAGTTCGACCGACAACGTCGACCGGATGATCGAGCTGGCCTTTGCCCGCGCCGAACGCGCCGACCTGACGGTACAGTTTGCGGAGCCGCGCGACGCGCGCGCGCTGCATGCCTTCGCACGCCTGCCGGGCGTGCTGCGCGTCGAGCCGTTCCGTTCGGTCGGCGCGCGGCTGGTCAACGGGCCGCGCATCGAGCGCGAGGGCCTGAGCGGCACGCTGGCCAGCGGCGACCTGAGCCGGCTGGTCGATCTCGACGGCAACGTGATCGAGCCGGCGCCGCAGGGAGCGATCGTGTCGCGGCGCACGGCGCGGCGGCTGGATCTGCGCCCCGGCGACGTACTGGTCGCCGAAGTCACCGAGGGCCAGCGGCCACGGCTGGAGATTCCGGTGGCAGCGGTGGTCGACAGCCCGCTGGGCACGGCCGCGCGGCTCGACCGCGTGCATCTGAACCGCTTGCTGATGGAAGGCGACACCGTATCAGGCGCGCATCTGAAGGTCGACCGCCGGGCGCTGCCGGCGCTGTATCGGACGCTCAAGCAAACGCCGCTGGTGGCCGGCGTGTCGGTGCGCGAAGCCACGGTGCGCGGCATCCGCGACACGATCGCCGAAAGCATGGGCATCATGACGCTGTTCACCGTCGGCTTTTCGATGCTGATCGTGCTTGGCGTGGTCTATAACAGTGCCCGCATCAGCTTGTCGGAACAGGCGCGCGACCTGGCCTCGCTGCGCGTGCTGGGCTTTCGCAAGCGTGAAGTGGCGTTCGTGCTGCTCGGCGAGCAGGCGCTGCTGGTACTGCTGTCGCTGGTGCCGGGCATTGCGATGGGGATCGGATTGGCGCGCTACATGACCGAGCAGTTCAGCGCCGATCTGTACAGCATTCCGTTCGGCGTCAACGTATCGACGCTGGCCGAAGGAGTGCTGGTGGTAGGAGTGGCGGCGGCGGCTACCGCGCTGGCCATCCGCAGCCGCGTCAACCGGCTCGACCTGGTGCGCGCATTGAAGACTCGGGAATGACGATGACGAAAAAAATCTTCACCGGCCCGCGAGTGATCGGCGCACTGGTGCTCGTGGCCGGCGTGCTGGCGGTCGCCTTTCTGCTGCGCACGCCGCCGGTGACGGTCGAACTGGCGCGCATCGATCGCGGCCCGCTGACGGTAACGGTCGATGACCTGGGCCGCACGCGGGTCATCGATCTGTACACGGTATCGGCGCCGATCTCGGGCGAACTGGATCGCTCACCGCTGAAGGTCGGCAACACGGTGCTCGCCAACCAGACCGTGGTGGCGCGCATCAAGCCGACCTTGCCCGGGCCGCTCGATGCGCGCACACAGGCGCAAGCGCAGGCCAACGTGCGTGCGCTCGAAGCGCAATCGGCCGCCGCGCAGGCCGGCGTGGCGCAGGCACAGGCCGCCGCGACGCTGGCCGAGCAGGCCTATCAGCGCACCGAGCAACTGTCGGCACGCGAGTTCGTGGCCGCGGCCACGCTGGACACCGCGCGCAGCGAGCGCGATCGCGCGCGTGCGGCACTGGCCCAGGCACGTGATTCAGCCGAGTCGGCGCGGCATGCGCTGGAAGCGGCGCGCGCCACGCTGATCGTGGCCAACCCGGGCGCCGGCGGCGGACGCGGCACCGTCACGGTGCGCTCACCGATTTCGGGCGAGGTGCTGCGCGTGCCGCAAGAAAGCGAGCGCGTGGTCACGGCCGGCACACCGCTACTGGAAATCGGCGACCCGGCGCGGCTGGAGATCGTGGCCGAGCTGCTGTCCAGCGATGCGGTCAAGGTGGCGCCCGGCGCCGCGGCCCTGATCGACGACTGGGGCGGCGAACAAGCGCTGCGCGCCACGGTGCGGCTTGTCGAGCCGTTCGGCTTCACCAAGATTTCGGCGCTGGGAGTCGAGGAGCAGCGCGTCAACGTGCTGCTCGATTTTGCCGAGCCGCGGCAGGCCTGGCAGCGCCTGGGCCACGGCTATCGCGCCACGGTGCGCATCGAGGTGTGGCGCTCGGCCGACGTGCTGCGCGTGCCGATCGGCGCATTGTTTCGCAGCGGCAACCGCTGGGCTGTGTTCAGCGTCGACGAGGGCGGCCACGCTCGGCTCACGCCGGTGGAGATCGGTCGCATAAATGACGAATTCGGCGAGCTGCGCGAGGGCTTGCCGCTCGATGCACGCGTGATCCTGCACCCGAGCGACAAGGTGGCCGACGGCGTGCGCGTGAGCAGCGAGCGCAATGGGCGCTGACTGCTTTTTGCTCAGTAAGCGAGCTGCCGCGGCCGCCGCGCCGAGATCACCCGCGTATTGACGCCGACCCAGTTCAGGCCGCCGAACAGCCGCGCGTGCTCGATCTTCACGCAGCGGTCCATCACCGAATCCAGGCCGTGGGCACGTACGTGGCCGTCGGCCTCTTCGTTGCGCACGCCGATCTGCTGCCACAGCACCTTGGCGCCGATGCTGACCGCCTGCTGCGCGATCGGTGGCACGTCTTCGGTGCGGCGGAATACGTCGACGACGTCCACCGGATCAGGGATGTCGGTCAGCGACGGATAGCAGCGTTCGCCGAGAATGTGCTCATAGCGCGGATTGACCGGAATGATCCGATAACCATGCTCCTGCATGTACTTGGCGGCGAAGAAGCTGGGCCGGTTCCAGTCGGCCGACAGGCCGACCACCGCGATCACGCGGTGGGTGCCGAGAATGCGCCGCAGAGTATCGATGTCGGCCATGGGGCTGTGCCTGCTTGTCTGAGGTCGCCGCGCATGAATTGCAGCACGCTGCGCGGCCATCCGGTAATGATGCCATGCCGATGCCGGGTGACACGGGCGCGCCACATGCCGGCCGGTACGAGCGCTGCACGGCGCGGTGGCTTTGGCCAGTCGATTCCTGTTATTGTCAGCGCACTGTGGGAGAGTCAGCCATGAGCAACACATTCGGTATCGGTGACCTGGCCTCGATGGGCCTGGCCAACGTCGGCCTCGGACCCTTGAACATGGGCAACATGCTCGATACGGCCGAGTTCGTGCGCAAGGCGTGGAGTTCGTTCGGCGTGCCGTCGAACTTCGCGCCGACCATCGATCTGCAGGAACTGGATCGGCGCATCAGCGACCTGAAAGCGGTCGAGCAATGGCTGACCGTCAATATGAACATGCTCAAAGGCAGCATCCAGGCGCTGGAAATCCAGCGCGGCACGATCGCTACGTTGCAGGCCTTTGGCAGCGCGCTGACCAATCCGGCGATGGCGATGGGTGCTGCAGCGGCCGATGCCGCGGCGGCTGGCGGCGCGGCGGCAGCCGCGAGCACGCCTGGCGGCGGTAGTGGTGCGGCCGGCAGCGGCGGCACGGCTGGCGCATCGGCACCGCCGTCTTCCGGCGCTGCTGCCACTGCCGAACGGACGGGTGCGCAAGCCTCGGCCGCGACGCCGCCGAGCGATCAAGCCGACGCCAGCTCGACCGGGCAGGCATCGCCACACGAAGCCGCAGCGGGCATGACGATCGATCCGGCACTGACACCCAGCGCCTGGTGGAACATGCTGCAGAGCCAGTTCAACCAGGTGGCGAGTGCGGCGCTATCGGGCGTGGGGCTGCCGAGCAGCGCGCTGTCGGGCATGACGGCCCCGAGCACCGCCGCACCGGCGGGCGGCAAGAAGGATGCCACCGCCAAAGGCACCAGCTCGCGAAGCAGCCGCGCAAGCGGTAGCGCCGGCGTGAAGGCACGTGACAAGGCCCGAACCGGCACGCAGGGCACCGCACCCGCCGACGGCCCCCGCCCGGCGGCGCGCAGCGCCGGCCGCAAGCGCTGAGCGCCGCGCACGAACGGATCGATGATGCGCAGTTTCAGACACGGCCACGCTTCGCACCCCGATTGGCGTACCGCGGCCGAGCTGGTGCTGGCCCAGCTCGAACACAGACAGGGTCAGCCGCCGACGCACCAGGCGACAGCAGCCAGCGGCCTCGGCCTGCTGTACGTCACCGAAGCCTTTGCCGGGCATCTTGGCGACATCGCCGCGCTGTTCGACACGCATCTACCCGACGTGCAGTGGGTCGGGGCCGGCGCGCACGGCGTGTGCGTGGCCGGCGCCGAATACGTCGATGAGCCGGCGCTGGCCGCGATGATCTGCGAGTTGCCGGACGATGATTGGCGCATCTTCTCCGGCAAGCAGCGGCTGCCCGTCGCGGGCGACGAGGCCGCCGAGCTGCCCTCGGCGGTGCTGGTGCACGCCGACCCTTCCACGCCGGACCTGGCCGAACTGATCTCGGAGCTGGCCACGCGCACCGGCAACGGCGTGCTGTTCGGCGGACTGATCGGCGGCGACAACGACGGCACGCAGCTGGCCGAGCGGCCCGTGCAGGGCGGCCTGTCGGGCGTTGCGTTCGGCCAGAGTGTGCGACTGCTGTCGCGGCTGACACAAGGCTGTGCGCCATTGGCGCGCGAGCATCGCATTTCCGATTGCTCATCGCATTACATTCGCGAACTCGACGGCCGCCCGGCGCTCGACGTGCTGCTCGAAGATCTCGACGTGCCCGAGACGGTGCGCCGCTCGCGCGACGGCGACGAGATCCTGCGCGCGCTACCGACCGATCGGCTGGCGCGCGGCTTGATGATCGGCTTCGCGCCGGCGCAGACCGAACGCCACATCGGCTTCGGCGACTATGCGGTGCGCAACGTCATCGGCATCGATCCGCACAATCGGCTGCTGGCGGTCGCGGCCAAGCCGCAGCATGGCGATCGCGCGGTGTTCTGCACCCGCGACCAGCGCGCGGCGCGCGCCGATCTGATCCGCATCTGCACCGAACTGCGCGAAGAACTGGAAACCGAATCGCTGCGCGTGCTGGGCGCGCATTATGTGTCGTGCGTGGCGCGCGGCGAGCATCTGTTCGGCGTGCCGGGGGCTGAGGTCGATATCGTGTCGCACAACCTGGGCGAGATTCCGTTGATCGGATTCTTCGCCAATGGCGAGATCGCTGGTGATCGGTTGTATGGGTATACGGGGATTCTGACGCTGTTCGTTGCTGAGGAAACGGTGCAGGCCTCGTGAGCCAGGGCGAATTCCTTACCTGACAGCCAAAGGCGTATGGCATACGCCACGCCGGAAGAGCCGGCAGAGGTAGGTGTTCGCGCCTTTCATCTGCCCCCTCACCGTTTACAGCCATACACCGCTTGGAAGGCGGGCTCTAAGCTCTGCACAGCGACCCGCTATGGCCGCAAGAAGTTTGGTCGTAATACTTGTGATGTAGCGCAGCTCGCGCCTATTAAATGGCGCACGACCGTGTCGGACGATCGCGGAGTCACCGCCATCGAGCAATCTCAAATGAAGCTCCGAGACTTCAGCGTCTGAGTGCGCTACCCACTGATTGCGAAGATTGATCAGGTAGTCGTGAAATGCTCTTTGATTGCTCGTGAGCACTCTCAGCAATGAGCCCGGAACGGCCTTCTCTGCAAAAGTCGATTGTCCGCGAGAGTTAACGAACGACCTAGCATAGGAAACGACCAGTGCCGTGGTTAAGGCGGTTAGTAGAGGAGATTCCCGGCTTCGCCGAGGAATGGGTAGTCGTAACTTTAGTAGTCCTCCGCAGTTTCCTTCGCCTCTTCGAGGTCAGAACATGCGATCCATAGGCGACGATAAAGACGAAGATCCGGCTGTTCCGATGGAGAAACTTCAGTTCGTATGGATCTATTTTCCTCGTTTTCCTTCATTCTTGATGCCTACCGTCCGAAATGAGCAGCTGCCGAAGGCAACCTATTCGATTGATCAGTGGGATACGAAGGCTCGCCAATGAACTAGCAAATAGTGGCTGCACCTTCTGTTGCAGCGTATTTGGGCGAATCAACTACGAGTTCACAGTCTCGCGAAAAAGCCGAGCAGTCGATCTGTTCACGAGCCATTCGTACCGTGAAACGTGGGTACTCCGGCCGTATCCTGAAGCGCGCTCGCAATGCTGGATTTACCAGCGCTCGTGGGGCCTTGGAGAACGATCACGGCAGCTTTCATAGCGTCAACGTCCACCCCACCATTCTATTATGTGGCATTACGCCTCCCGAGCAAGACGACCTCAATATCTTGCTCATCGACTGACGGGTTGCCAAGCGTGTCCCTTCGCATCGCGATGACCATGCGAGAGAATGCGCGACACTGCGCGTCGGTGTTCATGGTAGCTCCCAACTTCTCGAACTCGGCGAATGAGGACACTACGTCTTGGGATCCATATAAAGAGATGCGACATTTCGCGTAGGCAGTTCGGGCGCCAAGTTGACGCCCTTCGGGCGATTGCCTCTGATACCCAAGATTTGCGTGTTCACTTACACACTGCAAGTAGTCTGCATACGCCTTCGCTCGCACCTCTCTATGATGCCTCTTGCCTTCGAGGTGCCGCGTGAAAAGAAACTGCAGTAGGGCCCCGACAATTGCCCCGACAAACGTGAAAACTGCACCACTCACGCGCCGCCTCCTGAAACGTAACGATCGGTTCAGAGGCGGTTGATGCAACCGTTGGCTTGCGACAGAACGGCGACGGTAGCGTCAAACGCCCTTTGGAATACAGGTCAGGCATCATCTGCAGTGGATCTCGATGCACTTCGTAATCGCTGAACCCACCGGGGTAATTTTCGAAATCCAGTTCAAAGGAACCATGAACGGCAGACGCCGCCAAGTGAGTTTCCTCGCAAGATGGATGGCAAGTTTTTGTGCCACTCAACATCGAAACTAACCGGCGCCCTTGCCCCGCTTGCGAGCCGGCCGAGCAGCACGGCCAGTCAAATCCTCAGCGTGCGCCTCAACGTAGGTATCCAATAGCCTTCTGATCATGCGCTGATACTGCGTGTCGTTCTGCGCGGCTTTGCCCTTGAAGAAGTCGACGCTGCGTTTACTCAGCGTAATCGTGACCTTTACGTCCTCTTCGCGAAAGGCAAGATCCTCAGGCGACGGCAGAAAGTCTCGGATGACCTTCGGGTCGCCGATAGGCTCATCGCTGTATCTGATTTTCCCGCTCATAGATGACCTTCCCTTTGCGCCAATAGCCGCCCAGCCAACACCTCATCAAGCGCCCCCATCGACGCAAGCAACCGCACCCCGCCAAGCCGACGCTTATGCAGCGCCGGACAGACGCCGCAGGCCCACAGCGCCGCCGATGCCGGCAACGCGGCCCGCAAGGCCGCCAGCTCATCGACCGTCTGGCGCGGACTCAGATTGCCGGCAAACGACAGCAGCACCACGTCGGCGCGCTGCGCATCGGCGGCTGACACGATGTCGGGAATCGGCGTCTGGATGCCCAGCGAGGTGCAGGGCGCGCCGCGCTCGGTGGCCAACGCCTCGATCAGCAGCAGGCCCAGCGACTGGCATTCGCCGGGCAGCGTCGTCAATAGCAGGTGCGGCGCCGGCAGATGCGACGCACAGGCAGAAACACCGGACCATGCCGTCGACATGCCGAAGATCGCATGCCGCAGCACCACGTGCAGCGATTCGCCGAACATCTGCTCGGCGAACGGCGCCAGCGCGCCGCGCGAGCGCGCCACCGCAGCCGCCTGGATCAGCGGCGCGGCCACGTCGATGACGAAGCGCGCCGCGCCCTGGTGCCGCTCGGCCTGCATCAACGCCGCGCGCAATTCATCGAGCCGGCCGGCTATTGCCAGGGCGAGCAGGCGGCCGACACCCTCGCCGGCGCTGCCGGCAGCGCCGGCGGCCAGCGCCGAGCTGTCGCCGCATGCCAGCACCTGCAGCTCGGCCAGCGGCAACGCCACCAGCTTGCCCGGACGGTAGCCGGCATCGAGCAGCCGGCGCATCAGCCGCAGCCGCTGCACCTGCTCGGCCGGATATACGCGCTCGCCGAATGCATCGCGCTGCGGCTGCGGAAAGCCGTAGCGGCGCTCCCAGATGCGCAGCGTGTCCTTCGACAGGCCGGTGTCGCGTTCGACGGCGGAAATGTTCAGCATGCGCGGTTCGTGGGCGGGCGCGGAGGCGGTGTCAACACACCCGATCCGGAGATGTTTGACCGGACGAAAACCGGCTCCTATTATAAAAATCCCCTGCGGCCGGCAAGCGCCATCCGCTGCCGCCCGCAGGTGTATTCGCCGGTGCTGCCGGCGCCGGCCTCGACGCCGCGGAGTCTCGCATGTCCATCACCTCGTATTCGCGTCACCACTTTCTGATCAGCGTTTCGTCGCTGGGCGCCGGCCTGTTGCTGACGGCCCCCGCATGGGCGGCCCCCGCATGGGCGCAGCGGGCCTCCGCCACCGTCGCGGGCGGCTGCCCGGCATTGCTGACACACACCATGCCGCGCTTGCAGGACGATGCGCCGATCGATCTGTGCCAATTCAGCGGCAAGGTGCTGCTGGTGGTCAATACCGCAAGCTTCTGCGGCTTCACCAAACAGTATGAAGGGCTCGAACAGTTGTATTCGCGCTACCGCGACCGCGGTCTGGTGATCCTGGGCTTCCCGTCGAACGACTTCCAGCAGGAACCCGGCAGCCGCGGCGAGATCGCCGATTTGTGCTTCAACACCTATGGCGTGAAGTTTCCGATGTTCGCCAAGAGCACGGTCGTGGGTGCGCAAGCCAACCCCTTGTTCGCCGAACTGGCGCGCACCACCGGATCGGCACCGCGCTGGAACTTCCACAAATACCTGGTCGCACGCGACGGCCGCGTCATGGGCGACTTCCCCAGCCGCGTCGCGCCGCTCGACCGGCCGCTGGTGCAGGCGATCGAGCGGCTACTGGCGGCCGGCTGACGGCTCGGGATTGCCGGCTCGGGATTGCCAGCCCGAGGTTGCCCGCGCGGCCAGCCAGCACGGGACCGACCAAGCCGGGCCGGCGGGTACCCGAGGGGCGCCGCTCAGCGGCGGGCAACCCGCAGCCGCCGACGGTCTTCACAGAATTGCAAGACCCGGTTGCTACAATGCGCGCCATTCATTGGACTACACATGCTTTATCCCGAGCTTTTCCGTTCATTCGAAGCGGTACGCTGGAACCTCGAACGCGACATCGACTGGGCGCGTTTCGACGCCGCGCAGCTATCCGACGAGCAGGCGCAAACCATCAAGATGAACGCGATCACCGAGTGGGCGGCGCTGCCGGCCACCGAGATGTTCCTGCGCGACAACCGGCACGACAGCGACTTCTCGGCGTTCATGTCGGTGTGGTTCTACGAGGAGCAGAAGCATTCGCTGGTGCTGATGGAATACCTGCGGCGCTTCCGCCCCAATCTGGTGCCGACCGAAGCAGAGCTGCACGCGGTGCGCTTCGAGTTCGACCCGGCACCGCCGCTGGAAACGCTGATGCTGCATTTCTGCGGCGAGATCCGCCTGAATCACTGGTACCGGCGTGCCGCGCAGTGGCACACCGAACCGGTGATCAAGCAGATCTACGAAACGATCTCGCGCGATGAGGCGCGCCACGGTGGCGCCTATCTGCAATACATGAAAAAGGCCATTGCCGAGCTGGGCGACACCGCGCGCTCGGCCTTCGCCAAGATCGGCGTGCTGATGGCCGGCGGCCGCAGCGCCAAGCCGATGCATCCGACCAACCTGCACGTCAACCGCGACCTGTTCCCGAACGACACCATACAAAGCCGCCTGCCGGAACCGCAGTGGCTGGAACACTGGCTCGACGAGCAGATCCGCTTCGACGCCAGCTGGGAAAGCAAGGTGGCCAGCCGCATCCTGCACAACTTGTCACTGCTGCTTGGCAAGAGCTTCGCGACGGTGCAGGATTTGAATCGTCACCGCAAGGAACTGGCCGCCGCGGTGGCTGCCGCCGCAGCGGCGGTCGCCACTGCGCCTACGGCGAAGGCCGCCTGACCGATGCGGTTCACAAGGGTGCCGTCGAAAGCAAGGCCGTGAATAATCCGCTACAGGGTTTCGAGCACAAGATCATCGATCCGGCGCACGCCGTGGCGGCCGCCGCCGACCTGCCCAGGCCGATGGTGTTCACCAATGGTGTGTTCGACCTGCTGCATCGCGGCCACGTGACCTATCTGGCCGAAGCCCGCGCGCTGGGCGCATCGCTAGTGGTGGCCCTGAACAGCGACGGCTCGGTCAAGCGCCTGGGCAAGGGCGCCGACCGCCCGCTGAACCC
This sequence comes from Burkholderiales bacterium, assembly GCA_017307915.1. Classification (GTDB taxonomy): domain Bacteria; phylum Pseudomonadota; class Gammaproteobacteria; order Burkholderiales; family Burkholderiaceae_E; genus Zeimonas. Next base: position 54,647 of record JAFKGG010000363.1, on the reverse strand, counting down.
GCTGGCCGACCGGCTCGCCGTGGTGGCGGCGCTGGAATCGACCACGCTGGTCACCTGGTTCGAAAGCGACACGCCGCTGGAGCTGATCCAGGTGCTGCGGCCCGACGTGCTGGTCAAGGGCGGCGACTGGCCGATCGACCGCATCGTGGGCGCCAGCGAGGTGCGCGGCTGGGGCGGCTCGGTGCATTCGATTCCGTTCCGCTTCATGCGTTCAACCACCGACATGGTGGCGCGCATTCGCGCGGCCGAGCACGACGCAGGCTGAACCGGCGCCGCACTTGTCAAAGCCGACGCCGCGCTTCTTGAACCTGCGCGGCGCCTGTCGAAGCAGCAGGGTCTATAGCCCGCCTCAGGGCTGAAAATTGCGCGGGAACCCCTGCCAGCACGACGCATAGTCGCGCTGCAACCACGCGGCATCCAGTGCGTAGGGCGTCAGATCGATCGCGTACTGCGATTCGAACATGAACGACAGGGTTTCATCGAGCTTCACCGGCGACAGCGACATCGTCGACGCGGCCTGGAACACGTTCACGTCGGGCCCGTGCGGCGTCATCCGGTTGTGCAGGCTGGAACCGCCAGGGACGAATCCGTCAGCCTTGCCTTCGTATATGCCCTGGATCGACCCCATGAATTCGCTCATCATGTTGCGATGAAAAAAGGGCGGCCGGAACGTGCCTTCCATGACTTGCCAGCGTGGAACGAAGGCCACGAAGTCGACGTTGGCGACGCCCGGTACCTGCGACGGAGAAGTCAGCACCGTCGATATCGACGGATCCGGACTATCGACGCTGATCGATCCGAACACGACGAAACGCGCCAGGTCGTATTTGTAGGGCACCAGGTCGCCATGCCATGCCACCACGTCGAACGGCGAACAGGCAAGCTCGCAGCGCCACAGCCGGCCTGCGTATTTGGTCAGTAGTTCATAGGGTTCGCGGCGATCTTCCCAGGCGGCCACCGGCACCAGAAAATCGCGCGGATTGGCCAGGCCATTGGCCCCGATGGGCCCCAGCTCAGGCAGCCGGAACATGGCGCCGTAGTTCTCGCACACGTATCCGCGCGCGGCAGAATCCTTGAGCTCTACGGAAAACCGGATGCCGCGCGGCAACACGCCGATTTCTCCCGGTACCAGATCGAGCACGCCCAGCTCGGTGCGAATCGTCAGGCGACCGGCCTGCGGCACGATCAGCAATTCGCCGTCGGCATTGCACAGCACGCGCCTTTGCATCGAGCGGTTGACCGCATACCAGTGGATGGCCAGGCCGCACTGGGCACGCGGATCGCCGGCCCCGCCGACCGTGAACAAGCCATCGACGAAATCGACGGGCGATTCGGGCAGCGGCATCGGACTCCAGCGCATCGGTGCCGGCACGGCGCCTTCGAGCGCAAACGGCGCCGCCGCGAGCCGCTCATGCCGATACGGCGCCCATGCCGTCGCCGACGCCGAAGGCTGGATTCGATACGCCCAGGTGCGGCGATTTTCGGCCCGCGGCGCGGTGAACGCCGTGCCGGAAATCTGCTCGGCGTACAGCCCCCGGGCAACCTGCTGCGGGTTGTTGCGCCCCGGTTCGAGAATGCCGGGCAGCGCTTCGGATTCGAATTCGTTGCCGAAGCCGCTCATGTAGCGGGCGCGGTCGCTGTCTGCCCCCGGGGAGACCCGCGTCGCCCCGGTCGTGCGCAAATCGTTCATTGGGGTCTCCTGCTCAGGGTATGCGTCACCGTCAGTCGATGATGGCGGTTGCCTCGATCTCGAGCAGCAGGTCGGGATGCGCAAGCGCGGGCACCGCGATCAGCGTGCTGGCCGGCGGCGAATCAGGGGAAAGGAACCGTGCGCGCACTTCCCTGACGGCGGCGATCTTTGCCGGCGTCATATCCTTGATCAGGATCGTGGTCTTCACGACGTCATCGAAGCTGGCACCAACCGCGGTGAGGGCGATGCGGATGTTCTCGTACACCTGTTCGGTCTGGCGCCGCAGATCGCCGACGCCGACGACCGCGCCGGTCTCGTCGTAGGAGACCTGTCCGGCGATAGTAATCATGGTCCGCCCGGTCGAACGCACGACGTGCGTGTAACCCTTGGGAGTGGCCAGCCCTTTGGGATTCATGAACTGATTCATGCTTGAAAGATCTCCTGGTTTGCGAGGGCAAGCGGTTCGGCAACGATCCACTGTTCGATCGATACCGCTGAATCGATGAAGCCATGGCGCCGCAGGAACGCCGCCTGCGCGTCTAGAGCAGCGATCGCATCGTCGTCGAGCGCCAAGGGAAGACTGTCGATCACCTTGTCACCATAGGCAGCCGGCAGCCATTCTTCCGGCGCGCCGATCTCGCGCGCAAAACTGCGCGCGGCCTCGTCGGGATGCGCACGCGCCCAGCGCGCGGCTTCGTTCAGCGCAGCGATGTAGCGGGCCACCAGATCGGGCCGCTCCAGCGCCAGCGTTCGGTCGACGGTCAGGATGTTCGGCACCTGATTGTTGGCGCCGACCTTCGGATCGGGGTCGAATCCCAGCTCAACTACTTCGCGCGCGCCCAGCATCGCCACCATCTGCAGACCCAGCGCCCCCGACGCGTAGAACGCGTCGACCTCGCCGCGCACGAAGGCGATCAATTCGGCCTGCTGGCGCCGCGCCCGGCTCGGGCCGCCCCATAGCGGCATGTTCTTCCCCTGGCCGCCGACCGGGGCATCGATGTAGGACTCCTGCACCGGCAAGTCCACCAGCTCGACGTCGCTCAGCGTCAGGCCCGCCACGGCCAGCGCCGATTCGTAGCCGTGCAGGCACATGGCCCGCCAGTAGTCGATCGCAGCGCCGACCCGCCGCGGCAGCGCCAGCCGCGCACCGCGCAGGTCGCCCGGCGCGCGGATCGAGCCGGTGGCGCTGGCGGCGATGGCCTGATATTCGCGCGTGACCGAGATGCCGACCACGCAGGTGTCGGCGCCCCTCGAGCGCGACCAGATCGGCGGTATGTTTCCGCCCTGCCGGAACAGATTGCGAACGCCATGGTCGAAATGCGACTGGCGCACCTTGGGGTCGTCCGTGCTCAGCAAGGACTGAACCTGTACCCCGACCTGCTCGAAGGAGCGCTGCAGGATGCCCTGGTCGATGGCCACCGCCGACGCGGTGGGCAGCGGACATCGCGTGTACCACAGGGCAGGGTTCGCCCCTGCGCTTTCGCTCGCATCAACGCGGCTCATCGTATTCACCGCGCGCGTTGGTCAAACTCGCGGGCATCGATTCGATACAGTCGCGCGGCATTCGTGGACAGCATCTTCTCGAGCACCGCCGGCGAAAGATCCTTGCGCGCTTCGAATTCAGCGACGATGTCGTCATGGGCGGCGTCGTCCTGATGCGGCATGTCGCTGCCGACGACCATGAAATCGTCACCCAGCCGATTGGCGACGTAGGCCAGGTCTTCCGACGGCTCGGCACAAACGAAAACGCGCCCTTCATCGAGCAGCTTGCGTGCGTTGGTCTTGCCGGCGCGGTCCAGAGCACCCACTGCCCCGAGGGCCCACTCGACGCCCATGGTTTCCAGGAAGGCCCACCGCAGCTTCGGAAATTCGGTGGCCGTCGGCGTTTCACAGAGGCTGTAGAACCCGAACTGCACCGTCAGCGGCCCCAGCAAGCGCTTGACGCGCGGCGGCCAGAACGGCTCTTCGCCGGGAAGGCGTTTCTGGTTCTCGAATATGGCCCGCATCTGCGGCGCCCCCGACCCGATGTGCACGCAGATCGGCAGATCGAGACGCTGCGCTTCTTCATAGATCGGATAGAAGTACGGATCTCCCACCGGCCGATCCCATTCGATCCCGCGCATGAACACCCCGGCGACGCCGCCGTCTTCGACGGCCCGGCGCAACTCGCGCACCGCGGCGGCAGGGTTCCGGAACGGCACCAAGGCGTCATAGCGCAGACGGCCGCCCGACTCCTTGCAACGCCCGGCCATGTACTTGTTGAAGCTGCGCATCAGCGCCTCTTCGAGCTCGACGTCTTCGCACAGGTTCAGCAGCCCGAACGTCGTATGCACGACCTGTACGTTGGTGCGGCGGCGATCCATGTCGCCAAGACGCGCACGAACGTCCGTCAAGGTTTGCGAGCCCAGCGAATATTTCTTGGCCAGGCTGCGCGTGCCCAGCGGCGGCGAAGCGCCGAACAGGCGCACCTTCTCATCGATCAGCCACGCCGCGTTGAAGACCGTCAGCGAAGTGTCTTCCGGCAGGATGACGGGAACCGGCCTTCTGGCGTGGTACTCGGGCTCGAGAAAAGCCCACGCCGACTCGTCCTCCATCACGTGTGCATCCGCATCGATCACGAACATTGGCCCCTCCGAGCGTCTGATGAATGCCCGGAACTATAGTTGCGAAACAGTTAAATTTGCAACTAATTTTTGTGAAAGGCTTCGTGTTGCGGCGCGATATCGCGCGTCAGCGCTGCTGCGCGGGGAAAGAGCGGCTCAGCGCGGTGCGCGCGCGGGCGCGCGCCGCGCCGCCGTGGTCTGTGCGGTCGTACCGGCCGCCTTCGTTCGGCGCTGCGGCAACAGCCCGGCACTGCCGCGCTGGATCAGTGCGATCGCGTCGAGCAGCTTGTCGACGCCGCGATTGAATGCCTGCAGTTCCGAACGGCTGAAAGCCTTGACCAGCGCCTGTTCGAACGCCATCGCTTCGGGCGCGATGTGTTCGTAGACACGGGTGCCGTCATCAGTCAGCGACAGGCGGGCCCGGCGCCGGTCGCGATCGTCGGTTTCCCGGCTCACCAGCGCCCGGTCGACCAGTTCGGCCACGGCGCGGCTCACGGTGACTTTATCCATGGCCGAGTACGCGATCAGTTCGGTGGCCGAGGTCGGTTGCAAATGCGAAATCGCGGCCAGCATCCGCCACTGCGCAATGTTCAATCCGAACGACGGGCCGTATATCCGCTCCAGCGCCTGGCTGATTTCGTTGTCGAGTCGGGACAGGCGATACGGCAGAAACCGTTCGAGCGGCAAGGTCGGATGAGTCATGGATTCCGATGTTCTGGGTGATGGCGGATCACTGCGAGAAACCCTTGCGATTTTAGTCCAATCAGGTACCCCCTCCGCGCCACCAGGCACTACCGCGGGCGTGGTATGAGGGCTTGCATTAGTTACGAAACGTATGTAATCTGAAACGAATTCTTATGACGCCGGCCTGGTTCAAGCCTCTCGAAAAGCACGGCGCGTGACCACACCAAAGGAGCGCATCCCGATGGTCCACCAGGGCTCGGGTATCGGATCGCGTGTATTGCGCACCGAAGATGATCGGCATCTCGGTGGGCAGGCCCGCTTCGTGGGCGACATCCAGCTGCCGGGCCTGCTCGAAGTGGCCTTGTATCGCAGCCCGGTTGCGCACGCCACGATCCGATCGCTCGACATACCTGCACCCCATCGCGATGCGGTCTTCACGGCCGATTCGCTCGGCACGGCCTTGCCGATGCTGCCCGCCAATCCGCTGCCCGAGGCGCGCAGCGCGCCCTATCCGGTGCTGGCTATCGACCGGGTGCGCTTCGTCGGCGAGCCGATCGCAGCGTGTATTGCGCCAACCCGGGCGCAGGCCGAAGACATCGCTCAATCGCTGCAAGTTGCATTCGACCCGCTTGCAGCGGTCACCGACGCCAGATCTGCATTGGCGCCGCAAGCGCCGCTCGTGCATGCCGACTGGGGCAGCAATCTGATCGCCGAACTCAAGCTCGAGGCCGGCGACGACGCGGCCAGAGAAGCGATGAACTCGGCACCGGTCGTCATCGAACGCGAATACGCGATGAGCCGCCAGACCGCGCACCCGATGGAAGGCAAGGGCTGCCTCGCGCAGTGGGACAGCGGCACCCGGCAACTGATTCTGTACACGTCGACGCAGATCCCGCATCTGGTGCGCGACCAGCTCGCGATCAGCCTGGCGCTGAACCGGTCGCAGATCCGGGTGATCGCGCCCGACGTCGGCGGCGGCTTCGGCTTCAAGAGCATCGTGCAGCCCGAAGAGGTGCTGGTCAGCTGGCTGGCGATCCATCTGCAACGCCCCGTGCGCTGGTGCGAAGATCGCCGCGAGCATCTGGTGGCAGGCGCGAATACTCGCGAGCACCGCTACCGGATCGCCGCATGTGCCGATCGGCGCGGCCGGCTGCTCGGCATCCGTGCCGAAGTGCTCATCGATGCCGGTGCCTATGCGGTGGTGCCTTTCACCAATACGCTCGATGCCGGCATGGCGGTGGGCAATCTCTCCGGCCCCTATCGGGTAGCTGCGTACAGCGCCGTATCGCGCGCGGTTGCGACGCACAAGCCGCCGGCAGCGCCTTATCGAGGCGTGGCTCGCCCAGGTGCGTGCTTCGCGCTCGAACTGCTGATCGATGAGCTCGCCCGCGAGGTCGGCCGCGAGCCCTGGGCGGTGCGGCTCGACAATCTGCCGCAGCCCGACGACATGCCGTTCAAGACCGTGACCGGCAAGACGCTCGACAGCGGCGATTACCCGCAGGCATTGCGCCGTGCACAGCAACTGATCGAAGCGCGGCGGCGCCCCTGTACGAACGATTCGAACGGCGTGCTGCGCGAAGGCACTGCCGTGGTGTGCTACACCGAACTGACCGGCCATGGCACGGCAGCAGCTCGACGCTGGCGCTTGCCAGTGCCGGTCGCGGCCGAGCCGGCCTGCGTGCAACTGGAACCCGACGGCAGCCTCGAAATCCGCATCGGCATGCAGTCGCACGGCCAGGGCATGGAAACCACGATGGCGCAGGTCGCGCACGAAATCCTCGGCGTACCGATCGAGCGCATCCGCGTCATGCACGGCGATACCGCCTTGACGCCTCATTCGACCGGCACCTATGCCTCGCGCGCCATGGTGATGGCCGGCGGCGCGGTCGCCGGTGCCTGTCAGCAATTGCGCACCAATCTGCTGGCGCTCGCCGGCACGCTTCTTCACTGCGAAGCTTCGACGCTGAAGCTGGCCGGCGGGGTTGTCAGCAATGAAGCCGGATCATCCATCCTGCCGCTAATGGAGATCGCACGCGCCTGGCAGGAACGCCCGGATCTGTTCGAACGCGATCGCCCTGCCCTGGCGGTGACGCACTATCACTCGCCTGCTTCCGAGTTCGGCGCGTTTTCCTACGGCGCTCATGCTGCGCGGGTAGCGGTGGACACCGACACCGGACACGTCACGGTCATCGACTACGTTGTGGTCGAAGATTGCGGCACCCGCGTCAATCCGATGATCGTCGAAGGGCAGGTGATCGGGGGCGTGGTTCAAGGCATCGGATCGGCGCTGTTCGAGGAATCGCCTTACAGCGCCGACGGCCAGCCGCTGGCCTCGACGCTGCTCGACTATCTGCTTCCTGCCGCCGGCGACGTGCCCGCGATCCACATCGAACATCTGGAGCACCCCAGTCCGTTCACCGAGTTCGGCATCAAGGGCGCAGGCGAAGGCGGCGCTATTCCATCGGCCGCCGTAGTGGTGGCAGCGATCAACGACGCCCTGCATCCGCTGGGCGCCGTGGTCAGGCAATCGCCGGCCACGCCGCGACGCATCCTGAGCGCCCTGCTCGAAGCATCGGCGCTGCGCGGCGATGCAGGGCGACGCGATGCATCGTCAGCCGCACCCGCCGAAGCTGCAACTGCAGCGGCCCTTGCAGACACCGGGGCAGCTCGATGAAGCTGCCGCCGTTCGAGTTCGTGCAGCCGCACACCGTCGCACAGGCCATCGACTGCCTGATGCAGGACGAGGGCGAGGCACGCGTGCTCGCCGGCGGCCAGTCCTTGCTGCCGATGCTGGCCCTGCGGGTGGCCAACCCGACCACGCTGGTCGGATTGGAGCGCATCGATGCCTTGAACGGAGCGCAGATCAAAGGCGACGTGCTGGTACTCGGTGCGCTGACCACCCACGCGATGGTCGAAGACGGCGCCGTTGCAGACGTCACCGCGGGCATGATGCGCCACGTGGCCGCCGGCATCGCCTGGCGCCCGGTGCGCGTGCGCGGCACGATCGGCGGCAGCCTCGCCCATGCCGACCCCTCCGCGGATTGGCCCGTTGCGCTGACGGCGCTCGGCGCCAGCGTGCTGGTTCAAGGCCCGGAAGGCCAACGTCGAATTCCGGTGGAGACGCTTGGCGAGGCCGCATTCAGTACGGCGCTGCAGCCCGGCGAAGTGCTGATCGCGATCGAGGTTCCGGTTCGCGCTGCCAGCATGCGCTGGACCTATCACAAGATCGCACGCAAATCGGGCGAGTTTGCCGACGCGATCGTGGCCATCGTCATCGATCCCGCATCGAAGCAGGCGCGCGTGGTGCTCGGCGGGCTGCCCGCAGGTCCGCGGCGCCTAGAAGCAGTCGAAAAGCTTCTGTCCGACGCAAGCATTCGGCACAGCGCCGATTTCGATCGCCCCTGGGCAGAGCGCCAACTCGAAGCGATAGACACCACCAACGATCCGGTCATGCAGCGGATTCGCGCCACCGCGCTGTATCGCGCTGTTCGCGAGGTGTTGCAGTGAGCGGACACACGTCGATGCGCGTCAATGACCGGGACGTGTGCGCCGACGTGTCGGCACGGGTCACGCTGGCCGACTTCCTGCGCGACGAACTCAGGTTGACCGGCACGCATCTCTCCTGTGAACAAGGCGTTTGCGGGGCCTGCAACGTACTGATCGACGGGCATCCGGTGCGCTCGTGCCTGACGCTGGCGGCGGGCTGCGCCGGCATGAGCGTGCACAGCATCGAGGGCCTGCAGAAAGATCCGGTCATGCAGCTGTTGCAAGCCGCGTTTCGCCGCCACCATGCGCTGCAATGCGGCTACTGTACGCCGGGCATGCTGATCGCCGCGCGCGACGTGGTGCTGAGGTTTCCGCAGGCCGACGAAGCGACCGTGCGCCGGGAAATGTCCGGCAACCTCTGTCGATGCACCGGCTACGCGGGCATCGTGGCGGCCGTTCTCGACGTGATCCGATCACGTCAACCGACGCACGATCATGAGCCGCTGCGGATCACGGCCCGTGCGCCGCGCGCGCAAGCGGCCGGCGTCGACGAAGCGCCACGGGTTGCCCGGCCCACCGCCAATGTCGCCGCACCGACGCACCGATCCGATCCGCCTGATCAGCTTGCGCCCGGCATCGAGGCGGAGTTCGCCACCCGATCGCAGTACGAGCCGACGCCGGACGACTTGACGCTGTCCCGCACGCTCAGGATAGAACGCCCGATCGACACCGTATGGGATCTGATCGCAGACCCCCGTCGTGTCGCCGCCTGCATGCCGGGGCTCACGCTGTTTCCCGGCGATGACCCGGCACGCATCGACAGCCGGCTGAAGCTGGGACTCGGCCCGGTGCGAACCGTGTTTGTGACGCGCTCGTGGATCGATCGCGATGAAGCGAATCGCCGCGGATCGGTGATCAGCGAAGGCCGTGATGCGCGTACGAACACCCGCTTCGCCAGCCGGCTCGACTATGCGCTGCACGCCATCGATGCCGACAACACCGAGCTGCAGGTATCGACGAGCTTCCGCTTGTCCGGCGCCTTGGCGCAGTTCGCCAGAACCGGCATCGTCACCGCGGTCGCGAACCGCTTGGCGAACGAATTGAGCGACAACCTGCGGGCGCTGATCATCAACGACGCAGACGGCGCCGGCGCAGCGCAAGCCATGCCGGCATCGGGATTTGTCGCGCGGCTGCGCGCGCACTTGCTCAGGCTGTTCGGAGCATCAAGTCGATGAAACTGTATACCTACTGGCGCTCGTCAACGGCCTATCGGGTTCGCATTGCGCTCAACCTGAAAGGGTTGGCGTGGGAACCGATCGCCGTGAACCTCGCCACCGAGCAGAACCTGGCGCCGGCATTCACGGCCGTCAATCCGCAGGGGCTGGTGCCGGCGCTGCTGCTCGACGACGGCCGTCTGCTCGTGCAATCGCCGGCGATTCTCGAATACCTGGAAGAACGCTGGCCCGAACCGCCGCTGCTGCCCGCCGATCGCGAACAGCGCGCCACCGCACGAGCGCTGGCCAGCACCGTGGCCTGCGACATCCACCCGCTGAACAACGCCCGCGTGTTGCGCTATCTCAAGCGGGATCTGCAATCCACGCCGGCCGACTGCGACCGGTGGTATCGACACTGGATCGCCGAGGGTCTGCGCGCATTCGAGGCGCTGCTCGGCCCCGATGACGGCTCGCCTTTCTGTTGCGGTTCCGCGCCCACGATGGCGGACATCTGCCTGGTGCCTCAGCTGTACAACGCGCGGCGCTTCGGCTGCCCGCTCGACATGCACGCCCGGCTGGTACGCATCGAGCAAACCTGCCTCGCCCTACCCGCTTTCGCGCAGGCAGCCCCCGAGTCCCAACCTGATCGTTTTTGACAACGAGGTCATGATGGATAGACGCAGTTTTGGCAAGATCTCTCTCGGTACGACACTGGGCCTGGCCGCGCAAGCCGCATGGCCGCAGGAAGCGGGCTTTCCCTCCCGGCCAATGCGGCTCGTCGTGCCATATCCGCCGGGAGGCGGTTCGGACATCCTGGCGCGTGCCGTTGCACCGGCGATGGGCGAACTTCTCGGCCAACCGGTGCTGATCGACAATCGCCCGGGCGCCGCAACCATCATCGGCGCCGAAACGGTGGCGCGTTCCGCGCCCGATGGCTACTCGCTGCTGCTGGGCAATGTCGCGACGCTCGCGGTGAACCCCAGCCTGTTCAAGGAGAAGCTGCCGTACTCACCGACGCGCGACTTTCGCAGCATTGGCATGATGGGGCGATTCGGCATGATCCTGGTCGCCAATCCGGGCCTGCAGGCCAAGTCGCTGCCGCAGCTGATCGAATTCGCGAAGCGCCAGAGCGGCCCTTTGAACTATGCCTCGCCGGGCATCGGCAGCCCGCACCATCTCGCGATGGAGCTGCTCAAGGATCGTGCCGGCATCGACATGACCCACGTGGCCTACAAAGGTATTGCCCCGGCGATCCAGGATCTGATCTCAGGCCAGGTGATGTTGATGGTGCTCGATACCGGCGCCGGCGCGGCCGAGCTGATCAAATCGGGACGCCTGAAGGCCATCGCTTCGTTCACCGATCAGCGCATTCCCGGCTTCGAAGACATACCCACGACGGTCGAGGCCGGATTCAAGGATCTGGAGGTCTGGGGCTGGCAGGGATTGGTCGTGCCGAGCGGCGTACCCGATGCGACCGTCAACAAGCTCAGCAATGCCTTGATCGGTTCGCTGAAGAACGCCGCGGTATCGAAGAGACTGCTGGACGCCGGCATCACGCCGGCGCCGATGGCGCCCGCGGCTTTCGACAAGTTCTGGCGCGACGAAGGCGAGAAGTGGCGCGTGCTGATCGAGAAGGCCGGGATCAAGCTTCAGTGACGGATCGACGATTGCGGCATCGATACATGCACCGGAAAATGGGAGACGGACGATGCGAGTGGCGATAGTAGGCGGCGGAATCGGCGGCTTGGCGGCTGCTCTGGCCTTGATCCGGCGCGGTATCCCGGTGGATGTCTACGAGCAGGCCCAGGAGCTCACCGAGGTCGGGGCCGGCGTGCAGATCACGCCGAACGGGGCTCGCGTTCTTCAGGCGCTGGGTTTGTCGGCGGAGATCGATCGCGTCGGCACCCGCACGCGCGGCAAGCGCATTCATCTGTGGAACACGGGTGAGACGAGAGAATTCATGCAGCTCGGTGACGCCGCCGTGGAACGCTACGGTGCGCCCTATCTCACCTTCCATCGGGCAGACCTGCACGACCTGCTTCGCCAGGCCGTGGTACAGGCCGCGCCCGAGGTGCTGCATCTGGGCCGCAAGTGCGTCGACCTGGTGGCACGTTCCGATTCGGTGGACATTCGATTCGCCGACGGGTCGACGGCGACGGCCGACGTGGTCGTCGGCGCCGATGGCGTGCACTCCCCGATCCGCCAGCAGCTGTTCGGCGCTGATCGCGCCGAATTCACCGGCTGCATCGCGTGGCGCGGCCTGATACCGGCCGAGCGGCTGCCGCAGAGCATCGATCGCGCCGGGGGCGGCATGTGGCTCGGCCCGGTCGCACACATCGTGACTTATCCGGTGCGCAAGGGCGCGCTGCTGAACTTCATCGGCATGGTCGATCGCGACGATTGGCGCGTCGAATCCTGGAACGCGCAGGGCACCGTGGAGGAATGCCTGCGCGATTTCCAGGGCTGGCACGCAGACGTGCGCCAGATGGTCGAGGCGATCCTCATTCCCTACAAGTGGGCGCTGATCGTACGCCAGCCGCTCGAACGGTGGAGCGTCGGCCGCGTGACGTTGCTGGGCGATGCCTGCCACTCGACGCTGCCGTTTCTCAGTCAGGGCGCAAACATGGCGATCGAGGATGCTTTTGTGCTGGCCCGATGCCTGTCGCAGCCGGGCGCGAGCCCCGAGGCGGCGCTGCTTTCCTACGAACGCGCTCGCCGCGAGCGCACGTCGCGGATCGTGCGCAGCTCGGCCGAGCAGGTCGGGCGCGTGCACGCGCCCCAGCTCGCGGATCCGGCCACGGCGGTCGCCCACATCGACCGCGAATGGGAGCGAGGAAAAATCGACGACCGCTATGACTGGATCTATGGGTACGATGCCATCCGCGTCGACCTGCCTGCCGGCGACTGAAGGCAAAGACGACATCCATTGAAGCATGCAGGAGCGGATCGGCGCCGCGTGCGTCAATCCGCTCCGGCCCCATGGCGCACCAGGAAGCGCCCCATGTCTTCGCGCTCGAAGCGCTGCGGATCCCAATCGCCATCGAGCAGCCGCTCGGTAGGCAGGAACAGATACAGGCCGGCCGGCAGCCGCTCGGGCTGCCCGTCGCTGCCGCGCGTTGCCACGTCGACGACGATGCGCCGATACTGCGCACCCTCGAAACGATCGAGCCGTTGCAGATCCTCGTCGTCCACGTCCAGATACAGGCGGCCGGCGACCTGCGCGCCAGCCCGCTCGACGACGCCCGGATAGGTGACGTCGCGCACCGCATAGCGGCGAAAGCCGCTGATCTCGCCGGCGCGGCTGGCATAGCGGCCGCGCACGACGTGCGCCCAGACCGGATCGAACATCAGCGAACCGTAGGTGAAGACGTGCATGGGAGACCTCGTGGACGACGGACCCATCGCGGGCGAACGATAGCGGCCGCGGCAGCGCGGTTCAGCCGGGCTGCACGGCAGCGCAATCGCGCGCCGGCGCATCGAACTGCGCGGCCAGCGCCGTCGCGGCCGCTGCGCCGCGGGCGTCGGGCCAGCGCGCCTGCAAGCGCACGCGCACCGTCAATGGCGGACGCGCGGCAATCCGCACGCCCGGCACGCCCAGCTCGGCGACGCGCGACACCAGCGTGCGCGCCGCCTCTTCGGTGCGGAACAGCCCGAGCGAAATGCCGAGCCGGAACGGACCGTCCTGCATCAGGAACATGTCGGTCAGGCCGACGCGACGCAGGTCGGCCAGCCGGCGCTGCGCATCGGCCATCGACTCGGCCGGCTGCACGTAGACGAGGTAGCTGCCGCCCTGTTCGCTGCGCTGCGCGCTGACGGCGGCACCGGCGCTTTCCAGCGCTTCGCGCAGCCGGCGCGCGCGCTCTTCGTCGAGCGCGGCAAACATCAGGCAGACGCCGGCGGCATTGCGGGCGTCGCTGCCGGCGGCTGCGGTGGCGCCGCTGGAGCTCGTGGCGCCAGTGGGCGTGCCGGCGGCGGCGCCTGCAGCAGCAGAACCCGCGGCATTGCCCGCCCCCGCCGCCCCGGCCGCCGGCTGGCCCAGGTCTGCGGCCGCCCCCGCCTCACCGGCCGCTGCGCCCTCGGCGCCCGGCAAGGTGACCGGTTCGACCCGCAGCACGCGCACGCGTTCGGCATTGATCTGCTCGCGAAGCAGCTGCGGCTCGCGCTCGGCCGGCAGCCATGCGGCAAACCAGCCGCGCCCCCAGGCGAACAGCAGCAGATTGGCGAATACGAGCAGAACGATCAGTCGGCGCATGCCTTGCCCTATGCCGTGCCGATGCGGCGCAGCGACACTTCGCCGCTGCTCACCACGCGCATGCCGTCGGCGCTTTCGAAGCGCAGCCCACCGCTGGCATCGAGGCCGGCGGCGCGGCCGGTCGCCACGGTTCGCTCGCCATCTATCAGAGCCACCGCTTCGCCTTCGAGCGCATCGAAGCGGCGCCAGTCATCGAGAAACGGCGCCAAGCCCCGCTCCATGAACTGCGCCACCGCCGGCACGATGGCCGCGGCCAGCAGGCCGATCACCGACTCGGCAGCGAACTCGGGCAAGGGCTCGGCATCGAACAGGCCGCAGGCCGGCTGCGCGACGGCCGCCGCGGCGCGCGGCGCCAGCAGATTCAAGCCGATACCGACCACCACGCGCTCCAGCGCTGCCTCGCCGGGCGCGATGCGCCGGCTCTCGACCAGAATGCCGCCGAGCTTGCGCCGCGCACGCTGCAGATCATTGGGCCACTTCAACTGCACGTCAGGCGCCAGTGGTTCGAGCGCACGCGCCGCCGCCACGCCCACCGCGATCGACAGCGCCGCCGGCGGCGGCTGCGTGACGACGCTGCGCTCGAACGCGATCGAAAACGCCACCGCGCGGCCGGGCTCGGTGACCCAGCCGCGGCCGCGTCGGCCGTGGCCGGCCGTCTGCGCGGCGGCAGCCAGCAAGCGCGGGCCGCGCGGCGCGGCGCCAAACGGCGCGTTCATCAGCGATTCGTTGGTCGAGCCGACCGAATCGAGCGCTTCGACGCTCAATTCGTCGCAGGCGGCCAGCGCGTGAATTCGGGCGGCATCGAGGATCGTCATGACGGTCGAATCATAGCCCGAGCAGGGGGCCTGCTAGGGCACGAGTGCAGCGCCCGCTCATCGGCAGACCGGAACCGGGCCGCTACGCATGTCCTGGCGGTAAGCTATGGCTCCAATGCCAACGCGCGCCTCTGCCTCCGCTCCGGATTCCCGCCCCGCCCCGACGACGACGGCGGGCGCCGGCTGGTGGCTGGCGGCCTACGTCGCCGCGATCATCTACGCCACGCTCTATCCGTTGACCGGCTGGCGCACGCCAGGCCCCTGGATGTTCGGCTTCCTGACCGATCCGTGGCCGCGCTGGTGGACGCGCACCGACGTCACGCTCAACGTCATCGGCTATCTGCCGATCGGGCTGCTGCTCACCACCTGGCTGGCGCGCCGGCTGCACACGTCGATGCCGCTCGCCGCCGTGCTGGCCACGCTGGGCGCGGCCTTGCTGTCGCTGACGCTGGAATGCCTGCAAGTGCTGCTGCCCGAACGCGTGCCGTCGTGGCTCGACCTGATCGCCAACGGCGCCGGCGGCGCGGCGGGCGCGCTGCTGGCCGTGCTGCTCGGACGCCGCCGCATCGAGCGCTGGCCGCAGGCGCTGCGCGATGCAGCGCCGCTGGCACCGAACGCCACCCCCGGCCTGCTGCTGCTGTCGGCCTGGCTGCTGGCGCAGCTCTATCCGCAGCCGATGGTGTTCGCAACCGGCGACCTGCTGGCCACCTGGCCGGCGCTGCCCGGCCCCGGCAACGACTGGCTGGCGGCGCTGCGGCTGCCGCACGCCTATGAACCGTTCGCCGAAGCCGCTTCGGTATCACTGACGGTGCTGGCGATCGGCCTGCTCGGCCGCGAACTGCTGCAACCGCAGTTGCGCGGCCCGGTCTGGCCGGTGGCGCTGCCAATCGCGGCCGCGATGCTGATCAAGACGGCCGCCTCGGCCGGCCTGCTCGGCCAGGACAAGGCGCTGGCCTGGCTCAGCGCCGGCGCGCAGGGCGGCCTGGTGGCCGGCGTGATCGCGCTCGCGCTGGTCGGCTGGACCACCCGCCGCACGCGGCTGTGGCTGACGATCGCGGCAATCGTGGCGGCCACCGCGCTGTACAACCTGGCCTCGCCCAACGCCTACTATCTGTCGATGCGCGCCGGCTGGAACCAGGGCATGTGGGTCAACTTCCACGGCCTGCTGCGCGGCATGGCGACGATCTGGCCGTTCGCCGCGCTGGCCTGGTGCGGCTGGCGGCTGCACGGCACCCGCCGCCCTGCAACGCGGCGGCCCGGCGGCCTATAATCCTTGCACTATGAGCTTCTATCAGCGCCACATCTTCTTCTGTCTGAACAAGCGCGACGGCAAGCGCTGCTGTGCGCAGTTCGACGCCGAAGATCTGCAGGCCCATGCCAAGAAGCGCGTCAAGGCGCTGGGGCTGGCCGGTCCCGGCAAGGTGCGCGTGAACAAGGCCGGCTGCCTGGATCGGTGCGACGAAGGGCCGGTGGCGGTGGTCTACCCCGAGGCCGTCTGGTACACCTTCGTCGACAAGAACGACATCGACGAGATCGTCGAATCGCACCTGCTGCGCGGCGAACCCGTGGCGCGGCTGCGGCTCGAATGAATTCGGCCACGCGCCTGTTGCGCATCGCCGGCCCGGTCGGTGTAATCGATACCGCGCTCGACCTGCCCGCCGGCACGCCGGTCGGCATCGCCATCGTCGCGCATCCGCACCCGCTGTACGGCGGCAGCCGAGACAACAAAGTGGCGCAGACGCTGGCGCGCGCGCTGCTGGCGCTGGGCTACGTGGTCTGGCGGCCGAATTTCCGTGGCGTCGGCGATTCGGCCGGCAGCTTCGACGAAGGCAAGGGCGAAACCGACGACCTGCTGGCGCTGATCGAACACGCCCAGGCGCAGGCTGATCTGCCGATCGCGGCGCGTGAGCGCCTGGTGCTGGCCGGCTTCTCGTTCGGCAGCTTCGTGCAGACGCGCGTCGCGCAGCGCCTGTCCGAAGCCGGCCACCCGGCGACGCGGCTGGTGCTGGTCGGCGCCGCCGTGTCGCGCTTCGCGCTGCAATCGGTACCCGCCGACACGCTGGTGATACATGGCGAAAACGACGACACCGTGCCGCTGCAAGCGGTGTTCGACTGGGCGCGCCCGCAGGAACTGCCGGTGGTGGTGATCCCCGGCGCCGACCATTTCTTCCATCGCAAACTGACGCTGCTCAAGCGCATCGTGCTCGACGCGTTCGGTGCCCCCGCCTCACAATGAGCAGTGAAGGCGAGTCGCGGCTGATCTACGCGCGCACTGCCGAAGGCGAACAGGAGATCGCGCGCCTCGGCCGCAGCCTGTCACAGTCCGCGCTGCGCGTGCTGCTGGTGATCGACGGACAGCGCTGCGTGGCCGATCTGCCGCCGATCGTGCGTCCCGGCGAATTGCAGCCGATCCTGGCCGAACTCGAAGCCCAGCATCTGATCGAGCCGATCGGCCTGGCCGACCCCTTGTCGGAAGCCGAACGCCGCGCCCGGCTGCGCGCCGAGCATGCCGCGCTCGAAGCGGCCAAACAGCGGCTGCACGGCCTGCTTGAAGCTGAACTCGGCCCCGCCGGCCAGATCTGGGAAGCGCGCATCGAAGACTGCGTCAGCATGGAAGTACTGCGCCGCGTACTGCGCGAAGCGGTCGACGTGGTGTTCGCGCGGCGCGGCGGCGAAGCGGCGCGCCGCGTGGTGCTCGCAGTGCGGCCCTTCTTCGAAGAGGCGCAGCGCGCCGATGGTGATGGGGCGGTCGGCCGCGATGGCGGCCTATAATTCCGCGCTTCTTCTCCATCGGCCATGCCGCTGCATTCGCGGCGCCGCTCTTCGCATCGAACGGCGGCCCGCCATCGTGAGGTCTTTCCGAATGATTCGACGCCTGTTCGCCGCTTTCGCGTTCGCCTTTGTCGCCGCCGCGCCGGTCGCGGCGCAGATCGCCCCGCCCAGCATCGCTGCCCGTTCCTGGCTGCTGCTCGACGCCACCACCGGCCAGATTCTGGCCTCGCACGAACCCGACATGAAGGTCGAGCCGGCTTCGCTGACGAAATTGATGACTGCTCACCTGGTGTTCAAGGCGCTGGAAGAAAAGCGCCTGGGCCTGGAACAGCGGCCGATGGTGTCGACGGCGGCTTACAAGGCGATTGGCTCGCGCATGTTCGTCGATCCGGCCAAGCCGGCCACGGTCGAAGAGCTGGTCAACGGCATGATCGTGCAATCGGGCAACGACGCCTCGATCGTGCTGGCCGAGGCAGTGGCCGGCACCGAAGACGCTTTCGCGCAGCAGATGAACGCCGAGGCGCAGCGCCTGGGCATGCGCAGCACGCAGTTCCGCAACTCCACCGGCCTGCCCGACCCGCAGCACTACACCACGGCGCAGGATCTGTCGCTGCTGGCGATGCGGCTGATCATCGATCATCCGCAGTTCTATCCGCTGTATTCGAAGCGCGAGTACAGCTACAACAACATCAAGCAGCCCAACCGCAACCGCTTGCTGGCCATCGATCCCTCGGTCGACGGCCTGAAGACCGGCCACACCGAAGCCGCCGGCTATTGCCTGATCGCGTCGGCGCGGCGCGAACAGCCCGGCGCCGGCTTCTCGCGGCGGCTGATCTCGGTGGTGCTGGGCACCACTTCGGAAACGAGCCGCGCGATCGAATCGCAGAAGCTGCTCAATTACGGCTTCCAGAATTTCGACTCGGTGCGTCTGTATGC
Source organism: Burkholderiales bacterium (assembly GCA_017307915.1). Taxonomy (GTDB): domain Bacteria; phylum Pseudomonadota; class Gammaproteobacteria; order Burkholderiales; family Burkholderiaceae_E; genus Zeimonas. The sequence goes on along the minus strand of JAFKGG010000363.1, from coordinate 36,195 downwards.
CAAAGACCAGCCCGCCGGCAACTACGAAGTCTGGAAGGGTAAGGCCAACACCGTGGCCGGCGGCTTCGACGGCGAAGTGCTGGTCACCGTGCCGCGCGGCCAGGCTGATAAAGTGAAGGCCGAAATCGAGCGCGTGCAGCCGCTGGTGGCGCCGATCGCGCAGGGCCAGCGCATCGGCACGCTGCGCGTGAAGCTCGACGACCGCTTGATCGTTGAACGACCGCTGCTGGCGGCCACGGCGATCGAACCCGCCGGCTGGATCGGCCGCACCTGGGACAGCGTGCGCCTGATGTTCGCCAAATAAGCATTGCCCTTTCACCGTTTCGACCCGAGGCAGCAGATGACCCAGACGGTTTGCCTGAACGGCGAGTTCCTTCCGATCGAAGAGGCGCGCGTACCGGTGCTCGACCGCGGCTTCATCTTCGGCGACGGCATCTATGAAGTGGTGCCGGTGTATGGCGGGCGGCCATTTCGCTGGGCGCAGCACCTGACTCGCCTGAAGCGCAGCCTGGCGGCGATCGGCATCGACAATCCGCTCGGCGACGAGCAGTGGACCGACCTGGTGCACCAACTGGTTGCGCGCCATGATTGGGCCAACCAGTTCGTCTACATGCAGGTGACGCGTGGCGTGGCGCGCCGCGATCACGCGTTCCCGCAGAACGTGACGCCCACCGTGTTCGCGATGGTGAGCGAACTGGTGCCGCCGCCGGCCGCGCAGATCGAGAACGGCATTTCGGTGGTGACGCTGCCCGACGAACGCTGGCTGCATTGCGACATCAAATCGACCTCGCTGCTGGGCAACGTGCTTGCGCGCCAGGCGGCCGTGCAGGCCGGCGCGGCCGAATGCGTGATGTTCCGCGATGGCTTCCTGACCGAAGGTTCGGCCAGCAACATCTGGGTGGTGCGCAGCGGCCGGCTGTTCGGCTCGCCGAAAGACAATCTGGTGCTCGAGGGCATCCGCTATGGCCTGATGGCCGAGCTGTGCGAGCGCGCCGGCGTCGAGCTGCAGTTGCGCCGCGTATTGCGCGAAGAAGTGCTGGCGGCCGACGAATTGCTGCTCACTTCGGCGACCAAGGAAGTGCTGCCGATCACCCGCATCGACGGCCGGCCGGTCGGCACGGGCAAGCCCGGACCGGTGTTCGCCAAGCTGCACGCCGCCTACCAGCAGGCCAAGGCGGCGTGATGAGCGACGATCAGCCCGCGTCGAACGTGTTCGACCGGCTCGAGCAACTGCTCGAGTTTCCGGTCGATTTCCCATTGAAGATCATGGGGCGGCGCGTCGATGAATTCGCGCAGACGATCGCCGCCGTGATCGCCGACCATGCGCCCGATTTCGATCCGGCGACGATCGAGTTTCGCGCCTCGCGGCAAGGCACCTATCTGAGCCTGACCGCCGTGGTGCGCATCGAGTCGCGCGTGCAGCTCGAAGCTTTGTACCGCGAGCTGGCCGCGCATCCGCTGGTCAAGGTCGTGCTCTGAGCCGGAGCCCGGCACGGTCAGGCAAGGATCGCAGCGCAGGACGATCGACGTGTCGGCAGACTCTGGCGTTCGCGCCGCCTCGCGCGTGTTGCAGTTGCTGCGCTGCCTCAATACGCGCATGCACTCGACGCTGCACGAGCTGCATCTGCAAACCGGCCTGCCGAAATCGACCCTCTCGCGCCTGCTCGACACCTTGCGCGCCGACGGCTACGTGCGCGCGGTGGCCGAGCGCGGCAGTTATCAGATCACCCCGAAGGTGCGCGAGCTGAGCGACGGCTTCAGTGAACGGCTGAACGTGGTCAACGTCGCCATCCCGTGCCTGATCCGCACCACCAAGCAGATCCGCTGGCCATTGGCGATTGCCACGCTCGACGGTTCGCAGATGGTGATCCGCTTCAGCACGATGCCCTACAGCCCGCTGGCGGTGCGCCCGACCACTTACGGGCGCCGGCATTCGCTGAAAACTTCGGCGGTGGGGCTCGCCTATCTTGCGCATTGCCCGCAGGCCGAGCAGCAGGCGCTGTTTCCCGACGGCATCGACGCCGAAGCGCAGGCGCGGCTGGCCGACGTGCGCCGCGACGGCTATGCGTTGCGCACGCCGCCGGCGCGCGGCGCGGGGCGGCGCCGCAAGCGTCGCGAAAAAGAACCCGGCGCCGGCAAGGGCCAAGATAACGGCCGTGGGGACGAGCGCGACGGCGACGAAGACGGGCGCGACGGCCACGAGCGCGACGACAGCGCCACCTGCGCAGTGCCGGTGGCCGACGGCGATGAAGTGCTGGCCGTGCTGAGCCTGACCGCCTTTGCGCGTTCAGTGAACACGGCCTTCGTCAACCAGATGGTGCCGATCCTGAACGAAACGGCGGCCGAAGTGCTGGAAGGCTATCGGCAGATGACGCTGCAGCGCTGAACGCAGGGCGGCCATCGCGGTGCGCGGGCCGCTCTGGCCGGCCCGCCAGCACTGCGACTACGACTGCCCCGACCGCTACTGCGCCTTGATGCCGTTCTGCGTCGCGAAGGCCTTCCAGCTCGCCGTTTCGCTGCGCATCTGCGTCAGGAACTGATTGCCGGTGACGATGTCGAACTCGGCGCCGCCCTGCGCAAGCTTGGCGCGCGCCTCGGGGTCGGCGCTCATCTTCTGGGCCCAGCGCGACAAGGCCTCGGTCACTTCCGTGGGCAGGCCTTTGGGTCCGAACAGGCCATACCAGATCGACACCTGGAAACCGGGCAGCGTATCGGCCACCGTGGGCGCGCTCGGCAGCAGCGTGCTGCGCCGCGCCTCGGCCACCGCCAGGATGCGCAGGCGATTGCTCTTGGTATGCGGCGCGGTCAGCCCGATCGACGAGAACACCATGTCGGTTTCGCCCGAGGCCGTGGCCAGCGCCGCCTTCGAGCCGCCTTTGTAGGGCACGTGCAGCAGTTCGATGCCGGCGCGCTTTTCGAACAGCGCCGCGCTCAGGTGATTGAACGAGCCGACGCCGGCCGAGGCATACGAGACCTTGCCCGGATTGGCCTTGGCGTAGTCGATCAGCTCTTTCACGCTGTTCACCGGCAGCGCGCTGCGCACCGCCAGCGTATTGGTGATGAAGCCGAGTCGAGCGATCGGCGTGAAGCTGTCGATCGGATCGAACGGCGCCGACGCGCCAATCGCCGGCTGGAAGATGTGCGTGCTCATCGAACCGAGCAACAGCGTATAACCGTCGGCCGGCGCACGCGCCACCTGGGCCGAACCGATGTTGCCCGAGGCACCTGGCTTGTTCTCGATGACGAACGACTGGTTCGTCTCCTTCGCCAGATGATCGGCCAGTTGGCGCGCAAACACGTCGGCCGAGCCGCCCGGTTCCCACGGTACGACGATGCGCACCGTTTTTTCCGGATACGCGGCTTGCGCCGGCGCCGCCAGCAGCAGGGCAGCCGACGCGGCGACGCACCAGCGCAGGCAGGATGTCAGAAGCTGTCGCATGCAAGTCTCCCAAGTTGATCGCCCGGCGAGGCCGGCGGAGTATCTACGACGCCCGCCGGACGCGCGAGCCATGTTCAATCGATCATTCGCACCGGATTCGACAGGGTGCCGAGCCCCTGGATCGTCACCGCCACCGGACCGCCCAGCGTGGTCAGATCGACGTTCTGCACCGCGCGTCCACCGGGCGAACGCTGCAGCGCCGTGCCCATCGACACCACGTCGCCCGGCAGCAGCGTCATGTAGTGCGAGATGAACTCGATCACTTGCGGCACCTTGTGGAACAGGTTGACCGTGTTGTCGTGCGTGACCAGCGAGCCCTGGTGCAGGCAGCTCACGTCCAGCGCATGCGGATCGGCAATCTCGTCGCGCGTCACCAGCCACGGCCCCAGCGCGGCGAAGGTGTCGCTGCACTTGTAGCGGCCGGGATAGCTGACGTGGGAATCGACGTATTCGATCGCCGTGGCGTCGCCGCTCTTCGGGTGAATGGCGCGGTAATGGAAGGTGTCTTCGCCGCGCATCGTCGGCGCGGTGAGATCGTTGTGGATCGTATAGCCGAACACGTAGTCGAGCGCATCGGCCGCCGCCACATTCTTGGCGCGCCGGCCGATCACCAGCGCCAGCTCGGGCTCGGGGTGCACGCGGCCGTAAGCGGCGCGCAACTCGATTGCCTCGCCGTGGCCGATCAGCGCGCTCGACGGCTTGATGAATATCGCCGGATGCTTCGGGCCGCTGAGGATGCGATCGACGTTGGCGCTGTTGTTCAGCGCCAGGCAGCAGATTTTCGAAGGTCGCCGCACCGGTGCGCGCCAATGCAGCGCATCGGCATCGTGACTGGGCACGCGGCCCGGCTCGGCCACGACGCGATCATGCAGCTCGCGCCAGCCCTGCCGGCGCGCCGGCTCGGCCTCGATGAAGTCGTGCATGTCGCGCGGACCATCGCGCCAATCCAGCCCGAAGGCCGCAGCGGCCGCGGCCCATTCCACGACGCGGCCCGGTGCGGCCTGAAAGCCGAACGTATCGCGGCCGTCGATGACGAAGCTTGCCAGTTTCATGCTCGGTCGCCTCCTCGCTGATGCGCCTTGATTGTGCGCAGGCAGTTTAGGAGCGGCGACCGGCGACGCTAAGCAATTCGGCGGCGCTTTCCGGTAGGCGGAAAGTAGCGGGCACGGGCCACACAGCCAGGACAGCCGCGCAAGACGGCGTCCGGCAGCGCGTACCCGATCGCGCTCAACCGAAGTAGTCCGGGTCGAAGGCGCCGACATGCGCCTTCTGCGCCTCGCGCCCTTCGTTGCGCACGTCGATCCGGCTGCGCGCGGCGGGCGCCGTGTAGGCAGGGTTGCGTTGCACGAATTCGCCCTGCGTCACGAACGGCGAAGCCGTGTCGACGGTGCCGATCTCGGCGCGCACTTCAGCGCGGCTCTTGTGCGTCAGTTGCTGCACCGGACCCGGGTAGTCGATCCATTCGCCGACCGGGGCGGCAGTGGCGGCACCGGCCAGCGTGGCGAGAACGGCAGCGGCAGCGAGTTGGTTGATCAGCGTTTTCATGATGCTTTCCTTGCGGTTTCGTTTGACTCGGCGTTCACAGCGAGCGTCGATGGGGTGGATTGTGCAGTCCAAAATCGATGGGAGTAAGGCGGTCATAGTCCACTGATTAGTGACTGTCAGTCCGCAATTCGGGTGTAAGCTGTCCGACATGGACAAGCACAGCACCGCCGCCACGCCCTTGCCCACGCCACCGTTCGCGCTGGCCGACGCCACCCTGTTCGTCGCCACCGTCGATGCCGGCAGCTTCAGCGGCGCGGCGGCCGACGGCGGGCTCACCGCTTCGGGGGTGAGCAAGGCGGTCAGCCGGCTCGAGCGCGACCTGGGGGTACGGCTGCTGGTGCGCAGCACGCGCCGGCTGCGCATGACCGATGAAGGCCACCTGTTCTATGAACGCTGCCGCGAGGGCCTGGCGCTGATGCAGCAGGCCGGCGAGCTGGCCACCGAAACCAGCCGGCAATTGAAGGGGCTGCTGCGCATCGGCGTGCCGCCCACCATCGGCATTCATCTGATGATGCCGATGCTGCATGAGTTCCTGCGCACGCACACCGAGCTATCGGTGCAGCTCGTGCAGTTGCAGACGCTGGCCGACTTCTACTCGCAGCGCGTCGATTGCGCGGTGGTGATCGGCGAAGTCGACGATGCAACGCTGGCCGGCCGCAAGATCGGCGGCAGCAAGCTGGCCACGGTAGCAGCGCCGTCCTATCTGGCGCGGCGGCTGGCGCCGCGCACGCTCGACGAACTGGCCGCGCACGACTGCATCACGCTGGTCGATGCGCAAGGCAGCGAGTGGCCATGGCGCTTCGCGCTGCCCGACGGCGGCGTGCACGAGCGGGCCGTGCGCGGCCGCATCAAGAGCGACGTCGCGTATCAACTGATCATGGCGGCGCTGGCCGGCACCGGCATCGTGCAGATGCCGGGTGCGCTGGTAGCCACCGAGCTGAAGAACGGCAACCTGCTGCGGCTGCTGCCGGAATTCGAAACCGAAGGCCCGAGCGTCTGGGTGGTGTATCCGGCACATCGCGCGATGCCACGGCGGGTGCGTGCGGCGCTGGAATTCATGGCCGATTGGATGCGCAGCCATCCGCTGCCTGAGCCTTGATCTGCGCTCGGTTACGCGGCCGCGCGCGCTGGGACACTCAGCCGTTTCGCGCTAAGGTGCACGAATGGTTCCGCCGATCCTGATCCACCCGTTCCGCCCCACCGACTATCTGCCCACGCTAGACGCCATGCGCCGCTTCACGGCCGAGCGCCAGCCGGCCGCGGCTGACGAAATCTGGTTGGTCGAGCACCCCAGCGTCTACACGATGGGGCAAGCCTCTCGCGAAGAGCATGTACTCACACCGGGCGATATTCCGGTGCTGCGCACCGAGCGTGGCGGCCAGGTCACCTATCACGGCCCGGGGCAGGTGGTGGCCTATCTGATGATCGATCTGCGCCGGCGCCACCTGACGGTGCGCGACTTCGTCAGCCGCATCGAAGACGCCGCCATCGACCTGCTGGCCGGCTACGGCGTCGCCGCCACCCGTCGCCCGGCCGCGCCCGGCGTCTACCTGGCGCAGCCCGACGGGTCGGCCGGCGCTAAAATCGCCTCGCTGGGCATCAAGATCTCGCGCGGTTGCAGCTACCACGGCGTAGCGCTGAACGTGGCGATGGATCTCGAACCGTTTTCCCGCATCGACCCCTGCGGCTATCCGGGCTTGGCCGTGACCGATCTGCGCCAGTGCACCGGCGACGCCGAACCCGACGTCGCAGCAGTGGCCGCAGCCTTCGGCCGCGTGTTGGCCGGGCACATCGAAAGCAAGACATGACCGTTTCTCCGCAGCCGTCGCCCATCGACGGCACCGCCTACGATCCCAGCACCAAGCAGAAAGGCGCCGGCAAGACCTCGCGCATCCCGATCAAGGTGGTGCCGATCACCGAGGTGCTGAAAAAGCCCGACTGGATCCGCGTGCGCGCCGGCTCGCACAACACGCGCTTCTACGAGATCAAGCAGATCCTGCGCGAACACAAGCTGCACACGGTGTGCGAGGAAGCCTCGTGTCCGAACATCGGCGAGTGCTTCGGCAAGGGCACGGCCACCTTCATGATCATGGGCGACAAGTGCACGCGGCGCTGCCCGTTCTGCGACGTGGGCCACGGCCGCCCCGACCCGCTCGATGCCGACGAGCCCGAGAACCTGGCGCGCACGATCGCGGCCTTGCAACTGTCGTACGTGGTGATCACCAGCGTCGATCGCGATGACCTGCGCGACGGCGGCGCCGGCCACTTCGTCGACTGCATCCGCCGCGTGCGCGAGCTGTCGCCGCGCACGCAGATCGAGGTGCTGGTGCCCGACTTCCGCGGCCGCCTCGATCGTGCCTTGGCCATTCTCGAAGCCGCGCCGCCCGACGTGATGAACCACAACCTGGAAACCGTGCCGCGGCTGTATCGCGAGGCACGGCCCGGTTCCGACTACGCGCATTCGCTGAAACTGCTTGCCGAGTTCAAGCAACGCGTGCCCGGCGTGCCGACCAAATCGGGCTTGATGCTGGGCCTGGGCGAAACCGACGACGAGATCGTGCAGGTGATGCGCGACATGCGCGCGCACGACATCGACATGATCACCATCGGCCAGTATCTGGCGCCGTCGAACTCGCATCTGCCGGTGCGGCGCTACGTGCATCCCGACGTGTTCAAGCAGCTCGAAGACGAGGCCTATGCGCTGGGTTTCTCGCACGCGGCGGTAGGGGCGCTGGTGCGCTCTTCCTATCACGCGGACCAGCAGGCGCATGCGGCGGGAGTGGTCGGCCCGGCGCAGTAACGCGCCCCTTTCCTTCATTGCACGGCGGGCGCTCATCTACGTGGGCGACGCCCCCAAGTATCGCGAGTTCTGCGATGAGGTCGCCGCTCACGACTACGAAGGCTTCGATCTCGACTAGGCGCTGCTCACGCTCCGATCGTTCACGCCGCCGCGCCCCGCCGGCCGCTGATCCTCGGCGTCAGTCGAGCAGCGCCGGATCGACCCTCACCGGCATCGACAACAGGATCTGGGCCATCCCCTTGCCTAGCGGATCGTTGCGCAGCGAGGCCATACCGCCACCGCCCAGTGCACGCTCGCAGACGAAGTTGAAGCCGACGACGCCGGGCACCTCGTAGCGCGTCACCGGCCCTTCCACCAGATGCGCCAGAAACGCGGCAACGCGTGCCGGCGTCAGTTGCTCGCGCAGTGCGGGCAGGTATTCGGCGCGGCGCGCGATGATGCCGATGTTCGAGGTATCGCCCTTGTCGCCGCTGCGGCCGTAGGCCAGGCGGATCAGCGGCACTTCGATGCCGGGAGCGGCTGCGTCTGCGGTCGCCGCGGTTGTTGCAGTTGTCGCAGCCGCCCCCGTCGCCGCCGTCGTCGCGGCGCTTGCGTCCAGAGTGCCGGCGCCGGTGCCCGCCCCAGTGCCGCTGCCAGCCGCGCCGACAGCACCTGCTGCCCAACGCTGCTCGATCACCCCGATCGATTCGCCATCGATCGACACATTGGCCGCCACGCGTGCCTTGTCCAGCAAAAACGCAAACTGCTTGATCGACGGCGACACCGAGGCGCGCCCGCCGGCTCCGGTGGTGCCCGGCGCCCACGAGGTGCCGGCCGGCGCGATCTCGCGGGCGAACAGCTCCAGCGCTTCCTTGCGCCGATGCGTGACGGTGAGCCGCAGCACCGCTTCGCGCGTGACCAAGGCACCCGGCTGCGCATGCGGGCCATAGCAGGATTCGGCGCCGAGCACTTCCAGATAGGCCGCCGTATAGTCGCCCAGGCTCAGCCGCTCGAACAGCCCGCGCGTGCGTTGCAGAATCGATTCGCCGGTGCGGCGCGCCTTGGCCACCGCATCGAAGCCGACGATGGTGAGCTGCGCGCTCGACTTGAAGCCGTCGACATAAGTGGCGCTGACCTTGTACGAAGCACTGGGCGCACGCCCGCGCGCGCCGCGCACCTCGACGCGCGCTTCGCCTGCCTGCGCCATCGTCACGGCGGTGAAGTCGCAGATGACGTCGGGCAGCAGATAGGCAGCCGGATCGCCGATTTCATACAGCATCTGCTCGCCGACCACGGCCGGCGTGACCAGGCCGCCGGTGCCCGCCGGCTTGGTCGCAACGAAGCTGCCGTCGGCGCGGCACTCGACGATCGGATAGCCGATGTTTGCCCAGTCAGGCACCGATTCCCAATCGGTGTGCAGCCCGCCGGTGGCCTGGCAGCCGCATTCGATGATGTGGCCGGCCAGGCAGCCGCCGGCCAGTGGATCGAGATCATCGGGTGTCCAGCCGAACTCGTGCATCAATACGCCCAGCGTCACCGCCGAATCGACGCAGCGGCCGGTGATGACGATCTGCGCGCCCGCATCGAGCGCCGCCTTGACCGGCTGCGCGCCCAGGTATGCATTGGCGGTGAGCACCTTCGGCGGCAGCGTGGCGCCGCTGAACATTTCAGTGACGCCTTCTTCGCGCAGCGCCGGCAGCAGCCCGCTGACGTCGTCGCCCTCGACGACGGCGATCTTCACGGCCACGCCCTGCTCGGCAGCCAGCGCCGCCAGCGCCCGTGCGCAGGCCTGCGGGTTGACGCCGCCGGCATTGCTGACGACGCGGATGCCGGCCGCCGCCACGTCGCGCAGCACCGAGCGCATCGCCGTCGTCACGAAGTCGGTGGCGTAGCCGGCCTCGGGATTCTTCAAGCGCGCGCCGGCCAGGATCGACATCGTCAGCTCGGCCAGATAGTCGAACACCAGATAGTCGATGGCGCCACTGGCCACCAGTTGCGGCGCACCGACGCTGCTGTCGCCCCAGAAGCCCGAGGCACCACCGATGCGCACCACCTTGTCATTGCCGGCGCTTGTCATGGCTTGTCTTTACGAGAACGGTTGAGGAACTCGCGCACCGCGTTGCGATGGAAATCGGATGAAAACGCCACGCCCTGCGCTGTGGCTTCATATTCGAACATGGCATTCATGCCGCTTTCCAGCGACAGGTTCAGGCCATGCTTGGCCATCGCCAGCATGTCGGCCGAGCCCGACGCCAGCGTACGCCCCAGCGCCTGCGCGTGCGCGCGCAGCGCCTCGGGCGCCACCACCTCGTCGACGATGCCCATCTCGCGCGCGCGTTCGCCGTCGATCTCGCGGCCGCTCATCACCAATGCCTTGGCGCGGTTCAGGCCGATGACGCGCGGCAGCGTATACAGCACGCCGCAATCGGGCACCAATCCGACGCGCACGAACGACAGGCAGAAGCGCGCCCGCGCGGTGGCCACGATCATGTCGGCCATCAGCGCGATGCCGAAGCCGCCGCCATAGACGCTGCCGTCAACGGCGGCAATCACCGGTTTGTCGGTTTCGAGCAGCGCACGCAGCGCCTTGTGCAGCGACTTCATGCGGCGCCGGCCATTCACCCCGTCGATCGGTTGATCGGGATTCATCGAGCGCATGTCGCCGCCGGCGCAGAAGTGGCCGCCATTGCCAGCCAACAGCAGCACGCGCACGGCATCATCGGTCAGCGCCGTGCCGATCGCATCGGCAAACTCGGCGCGCATCGTCAGATCAAGCGCATTGCGCCGCTCGGGGCGGTTCAACGCGATGGTGGCGACCTGCTCGGTCACTGAATAATCGATGAACTGATAGGACACACTCGACTCCTGTTTCGAATCCTGCGGATGCGCTTCAATCGAACGCGATGCCGCGCGCGATCAATTCGTCGATCGCGGCATCGTCATAACCAGCCTCGCGCAGCACTTCGCGGCTGTGCTCGCCCAAGCGCGGCGCGGGCCTCGTGGCACCGGGCGGCGGCGTTCCCGACCATTCGCTGGGCACTGCCATCTGCCGGATCGTGCCGACCTGCGGATGTTCGGCTTCGCTGAAGAAACCGATGTCGTTCAGATGCGGATCGTCGAGCAGCGATTCGAAGGTATGCACCGGAAACACCGGAATGTCGGCATCGGCCAGCAGTGCCTGCCATTCGGCCGTGCTGCGCTGTTCCAGTTCGTCGGACACGATGCCGTACAGCGCATCGATGTGGCGCGTGCGCGCCGTGATGTCGGCAAAGCGCGGGTCGCTGTCGAACAGGTCGCCGCGCCCCACCTTCGACAGGAAGGCACGCCATTGATCGTCGGTATAGATCAGGCAGCAGACGTAGCCGTCGCGCGTGCGATAGGGCCGACGCTGCGGCGTGAGCAGCCGCGGATAGCCGAAGTCGCCCTTGGCCGGCACGAAGGTGTGGCCGAACAGGTGATCGCCCAGTACGTAGGGCACCATGGTCTCGAACATCGGCACGTCGATGCGCTGGCCGCGGCCGGTGCGCTCGCGGCTGTACAGCGCAGCGCTGATCACGCCGAACGCGTAGATGCCCACCGAGCGGTCGGCGATGGTGATCGGCAGATAGCGAGGCACGTCGCCGCTGCCCAGCGCCATCGCCTGCGGCAGCGCGCAGGCGGCCTGGATCAGATCGTCGAACGCGGCATTGGCCGCGTAACGGCCGCGCTGCGAAAAACCGAACATGCCGACGTAGATCAGCCGCGGATTGACCACCGCCAGGTCTTCATAGCCGAGCCCCAGCCGCTGCATCGCCTGCGGCCGCACGTTGTAGGCCAGCACGTCCGCCGTCTGCGCAAGCTTGAGCAGCGCGGCGCGGCCGGCTTCGCTCTTCAGGTCGATCGCCAGGCTGCGCTTGTTGCGGTTCAGCCCAATGAACAGCGGCCCCAACCGCTGGTTGCCGCAGGGGCCGATGCCGCGGATGACGTCGCCGCCCTGCGGCTCGACCTTGATCACGTCGGCACCGAGATCACCGAGATACTGGGTCGCCGACGGCCCCATGAACACCGAAGTGATGTCGATGACGCGCACGCCGGCCAGCGGGCCGGCGGCGCCATCGTGTCCGGCCGGCGGCGGCGTGCTGGGCCCTTGGTCTGCCATGGAGCCGCTCCTTGTGCGTTGTCTGTTCGACGATTCTAAAGCGCCGGCGGTGGCCAGCATCGGCGCCGGTCGCGAGGGCGGCCGCCGGACTGCCGGGCCGGCCCCGCGCACGGCCTCATCGCCGCGGCGCTTGCGTAGTCAGCGCGCTGCGCAGCGCCTGCACCACCGAGCCCCAGTCCGAGCGGCGTGCCTGCCGGAACAGCCGCGCCTCCGGATACCAGGGATTGTCGCTGCGATCGAGCAGCCAGCGGAAATCGGGCGCGAACGGCAGCATCACCCAGACCGGCACGCCGAGCGCGCCGGCCACGTGCGCCACCGAGGTATCGACGCTGATGACCAGATCGAGCTCGGCGATCAGTGCCGCCGTGTCGGCATAGCTGTGCAGATCGGCCGACCAGTCGACCGGTGCGTTCGGCACGGCCTGCAATTGCGCCTGCGCCGAGCCCTTCTGCAGGCTGATCCAGTCGATGCCGGGCAGATCGAACAGCGGTGCCAGCTCGGCAAGCGGGCACGAGCGCTTGCTATCGTTGGCATGATTGGGATTGCCGGCCCATGCAAGGCCGATGCGGCGGCGTGGGCCGTTGATGCCGGCCTGCGTCGCGGGCAATGAGCCGCCCTCGATCGTTGCGCGCGCAACAGTCTGCTTGTCCAGCGTCGCCAGACGCGCACGCCATGACTCGCGCCGTGCCTCATCGGCCCGGAGATAGCTGCGCGGCGCCGGCACGTTCGCCAGCGTCGTGCCCAGCAGGCGCGGCAGGCTCATCATGCAGCAGTAATAGTCGCTGGCCGGCAGCGGCGTGCCCGAACCCGGCATGCAGGTCTGCGCCACGCCAGGCGCGCTGCGCAACAGCTCGGCCAGGCCGGCGTCGGCGGTCTCGACCAGCACGGTCGCGCCGAGCTGCGCCAGCGCGTCGGCATAACGCACGAACTGCACGGTGTCGCCCAGGCCCTGCTCGGCGCGCAGCAGCAGCGTCTTGCCGGCCAGCGGCTCGCCCTGCCAGTAGCGGCGATCAGGGCGATCCTTCAGCAGCAGCCGCTGCGGGCCATACTCGGGGCAGCCGATACGCCATTCGTAGCCGACCCAGCCGTTCTCGAAATCGCCTTTCAGCAGCAGCGCCAAGGCACGGCTGAAATGCGCCTGGGCAAAATCGTTCTTGATCGCGATGGCGCGGTCGAAGCATTCGATCGCTTCGTCGACGCGGCCAAGCTGTTGCAGATCGAGCGCGAGATTGTTCCAGGCCGGCGCATAGGCCTCGGACAAGGCGATGGCGGCGCGATAGGCGGCGATCGCTTCGTCGAGCCGGTCTTGCGCGCGCAAGGCCAACCCGAGGTTGTTGTGGAAGTCGACGTTGCCGGGCTCGCGCTCGATGGCCGCGCGAATGCGGCGCTCGCCGTCGGCGGCGCGGCCCCGTTGCAGCTCGATGACGCCCAGATAATGCTCGGCCGTTGCATTGGCTTCGAATGCCAGCACGCGTTCGTACAGCGCGCGTGCGCGATCGAGCTGGCCGGCCTGGTGCAGTTGCATCGCGGCGGCAAGCAGTTGCTGCGGACCGGCTTGGGCAGCCTGGTCGCTGTTTTGCGCGCCGGCGGCGGCACTATTGCCCGCCGCGGCGCCATTGCCTGCCGCATCGCCGCTCAGGGCACCGCAGCACTGCTTGTAGCGCTTGCCGCTACCGCACGGGCAGGGGTCGTTGCGCCCGACCGCGCGCGCCGCCGCAGCGGGCGACGCGGCCGGGGCGGCGGCCGCGCGTGGCGACGCCGATGACTGGGCCGCCGCCTGCAAGCGCGCCAGCAAGGCTGCGGCCTCGCGATCCTGCGGCTGGCACTGCAAGCGCCGCTGCAGCAGCGCGACAGCGGCATGGGGCCGCTTCAGATCCAGATAGTTCTTGATCAGCTGCGCATACTGCACCGAGCCGACCACCGGCGCCGGCATCATCGCAGCCAGCGTCGGCAGTTCGTCGTCGCGCACGAACAGCCACATGTTGAACAGACCATGAAAACCGAACGGCGTGCCGTTCGGATAGGTGGTCTCGAACGAGAAGCGATCGGCGACGGCCGCCGGCGCGAAGCGGATGCCGTAGCGCTGTTCCAGCAGCGGCCGATAGCGGCGGCAGATGACTTCGTCTTCGGGTTCGAACTGTTCGATGGCCGGATCCTGCAGGGCTTCGAGCAGCCGGCGCGAACGCAGCGAAAAACCGCCGTTGCCGACGTCCAGGCCGTCTTGATGCGCCCCCCAGCGCGCGCCGATGTAGTCGTAATCGCGAAACGATTCGAGCCACGCCGCCGGGTTCACCACGTAGCCGTCCCACTGGATCAGCAGCAGATGCGGGGTATGCACGTGCTGCAACAATTCGCGCATCACGAAGCGCGAATAGGCGGCGCGCGAAGTCAGCGGCGCGATCGTGACGGCACGGCAGCCACTGTCGGGTACGAAACGGTCGGAAATGAAGATCGCGTCTTCGAATTCGATGGCCTGCTGCGACAAGCGCGCGGCGCGCGCGGCCAGTTCATGCGTCTGGCAATCGACGACGCACAGCGTGACGCCGGGCAGGCGCAGCCGGCCGGCAGGCGCATGGGCAGCGGCCGCGGCGGCGCTCGCACCGATCGGCGCGGCAGCGGCAGCAGCGGCGGCAGTACCGGTCGGCGCGGCGGGATCGGCGAAAGAATTCATCGTCTCGGAAAACTCTGGCAACGCATGACTGAACAAGGGCGCTCGTCGGGCCAGATTCGGATTGTAGGCGGGGTCGGCATCGAATAAAGCCCCCCAGCGCCGCGCCAGCGCGCGCACGTCTTCATCGGCCGCCGTCTCGGGCGGTGGGTCGCCGGCTGCGATCAAGGGCGAATACGGCACCCATACGTTGCGCAAACCGGCATCGCGCAAGCGCAGCGACCACTCGGCGGCCAGCCGTTCGCGCACGAATTGCGGCGCGCCGCCGCCGATCTGCGCCAGTTTGCGCGTATCGAGCGCCAGGCACGGGCCATCGAGCACGGTGCAGCCATGCGCCAGGAACAAGCGGTCATAGTAGCCGGCCAGCGCCGCCGGCGCCTGCCGGTACGGCTGCGTCAGCAAGGGAGCGCCGTCCGCGTCGCGCAAGGCCAGCGTGCCGGCATAACGTACCGCGCCCGTGCGATCGAGCACCTCGGCCGCAACCCAGCCGACCTCGGGCAACAGCGCCCACGACAGCAGGTTCGACAGCCAGTCGGGCGCGGCCGGCAGCACCGCTTCGCGCAGCAGCACGACGACGTCGCCGGCGCGCGCCGCCAGCATGTCGGCCAGCGCCTGCGCGCGGCTGGCACCGGCAGCGCGCACGAATACGCGCAAGGCCACGCCGCTCGGCGGCCGATGCGCCAGCAGCGCCGACAGCGCGCCTTCGTCGGCGGGCGCCACCAGCACGCGCACTTCGGCGGCCAGCGGCCGCGCGCGCGCGGCAATCACGCCGAGCCACTGCACGAAGCTGGCATCGGGCCGGGCCGGGCATTCAACGGCCAGCGCCACCGGCGGCAGCGGCGTCGGCAATGCCGGGCGATGGCCCCAGCGCACGGTGTCCTGCGGATGAAACAGCTGCGCCGGGCGGCCGATGCGCCGCAGATGCTCGGCAAGCATTCGTTGCTGCGCGTCGCTGGCGTAATCCTTGCGATCCAGCGCTACCGAGGTGGAGCTGGGCAAGGTGCGCCAGTGATAGAGCACGCGCGGCACGTGGCGAATCTGCTGCGGCTGCGCGTGTTCGCAAAGGCGCAGCGCCAGATCCCAATCCTGCGCACCTTCGTAGCCGATGCGAAAACCACCCAGCGCCCGCACCGCCTCGGTACGATAAACGCCCAGATGCGCAATGCAGTTCTGGCCGCGCAGCAACTCGGGATCGTAATCCGGCTTCAGGTAAGCGCTGCTGCGCCGGCCGAACATGTCGATCTTGTCTTCGTCGGTATAGATCAGCAGCGCGTCGCGATGCGCGCCGATCTCGGCGGCGACGTGATGCAGAGCCTCGGGATGCAGTTCGTCGTCGTGGTCGAGCAGCGCGGCGAACTCGCCGTGCGCCAAGGCCAACGCCGCGTTCGAAGCGGCCGAGATGTGGCCGTTGCGGTCGCTGCGCACGACGCGAATGCGCGCATCGCGCTGCGCATATTCGGCCAGCACCGCGCGCACGTGAGGCTGCGTCGATGCGTCATCGGCCACGCACAATTGCCACACCGGATAGACCTGCGACAGCACCGAATCGAGACAGCGCCGCAGCCAGCACTCGGCGATGTCGTACACCGGCAGCAGGATCGAAATCAACGGCTCGTACGCCAATCGCGGCAGCGGCTCGGCACGCGCATCGGCCAGCAGCGCCCAATCGTCGTAGCCGTCGGAGGTAGCCAGGTTGCGGTGAAGCTGGCTGCGCCATTGCGCGACCTGGCCGGCAGGCAGCCGCTCACTGGCCATCGCAAAAAAGCGCTGCCGGCAGAAGTCGACTTCGATCAGCGATCGCAAAACGTGCTGTGAAAACGTATTGCTGGCGTGCAGCCGATAGCGATACAGCGGCTCGCGCACGAAAGCCGGCGTACCCAGGCAGGCCGCGGCAAGAATGAAATCCCAGTCGTGATTGCCGACCATCGGCCGGAAGCCGCCCAACTCGTGCAGCAGCGAGCGTCGAAACAGAAAATTGCCGGTCGAGATCGATACATTGACCTGCAGCAGCGCAGCGATCAGCGTGTGCCGGTCGGGCGCGGGCCCGAGCCGGTCGATCGCCCTGCGCAACTCACGAGCATATGGATGCCGCGCGGGCACCGGCCGGCCATCGTCATCGATGAGCAGGCATTCCGAGAAGGCCAGCGACACGTTGTCGGGCGCCAAGGCCGGCATCATCCGCGCAAAGCGCTCAGGCTCATAGCCGTCATCGGAATTGAGAATCGCGACGTAATCGCCGCGCGCCAGCGCCAGCCCCAGGTTGATCGCTTCATGCGCACCGTGGTTGCGCTGGAACACGGCACGCATCGGCCGCGTCGCGGCGGCCAGCAGTTGCTCGATGAGCACGCGCGAGTCGTCCTCGGAACCATCGTCGATGACGATCAGCTCGACATCGGGCCAGGTCTGCGCCAGCACCGAATCGATCGCTTCAGTAATGTAGCGCGCGTGGTTGTACGACGGCAGCACGACCGAGATGCGCTGCCTGCTCTGCACGGGGTCGCGCCATGCGGCGTTGTCGATGAGCTCGGCACCGGCCAGCGCCACGGCCGGGTCGGGCAGCGGCTGCCGCGGCGGCGGCACGTCGATCGCGGCCGACAGGCCATCAGGCAGCGCACGGCAGAACTGATCGATCGGTAGCGCATCACCGGCAATGGGGTGCGCGATTGCACCGGCATCGCCACCGGCCAGCAGCGGATACGCCCCCTGCAGAAACAAGCAGCGCTGCGCCGGCGGCAGCCGGGCCGCCATGCGAGGCGCGGCGAATCCGATCCAGGCTGCCAGCGCCTCGGGCGAGGCACCGGGCATTGGCTGGGCGCTGTCGAGGCCGTCGAGATCGATGGCAGCAAGCCCTACCGGCACCGCTTCGAGCACCGGCCACGGCGTATCGGGCTGTTTGAGCCGATGCGCGGCCAGCCTGCGATAGTGCGGCAGCCATTGCGGCGGCGCACCGGCGGCGGCCCCCTCATCGCGCAGCAGTCCATACGGCGGCCAGGCCAGCGCGGCATCGCAGCCGATACGGCGCGCATCGCCGCGCCAACGCAGATGCGCCGCGATCACCGCGATGTCGCCGATGCCGCGGGCACGGCAGTCGGCGCGCCACAGCGCGACGCTGGCGGCCGGGTCGGCGAGCCGGTCGACGTCGAACACGACGAACAGCGGCCGGCCATCGAAGCGCGGCATGTCCGCATCGACGCGGTCGAAGACGGCGCGCACCAGCGGCAGGCTTTCGCCGGGCAATACGCGCCGGCCGGCAGCCGCGCCCGCATCCGCACCGCAACGCGGGATGCGCCAACAGAATGCCGACGGCACGGCCAGCCAGCCGGCATCGGCCAGTGCGGCGATCGCGGCATGCGGATCGGCTCCGAGCTGATCGGGATGCCAGTCGATCGGATGGCATAACGCGCTCAGCGCCAGCGCTTGCATGCGCGCGTGCAGATTCGGCGGCGCCGTCGGCAAGCGAGGCCCGCGCCCGCCATCAGCGCCGCCAGCCGGGACGCCGCTGAGGGCCGTCAAATCGAGCACTGCGATCAACGCAGGCCATTCTCTGGACGCGCTCATCGATTTTCGACGAACACGCGGCCGGGCAATTTCATGCGTCGCGCCAGCACGGCAGAAGCAAACAGCAACTCGACGCGATGACGGCCGTGCGCCGATAGCTGACGCAAGCGATCAGCCAGCAAGCCATGCACCGGCGTATCGCAGAACAGCCAGCGGCCGGCCCAGCCATCGGCGTCGGCCCACGCCGCCGCGACCTCGGCATTGCTGCCCGCCACGACCAGGCAGCCCACAGGCGGCGCCGCGCCCGGCTCGACGATGCGCGGCGCCGGCAAGCCCTCGATCGGCTCGGCGGCAGACGTCGACCAGGAGTGCACGCGCACAGCGCGCGCACGCGCAGGCTGCGTGATCGGCGCTTGCGCCATCAGCGCACGAACGAAACCCTGCACCGACTCGGAAGCGCCGGTGGCCGGCAGCATCAGATGCACATCGGCCGCGCCGAACGAGGCCCACAGCTGCGCCGCACTGACGACGCCATTGGAATCACTCAGCGCGCAATAGCGCGGCGCGTGCGCCAGCGTATAGCGATCGAACTCGTCGTCAGCGGCGAACGCGCGCTGCACCAGTTCCATGTTCATCATCGCATCGACCGAGCGCGGCTGCACGTCGAGGGCGGCCTCGATGAGCTGACGCGCGCGAACGAAATCGTTCTTCTGGTAGGCCACGACGCCGCCCATGTGCAAGGCGTCGAAATGCCGCGGCTCGATCGCCCGCGCCTGCGCATACAGGCGATCGGCCGCATCGAAACGGCCGGCGAGCTGTAATTGCAGCGCACGATTGAGCAGCGCACCCAGGCTGTCGGTTGCGCTTGCGGTTGCCGTTACGGCCCCCTGCCGCGCCGGCGCCGCTGCGGCTGCCGGCCCGCAGCAATGCTTGTATCGTCGTCCGCTGCCGCACGGGCAAAGGCTGTTGCGACTGCTCATCAATGGTTTCGCGCCAAAACACCGGCGCACTCCGACGCACCGCGGAACCAAGATTACTACGCCGGGCCGACAAGCTCGGCCGCGACGGCCCCGCTACAACACCGGTTCGGCCTCGCGCCGTTGGTTCGGCGTCGCCGCCCCCGACGGCGTCGGCAGCGAAGCGCGCGGCACCGGGCAGTCGATGGCAGCGGCCACCGCGCGCAGAAAGGCCTCGTAGTTGGCGTCGCCGTGCGTGCGCGCCAGGCCGTTGAGCACCTTCAGCAGCAGCGGCTTGTCCAGCGGCGGCAGGCTGAGCAGGGTATCGAGCGCATTGGCCAGCTCGGCCGTGTCGAGCTCGTCGGGCGTGGCCGCCGGCGGCGGCACGTCGAGCAGGGCAGCGGCCTCGGCCAGCGCATCGCGCGTGTTACGCGCCGACGCTTCGCCGATCGCCGCGGCCATCGCGAACAGCGCCGCCAGCGCGCGGCTGTGCGCGGCCTTCGACGCGTTGCGCCGGCGCCGCGCCGTGGCCGGTGCCGCCGGCAGCAGGCGGTGCCTGGCCAGCGTGTAATAGACCCACTCGGCCGATTCGATCTTGCCGTCGCTTTCGATGGCGCGGCGGCAGTGATCGAGCAGCTCGCGCCGATGCGCGCTGCTCCAGCGCCGGACGCGCGCCAGCAGCAGCTCCAGCAAGGGCACCCTGAGCGACGAGCCAGCCGGCGAAATCAGCCAGTGCAGCGCCAGCCGCAGCGTCGTGTCGGGCTCGTCGACAGCGACGCCGGCCACCAGTGCGACCAGCCAGCGTCCGGCGGTGTCGAAACTCAGCGACGCCGAGCGGATCTGCGTGATCAGTGCGCTGGCCGGCGCGCCCGGGTCGGCACCGGGCAGATCGACGGACGTTTGCGCATCGGCCGCCGCGGCCGGGCGGCCAGGCGCCGTGCCCTGCGCACCCGAGTCGGGCGCCGGCGAACCGGCCCGCATTCGGGGCGGCAACACGCCGCTGTCGGCCGGGGTGAATGGAATCGTCTCGATCGGCAGCGGCGCGCGCGCGCCGCCGTGCCAAGCCGCAGCACCGCCAGCCGCCGGCGCCACGCCGGCACCGTCATTGGCGGCCAGCCGGCCAGATCCCAGCCCATCGAGACGGCTGCCGGATACAAGCGCCTGCGACGATGCCGCGTCGAACAGGCTTGCAGCGCCAAGCGAGGCGGCCGGGCCGGACGCGCCAGCCGGGCCATACGAATCGGCCTCATTGGGCATGATGGTCGCGCCTGGCAAGGTCGCCGCACTCGGCATGCCCATCGCGCCGGACGCGGCCGCCGCATCAGGCGACACTGCCGCGCCAAACGGCGCCGCGCCGCGCTGCGGCCCGATCGACGGCATGCGCCGACCATAGAGGCGACGCACACGCTCGGCCAAGGGCGGATGCGTATCGAACCAGTCGCCCACACCGCCGGGCTGCACCAGCAGAAAATGGCTGACCAGCGCGACGTAGGAAGACGAAGCCAGCGGCCGCGCCGGCTCGCCGGCGATGCGCCGCAAGGCACGGCCCAGGCCATCGCGATCGCGGGTGATCTGTACGGCCATCGCATCGGCGAAAAACTCGCGCTGCCGGCTGATGCCGGCCTTCAGCACCTGCGCCGCCAGCACTGCCAGCGAACCCACGGCGAACAGCGCCGCGCCAATCACCATCATCAGCACGTGCAGGACGCCCAGCCGCGTCGGCAATGGCTCCGAAAAACCGTGCCCCATCAGCTTCGAGCCGGCCAGCCGCAGCGAATACAGCCCATACAGCGCGCCGGTGAGCCGGGTGTTCAGCCGCGTATCGCCGCCGACGATGTGCGCGAACTCGTGTGCGACGACGCCTTGCAGTTCGTCGCGGTCGAGTTTTTCGAGCGCGCCGCGCGTCACCATGATCGCCGCCAGACCGGGCCGCTCGCCCGCTGCCAGCGCGTTGATCGAAGGATCGTCGAGCACGTGCAGCGCCGGCACCGGCACGCCGGCGCCGATCGCCGCTTCTTCGGCCACGTCGCGCAGCCGCCGATGCAGGGGCTCGGCCTCATTGATCGGTTGCGCGCCCAGCCGCTCAGCGAGCACGCCGCCGCCTTCGCTCAGCCGATGCATCTCGACCCAGGCACCACCGCCGACGATCAGCAGCGTCGCCAGCGAGTTGGTGAGGAAGAAATACGGCGGATACGCGACGCCGCCCCCGAACGCCCACCAGACGAGCATGGCTGCGCCGTTGACCGCGGCCAGCGCCGCGGCCATCGCGAGCATGAACAGCAGCAGCAGACGGCGTGACGCCTTCTGTGCCCGTTCCTGATGGGCGTAAAAATCCATCTCCGGAAGCAGGGCCTTAGAACGTTACCGGCACCGGCTGGCGTTCGCGCGCGACCCCGGTTGCGCGCAGCAGGGTCGCCCGGCCAAAGCCGCACCAAGTCGCCACCAATGACGCCGGAAACGACTCGACCGCGGTGTTATAGCCCATCACCTGGTCGTTGAAGGCCTGACGCGCGAAGGCAATGCGGTTTTCGGTGCTGCGCAGCTCATCGGTGAGCTGCTGCACGCTGGCATCGGCCTTCAGTTCGGGATACTGCTCGACCAGCGCCAGCAGCCGCGACAAGGGCGAAGCCAATGACTGTTCGGCCGCTTCGAGCGCCACCAGCGCCTGGCCGTCGGCCGGGCGCCGGCGCACGACCTGGCTGGCATCGGCGGCGCGCTGACGCGCCGCGATCACCGCTTCCAGCGTCTGACGCTCGTGCGCCAGATAAGCCTTGGTCGCCTCGACCAGATTCGGGATCAGGTCGTAGCGGCGCTTGAGCTGGACATCGATCTGCGCAAAGGCATTCTGATGGCGATTGCGCAAAGCCACCAGGCGATTGAATACGACGACCGCCCAGACGATCGGAATCAGCAATACGGCAATCAAAATGATCAATCCGCTCGACATGGCAATCACTGACGTCCGATCATCGGAAAACGATGAGTGATTGTCCGCCGAAAACGGCGTAGCGGCCCGTCAGTACAACGCCGCTCGTCGGGCTGACGCCAGCATCCGTCGTCGCGGGCAGCGCGCGCCGCGCCGGGCCGCGCCGCCCGGTCACCGCGCGCGCTTGCGCAAACGCTACTTCTGTTGCGATAAGCGCGTCGCGTCTTCTTCAGCGATGTACTGGAACACCGTCACCACGCGCTGCACGCCCGCCACGCGGCTGGCCACTTGCGCGGCGCGATCGCCTTCGCGACGCGATACCAGGCCCATCAGATAGACGGTGCCGGCTTCGGTGACCACCTTGAAGGCATTGGTCTGCAGATCTTTCGCGTCGATGAACGCGGTCTTCACGCGTGCCGTGATCGACGCGTCGGAGGCGGTGGTGCGCAGCGACGGACGCGGTTGCACCTGCAACTCGTTGTGGATCGACTGCACGTTCTCGACGCCCGCGACGGCGCGTTCGACCAAGCGCTTTTCGTCTTCGCTGGCCACCTGCCCGGTCAGCAGCACCTTGCGATTGAAGCTGGTGACGCTGACGCCGCTGCTGGCCTGCGGCGTGTTCTCGCGCAGCCGCGAAGCGACTTTCATCTCGATCGCCTGATCTTCGGTTTGCGTGCCCAACGTGCGCCGATCGAGCACCGCCATGGTGCCGACCGCCGCGCCGGTGGCAGCCAGCGGCAGACAACCCGACGTGGCCAGTGCAGAAGCCAGCAGTGCGGCGGCAAGGGTCAGACGGAGCGGTGTGTTCATCGTTGTTTCTCCCCAGTGCGGGATCAGTCGTCGCCGAGTAGCGAAGCGTCGATGCCGTCGCACAAACAGTGGATCATGAGCAAGTGAAGTTCCTGGATGCGCGCGGTGCGCTCGTGCGGCGCGCACAGATGGATGTCTTGTTCGCGCAGCATGTGGCCAAGCTTGCCGCCGTCGCGGCCGGTCAGCGCGACGATGGCCAGGCCGCGTTCCTGCGCCGCCTGCACGGCGTTGAGCACACTCACCGAATTGCCGCTGGTCGAGATCGCGACCAGCACGTCGCCGTCGCGACCCAGCGCACGCACCTGGCGCGCGAACACCTGGTCATAGCCGTAGTCGTTGCCCACCGCGGTGAGGATCGACGAATCGGTGGTCAGCGCGATCGCGGCCAGCTCGGGGCGCTCGCGCTCGAAGCGGCCGACCAGCTCGGCGGCCATGTGCTGGCTGTCGGCGGCCGAGCCGCCGTTGCCGCACAGCAGGATCTTGCGATCGGCGGCCAGCGCGGCGGTCATCAGTTCGACGGCGTGCGCGATCGGCTCGGTGAGTACGGCGGCGGCCGAGCGTTTCAGTTCGGCGCTGTCTTCGAATTGCTGGCGGATTCGATCGGTGAGGCTCATGCGCGGGGCGATGATCGGGCTTCGTGGCGTGCCGGGCACGCGCACCGGCAGGCACAGCCAGCCAATCGATCGATTATACCGAGCGGCGCCGCTGAGCAGCCTTTCGCGGCGCGATCAGAACGCGCCACGGATCCAGTCGGCCTCGCCGGCATCGATGGCGAACACGTCGAAGCGGCACGGCGGCCAGCGATCGCCGTAGCGCGCGTTCATGTAGCGCTGCGCTTCGCGCTGCAAGCGCCGCTGCTTGGCCGGGCCGACCGACGCCGCCGCGCCACCGTAGCTGCGCGATGCGCGGCTGCGCACTTCGACGAAGACCAGCGTCTCGGCCTCGCGCATGATCAGGTCGATTTCGCCGAGCCGGCTCGACACATTGCGCTCGACCAGACGCAGGCCGCGCGCCTGCAGGAACGCCAGTGCGCGTGCTTCGGCCGCGTCGCCGGCGGTCTGAGCCGGAGAGCGCTGAGTCGGCGGCTGCGGAGTCGGCGGCGGCCGCACCGGCGAACGCCGCGTCACGGCGGCGTCAATGCCTGCAGCAGGCCATCGCGATATTCAGCCATCACGCCAAGCCGTTCGACCAGCGCCGCGTTGGCGCTATCGAGCCGTAGACGGCCGGTGACGCCATCGAGATCGACCGGCACGTCGCGTTCGATCAGCCGGCGCGCCAGGCGAAACGCGTCGATGCCCAGCGCATACAGGCGCTGCAGCTCCAGATGCAGGCCCGGTGGCTTCGGATAAGCCATGACAGCCGCATGGTCACGCTGCAACAGCCACGGCATGTCGAGCACGCGCACGCCATCGAGCTCGGGCGAACGCAGTCCGATCTGGTCGCCGTCGGCGCCGGCCAGAGCGCCGGTGTTCAGCATCGACGCGCCGTAGATCAGCGAGCGGCCGCCCTGCGCCAGCCGCACCGCGCCGGCGACATTGGGCGATGCGCCGACGAAGTAGACGTCGGCGCGCACGCGCGCCAGCAGCGAGCGCACGCGGCCGGGCGTGGCGATGCTGACGTCGATCGGATCGTAGACGTCGCCGCCCAGGTCGCGCCAGCGCTCGATGAACGCGGCCACGCTGCGCTTGCCCAGGGCCGACGAATTCTGGATCGCGGCGGCACGCGGCCGCCGATCGCTGACCGTGGCCATGGCTTCTTCGAGCGCGGCCGCGGCGATCTGCCGCGCCTCGGATTCGATCATCAAGCCGAACCCCACCATGTTCTGCGGCAGGCGACCGCTCTGCGGCTGATTCAGCGCCAGCGTGGGCACAGCCGGTGGGCCGGCATCCGCGATCAGGCTCACCGCGCTGCGGGTCAGCGGCCCGATCACCAGCGCGAATTCGCGTTGCTTCAACTCCTCATAAAGTGCGCGCAACGTTTCCGCATCTTCGTCGATTTCGACGATTTCTAGCGTGACCTCCTGGCCTTCGCGCTCGTGCGCGGCCTTCACGCCGACGACCAGGGCCTGCGAGGCGCGCCGATAGATGCCGTTGGCCGGTGGCACCAGCAAGGCGACGCGGATCGGGCCGGTGCCGACGGTGGTGCGCTCGGTCGCGGCAACGCCACGGCTTTCGGGGCCGATGGTGGAGCCCGGCGGCGAGGTGGCACTGGGCAGCGTGTCGCTGGGCGCGGCTGGCGCCGGCGGCGTGGCCGGCATCGCCGGCAAAGGCGGCGCCGCGGGCGACGGCGGGACGGCAGGCGCAGCGGGCACCGGAGGAACGGCCGGCGCGGCGGGCAGCGCCGGCTGGCTTGTCTGCGGCTGAGCCAGCGCCGACAATGCCGGCACCGCGCCCGCCGCGGCTCCGATCAGCGCACGCAGCGTGCGCCGACGCACTGGCATCGTAGATCGCATGACTGAAGGATTTCCTGAGACTGACCTGACGGTCGGCTCATTATATGTAGTGGCCACGCCGATCGGGAACCTATCCGATCTAAGCCAACGGGCTGCCGCGACCTTGCGCGCCGCCGACGTGGTAGCCGCCGAAGACACCCGCACCACGCGCGTGCTGCTCGAACACATCGGCGCCAAGGCACGGCTGACCGCCGCGCACCGGCACAACGAACGAGAGGCAGCCGAGAGGATTGTCGGCTGGCTGCGCAAAGGGCAGCGCGTTGCGCTGGTCAGCGATGCCGGCACGCCGGCGGTCAGCGATCCGGGCGCGCGCATCGTGGCAGCGGTCTGGCGCGCCGGCCTGCGCGTCGTGCCGGTGCCCGGGCCGTCGGCGCCGATCGCGCTGCTGTCGGCCTGCGGGCTGGTCGAGGGCGCGTTCCACTTCGAAGGCTTTCTGCCGGCGCGCGCGCGCGGACGCGATCAGCGGCTGGCAGCGCTGGCGGGGTTGCCGCATCCGTTCGTGCTGTTCGAAGCGCCGCATCGCATCGCGCAAACGCTGCCGGCGATCGCCGCGGCCTGCGGACCCGCCCGCTGGCTGGCGCTGGGCCGCGAACTGACCAAGCGCTTCGAAGAGATCCACGTCTGCCATGCGGCGCAGGCGATCGACTGGCTGCAAGCCGATGCCAATCGCGAACGCGGCGAGTACGTGATCGTGGTGGCGGCAACCGGGTATCGGCCCGATGGCGGCGCCGCAGCGGGTGCGCAATCCGATGCGAGGTCCGGCGCCGGTCAAGACCACGATGGCGAGGGCGACGGCGAGAATGCCGGCGGCACAGGCGAGGATCCCGCCAGCCATTCACTGGCGGCTGCCGCGCCAGCCAGCGTCGACGTGCCAGCCCTGCTGCGTGCCCTGCTGGCCGAGCTGCCGTTGAGCCGTGCGGTCAAAGTGGCCGAGCGTGCCACCGGCTTGCAGCATCGCGCGCTGTACCGGATGGCGCTGTCGCTGCAAGGTGATCAATCATCGTCCGATGATTGACTTCGTCAAGCATCTTCAGACGGACCGCCTCTCTTCGCCGGACACGGCATGCGTGCCGCCCAGTTCTGCGAGCGCGCTGCCGCCGACCGCGTCCAGATACAGCGCGTGCGAGGCAGGCTCGACGTAGCGCTCGAGATAGCCGGCGAACGATTCGACGTCGCGGCAGGCCTTCAGATAGGCGCGCAGGTGCCGCTCGTCGCTGCGATACAAGGAAGGCGAGGCGGTCGGATGAGCGCCGAACGGAAGCTCAACCACCGCATCGACCATCACCCGCGGCAACTTGGTCAGGTGATTGGCGCGCTGCGCGGTGGCGCAGGAGACGATACGGTCCACCGACACGACCACCTTGCGCGAAGCGTGCGCCAGCATCACGTCGAAGAAGGGCGGGCCGAGGAACTGCACGTTGCCCAGCTCGTCGGCCTGCTGCGCATGCAACAGGCACACGTCCGGCCTGATGGACGGCACCGCGAACAGCCGGCGCTGGCCCGGTTCGGCCGGAAGCTCGCGATAGAACGCCGGCGCATGCCGCGGCAGATCGGTTCCCAGGTCCGGAATCGGCACGAACGGCAGATCGCAACTGGCAGCGCGCAGGCCGGCCGCGAAAGCCGGTCCGTCGATGTCATGGACCTGCAAGCTGCCAGCCTCGGCCTGACGACGGAAATGCGGCGCCAGCCCGAACTGTTCGAAACTGATGAAGACGCAGGTGGTGCTGCGAACGCATCCGGCGCCGATCAGCAGATCGGGAGCGATCGAGCCCGGCGCAGGGATCAGGTCGAGATGCTTCAGCTTCCTGCGCGCCAGCGCTCGCACCAGGCCCATCGGCTGGGCATTGAAGATCCAGCCGCCGATCGCCACGCGGGCGCCGTCGCCCACGTCGCCGAGCGCCGCTTCCACCGACATCAACTTGCCTGACTTCATCTTGGCATCCCCGGATTCAAGCCGCTGCCCCGCGCAGCTTGCCTTCGCGATCGACCCGCGCACGCAGCAACGCAAGCTCGTCCTCGGTAGGCATGTCGGTCAGCGGCGGCGAGCCCTCGACCAGCATCTCGAAGCCGGTAGCCGCCTGAATCTGTTCGACGCTGACGCCGGGATGAATCGATCGAATCCGCATCTGCCGCGACGCCGGATGGAAGTCGAACACGCCCAGCGGCGATACCACCAGCCGCGGCCCGCCCGCCGGCAGTCCGCGCCGCTCGCGCGAATCGCCGCCATCCAGATGCCCCGCACCCGAGATGAAATCGACCTTGGGCACGAAGGCATGGCGCGTATGGTTGGCCATCACGACATTGAAGCGCCGCGACAGCCCGCACAGCGCGCTCAGGCCCACGGTGCCGGGACCGCGCAGCGATGGCTTCGCGGCATCGCCGACCAGCGTCGTGTTGATGTTGCCGAAGCGATCGACCTGAATCGCCGACAGAATGGCAAAGTCGAAGAAATGGATGCGCCAGTCGATGAACTCCACCATGTCCGGCAAATCCATCCACGCCTCGGCCGTATCGATGTTGTCATGATCGGCGGTCGATGCCAGGTGGTCCCGGCTGGGATTGACCATGCCTCCGGGGCCGGACACCCACCACAGCCGCGGCGCCTGGCGCAGCCGCGCCAGGTTGCAGGCCGCCAGCTGCAGATCCGAGTTGGTGCCGATGATGGCTTTCTCGCCGTCCGCAATATCGCGCGACAAGAGAACGGCCATCACTTCGGCCATGCTGGGTTGTATTGGCGTCGTCATGCTGAAGCAGCGGCTTTCGTATCGCCGCTCGCCACTCGCGAAGCCAGAGCGGCCAGCGATCGCTTGTCGACCTTGCCGCCGGCGTTGCGCGGCAGCTCGTCGAGACGGATCAGCAGTTCCGGTTGATGCCAGACGGCCATGCCGCGAGCCAGTACCAGCGCCTTGAGCGATTCCAGCGTCAGGTCTTCATCCGCGGCCACGATGCACGCAGCGATGCGCTCGCCGAGCACCTCGTCGTCGAACGGAACGACCGCCACTTCGCGAACCGACGGGTGCTCCAGCAGCACTTCCTCGATGGCGCCCGGATTGATGTTCTGCCCACCACGAACGATCATGTCCTTCTTCCGGCCAACGATCTGCAGATAGCCGTCCGGGTCGATGAGGCCGAGATCGCCGCTGTGCAGCCAGCCTTCCGCATCCCATACTTTGGCCGTCGACGCCGCATCGTTCAGGAAACCAAAGCTCTTGTTCGAGCCGCGCCAGCAGATCTCGCCGGCCTGCCCATCGGGCAGAACCGATCCGTCGTCGGCGACGATGCGCACTTCCTGCCCGGTCAATGGGCGGCCCACCGTGGTGCGGCGCTTCAGGTCCGGATCGTGGATGCTGGTCATGCTGGCGGCGCCCGCCTCCGACGTGCCGTAGATGCTCTGCACCTTGCAGCCGAAGACCTGCTCCACGGCTTGCGCGACGCTCGCAGGCAGTTTCGCGCCGGCATTGGTCACCACCCGCAGGCGTGGCATCGACCCGCTGGCGTGCCCGGCCAGACCGGCCAGTTTGACGAGCTGGGCCGGCACCGCGACCGCGATGGTGCAGCGATGCTCCCGTATCAGGTCGAGCGCTTCCTGCAAGCGAGTGCCGCTCCAGTGTTCAAGCAGCACTGAGGTGCCGCCGTTGAGCAGCATGGCAAGAATGGGATAGTTGTAGCCGGTCGAACCCGTGCCGGCCGGCGCCAGCGCCGCGGCGATGTCGTCCGACGTGATGCCGGCCGCCTGCACGTACTGCTGCTGCAACTTCACGGCGGTATTGTTGTCGCTATACAGGCTGCAGCGCGGCATGCCGGTGGAGCCGGACGACACCATCACGTGCGACGGATCGTCGGCCGTACCGCGCGCGGCGGCGAGGCGAGCTTCGCCGTCGCCGGCTCGCCAGCGCTCGTCCGCCGCCAGGGTTTCGAAGCAGGCCATCGGCTCGGCAGCCCGCACCGCCAGCACGTGTTCCAGCGCCGGCAATCGTGGCCGCAACCGTTCGATGAGCGCCAGCGGGCTCTGACCCCGCAGCGAGGCGGCGCAGAACAGCACGCGGGCCTGCGCCTGCTGCAATAGATGAGACAGCTCGGCTTCGCGAAAGCCCTCCGACAGCGGCATGAAGATCGCGCCGATGCGATCGGCGGCGAGATGAACGATCGGCAGCTCGGCCCAGTTCGGCAACTGTGCGGCGATGACGTCGCCACGGCCGACGCCGAGCCGCAGCAGCGAGGCGGCCAGGTTCCGGGTCGCCCGCTGCAGCGCGTGATAAGTCCAGGTTCGATGCGCCTCGACGATGGCCGTCTTGCCGGGCGCGGCTGCCGCGCGCTCGTCGAAGTAATCCACGAGCAGGCGCGACGTCCAGGCGCCGCTTTCGTAATGGCGGCGACCGACATCTTCGTCGTAAAGCCGGGGTTGCTGCATGTCGTGCGTCTTCGTGTGTGCGCCGGTGCGGCTCGGGTTCAGTCGGCGCTCTGGATGTTCGCGGCCTTCACGACCTCTTTCCAGCGCGAAGCCTCGTCGGCGATCAGCTTCTGGAACAGCGCCGGCGTGCCGCTTCCGATTTCATTGCCGATGGTCCGGAACTTGGCGGCGATCGCAGGGTCGGCCAGCACTTTGCGCATGGCACCGTCGATCCGCGCCACCGCCGCATCGCTCACTTTCGCCGGGGCTACGATGCCGAACCAATACTGGGAATCGAAGCCGGGGATGACGTCGGCGATGGGCTGCGCACCCGGCACCAGCTCCGTCGGTTTGGTGGTGGAAACGCCCAGCAGGCGGAGCTTGCCGCTGCGGACCATGTCGAAGAGCTGCGCCGAAGGCGAAGTCAGCGCGATCTTCACTTCGCCCGTCAACAAGGCGAGCGTCGCAGGCGCCTGCCCCTGGTAGGGCACATGCAGCAGGCGGATACCCGCCGCCTGCGCGAACAGCTCGGTCGACAGATGACCGAAGGATCCGACGCCCGCCGACGAGTACTCGATTGCGGCCGGCTTTGCCTTGGCGGCCGCGATCAACTGGCGGATGTCGTTGAAGCCGGCGTCGCTTCGAGCGACCAGCATCAACGGCGCCCGGGACACGAGCGTCACGGCGCGGAAGTCCGCCACCGCGTCGTACGGCGGCGCTTTGCTCATCGCCGGCGCGATCGCGCTCGGCCCAACGTTGGTGAACAGCAGCGTCAAGCCGTCGGGTTCGGCGTTCTTGACCAGCGAGGAGCCCAAGGCGCCCGCGCCGCCGCCCTTGTTCTCGATGACGACCGCCTGCCCCAGCACCGCCGCCAGCGGCGTGGCGACCTCCCGCGCGAGCATGTCGGCGATGCCTCCGGGCGGATACGGAACGACCAGGCGAATCGGCCTGGCGGCGCTCTGCGCGTAAAGCGGAAGGACGTGCAGCGCGAGCAGCGCCGAGAGAACGATTCTTGCGAGTTTCATCATGCGTCTCCTCATGAACTTCTGAAGGCTGGGAATCTCTGCCGGATTCAGCGCCGGCCCGCCCTGGCCTGCCATGGGGGGCCGATCGCGGCAATCGATGACTGTCGGCAGCGGCGCTGCGGGCCGCGCCCGAGGCTTCAGCCAACTACTGGCTCATCTGTTGAATGGATGATCTGTTGAACGGTTGAACCACTTAATGATAGATTTGCCCCACTGGAGCGTCAAGCATCCCTTTCACAGGCACGAACCATGAATGACGTCAGCCCGGAAGAAATCGGGAAGATGCGCACGCAGACCCGGCGGCTGGTCGACGATCTGCTGCTGCATGAGCCTTCGTTCAGCCGCAGCAACTGCGTCCCCGCGGCCGTCGATCAGGCGCTGCGCGAACTGGGCTACTACGGCATGCGCATTCCGGAGGAGTTCGGCGGGATGGCGCTCGGCATGCTGCCCACCGTGAACGTCGTCAGGGAACTGGGGCGTCTGCCGCCGCAGTTCTGGTCGTTCCTGCGCGTCGCGCTCGGCCCGAGCAGCAAAAGCATCGTCCGGCACGGCTCGGCGCAGCAGCAGCATCGCTGGCTGCCCGCGATGGCGGCGGGCGACTGCGGCGTGGCGTTCGCGCTGACCGAAGCGCAAGCCGGCTCGGATCTGGCGGCCATGCGCACCCGGGCCGCCAGAACGTCCGAGGGCTACGTCATCAACGGCGCCAAGACCTACATTTCCAATGCCGACAAGGCGGGCCTGTTCGTCGTTTTCGCCAGAACGGCAGCCGATGCGGGCTTGAAGTCGTCCATCTCCGCTTTCCTGGTGCCCGCGCGCCAGAGCGGCATGAGCATCGGCCCGCCTATGCCGACCATGGGCACGACGCTGGATGGTCTGTTCGAGGTGGCGTTTCACGACTGCGCCGTGCCGGCAGAGGCTTTGCTCGGCGCCGAGGGGCAAGGTTTCCAGTACGCGATGGAAAGCCTGAACGAAGGCCGCCTGAACGTGGCAGCCATCGCCGTCGGCATGGGCGCCTTCGCGCTCGATCTCACCCTGGAACACGTACGCACCCGCACGGTCGGCGGCCAGCCGCTCGCCTCCAACCAGGTCGTGCAGCACATGCTGGCAGACGTCGCCACCGAACTGCATGCCGGGTGGACGATGGTCCTCGACGGCGCCCGGCGCATCGACGCGGGCGAGGATGCATCGGCGATCAGCGCCATGACCAAGATCTTCTGCTCCGAAGCCGCCGGGCGCGCCGCGGATACGGCGGTGCAACTGTTCGGCGCCGCCGGCTATACCCGGGGGTTCCAGGTGGAGCGCATCTATCGCGACGTGCGCGTGTTGCGCATCTACGAGGGCGCGTCGGAGGTGCTGCGCAACGCGGTCGCAAAGAAGCTGCTCGCGCAAGGCAGCGAAGCGCTGTGACGCCGCCCGGCAGCGCCAGGCCGGTGCGACGGCGCGACGCTGCCGCTATCATTCGGCTATGTCCAGCACCCCAGATTTCCAGCGCGTCAAGGCCATACGGGTCTCCGACGACATTGCCTTGCAGATCCGCGCCCAGATCGCCGCCGGGCGGCTGCAAGTCGGCTCCCGGCTGCCCTCCGAACGCATCCTGGCCGAGCAGTTCGGCGTTTCCCGCAATACGCTGCGCGAGGCCTTGCGCTCGCTCGAACACGGCGGCCTGATCCGGCTGCAAACCGGGGTACGAGGCGGAGCCGTCATCCAGAACGGCGGCAGCAGCGCCATCGGATCGACGCTGATGGACATGTACCATCTCGGCGGTATCAAGCCGCAGGATCTGACCCAGGCGCGGATCATGTACGAATCCGCGATCATTCGCGTAGCCTGCGAGAAGGCGACCGCCGAAGACATCGCCGCGCTGTCCGCCAACATCGACGCGGCGGAGCAGGCACGCCGGGACGGCGATTTCGAAGCGCGCATCCGGCTCCATCTCGAGTTTCATCGCATGCTCGCGCGCATCGCCGGCAATCCGATCACGATGGCGGTCATGAACGGCGTGCTCGACATCATGGCAAAGTTCATTGCCAGCATCCCCCCCTACGACAACAGCTTCATCGCGCCCTCGCGCCGGCGCTTCCTGAAGCATTTCGCTGCCGGCGACGCGGATGCCGCCGTGGCCGAGATGGAGGCATCGCTGAAGCGCCTGGAAAAGAAATACCTGTCCCAGGCGCCGGCTCTTGAGATGACTCCGCCGCGCTGAACCCCGGCGGAGCCGCCGTTCATGAGCGCCTGCCGTCGACCGGATAGACGATGTCGAAGTCGCGCTCGGGCAAGCCGGCCTCGCGGATCTCCGCAACCGCCATGTCCCTGAACAGGGATTTGGGCACCAGGCAGTCTTCGCATGCCCCGGCGCCGGCAATCACCTTCAGCTTCATGCGGCCTTCCACCTCGCTGACTTCGAAATCGAAGCCTGCCGCCTCGAGACCCTCGCGGGTCGGCGTCAGCGCGCGCCGAAAATCATCGAGTTGCGCGCTCATGCCGCCTTCCTCAGCTCGATCGGATCGGTGAGCAGCAGTTCCACCACCTGGCCGACGATGGTTTCGGCGCGTTGCTGCAACAGATCGTCGGGCAGGTTCGCGATCGGATGCTCCATGATCAGGAACCGGTAGTCGGGATCGCCCCATTGCCGGGCCATCGCGCGCCCGGTGTTCTTGAACAGGTGGGTGATGATGCTTGCCGACGGAATGTTGCGCATTTCCAGCAGGATGCCGTCGAGCACCGAACCGGACGAGCAGGAGCCGCAATCGCCGACACCGGCGACCATGACGTCGCAGTTCTCCTGCACGTCGCGCAGGATTTCCTCGTGCGCCGGCACGCTGGAATAGCGCTTGCGGTAGATCTTGTACGAGGCAGCGCCGTAGTCACGCACGAGCAGATCGCCGATGCGCTTCAGGATGTTGTCGGAGTTGTATTTCGTGTTCTCGATCAACGCGACACGCTTGCCGGCGAGCGAGGCCGGCCGCGGCGCGTAGGCCGCCTGCCCGCCTTCGATTTCGCGGGTGGGATCCATGAGCTCGATCATTGCTTGATCTCCTTGGTAACGGCCCGGGACCAGCCTGCCTTGGCCCACCCGGGAATGAAGGCCGAAAACGCACCCACCGTGCCGCCCGCCGCAAGCACGAAGATCATGTCCGGCGAGGTGACGAGCGGGCGCATCCGATACTCATCGCCCGGCTTGATCGGCATCGGGAACCTGCCGGTCCGGCGCAGATGGGCATAGTTGTTGTAGGTGTGCTGGAACAGGAAGTTCTGCACGTCGCGTTTGCTCCATCCGGCATCGGCCACGATCTTGTGGTGTTCGCCCGGAAGGATCACGACGTAGTAGGTCTGCCCCACCACGCCGCCGGAGATGCGCATGTTGTCCGCCATCGTCAACAGCAACTGCTCCGGCGTATCGGACAACTGGTTGAAGATCTGGCAAGGGCCGTCGGCGGCCATGACGGTGACCGCGCTCTGGTCGGCGCGGAAACCACGGTCGACGTGAAACGGCGTCCAGGAGCTCTCTTCTTCGTTCTCCGCGATCACGTAGGAAAGCTTGCCGGGATTGCCCAGCGTGGACATGTCCAGCGTTCCCGGCAGCGTGCCGCAGACGTTGCGCATCACCAGGCGCAGCGCCCGGCCGATCGTCAGGTTGGCGCGCCAGCCGGGCCCGAACAGGCTTTCCTTGGAATTGATCTGCAGCTTGTTCCTGATCGGACCGTTCACGATCAGCAGCACCGCCGGCCCGGAGGTCGTGGTGCTCGGGCCGTGAAAAGCCCATTCGGGATCGCAGATTCCTTCGACGGCAGCCACCAGCACCGGCATGTATTCCGGCTTGCAGCCCGCCAGCACGGCGTTGACCGCAACCTTCTCGGCAGTGATCGAGATGCAGCGCTCAGGAATGAAACCGATCTGATGCTTCGGCTCCAGGCCCGAGGCATCGAGCATGGCCCGCACGCGGCCTTCCGTCGGCGGCACGACGGGCAAGCCGTCAGTCCAGCCTTGGTCGAAGCAATAGTCGATGGCATCGGCTTCGTTCTCGACGTGGTGACGCAGGGCGAGCAGTTCAGTCATGTGCGCTTCCATTCTTAAATGTCCTGACCATTATCATTCCAAACATATTCGCTTTGCAATTTGATTTTTTACATCTGATTTTTCATTAAAGGTCTGTCCATAATTCATGGCCGCCTCCTTGCCGGAAAGCGAACCATGGGGCCCTCGCCGCGATCTCCGATCAGATCGCGGGAGATGAACTGTTCCTCCACCAGTGCGCCGTCGATGTCGTTGACCGGTGAGCACGGCACGTCGAAACGCTGCAGCCGATCCAGCCAGAACGATCGTTGCTGCTGCGCGAAACGCTCCCGCAGCACCCGCGCGATCTGCTCGGCGTGCTCGCACCGGTAGGCGAACTCCTCGAATGCCGGCGTGGCGCAGGCATCGAGCTCCAGCGCAAGCACCAGGCGCTTCCAGAACGGCGTTTCCAGTGCGCCAAGCGCGAGCCAGCGGCCGCACCCGGCCTGAAAGAATCCATAGCCCGGCCGCGCATGAAGATGGCGCCTGAAGCCATCGGCATCGAGCGCGGGCGCGTTCATGCGCGCGCCGAGCCTGGGCGTCATCCAGTGCAGCAATGAATCCGCAATGGCAACATCAAGATGCTCGCCTTCGCCGGTCTTGGCGCGCTTGAGCAAAGCCCCCAGAACGGCGGTCAGCGCGAACATCGCGCCGGCCATGTCGGCCACCGGCAGCCCGCTGTCGTAACTCGGCGCGCCGTTCGAGGATCCCGAGATCGCCGCAAGACCGGCGATTGCCGCGTAGTTGATGTCATGCCCGGGCAGCTCTCGCAGCGGGCCCGTCTGGCCATAGCCGGTCAGCGACACAACGATGAGCCGTGGATTGAGCTCGCGCAGGCGCGCGGCCGGCAGGCCAAGCCGATGCAAGAC
>JAFKGG010000363.1:0-642 GCA_017307915.1 Burkholderiales bacterium | reverse complement strand
ACCAGGACGAAAGCTTTCGACGAGTACGTCGGCTTCCCGCAGCATCTGCTCGATCTGCCCGAGCCCCTCGGGCTGCTTCAGATCCAGCCGCAGGCAGGTCTTGCCCCCGTTCAGAACTCGAAACATGCCCGGCGAGATCGTGCGGGCGGCATCGCCGCCGGGCTTTTCGATCTTCACGACCTTGGCGCCCAACTGCTGCATCAGCAAGGTCGCATAAGGGCCGGGAAGCAGCTCGGTGAGGTCGATCACCGTCGTACCCGACAGAGCCTCGATACCGGCGCTCATCATGGCTGCCCATCCGGCCGCAAACGGCCGATCTCGTCATCGTCGTAGCCTAGGCTGCGCAGCACCTCGGCCGTGTGTTCTCCCAGCGACGGCCCGAGCGAGCGCACCGAGCCGGCGTGCGATCGGAAGCGCACGGGAATCGACGGCACGCGCAGCATGCCTTCGGTGGGATGCGCCATCTCCTTGAAGAACCCCGACGCCGCGAGGTGCGGATCGTTCACCAGATCCTCGACCCGGTTGACGCGCCCGCAGGGAATGCCCTCGGCGTCCAGCAAGCGTAGCCACGCCTCGGTGGTCCTGCCCGTCATCGCCTCGTGAACGATCTGGTACAGATCCACGATGTTCTCGATCCGGGCC
>JAFKGG010000170.1 GCA_017307915.1 Burkholderiales bacterium | reverse complement strand
GGCCCCGGCCCCGCCAGCGCCAGCGCCGCCAGTGCCGGCGTCACGGTCCGCACCGCCCAGCGGAAACGGCGAAGCCGGCAAGAACGGCGTCAGATGCGCCGCCACCGCGATCGGTCCCATGCCCGGCCCGCCGCCGCCGTGCGGAATGCAGAAGGTCTTGTGCAGGTTCATGTGGCACACGTCGGCGCCGATCAGGCCCGGCTTGGTCAGCCCGGCCTGTGCGTTCAGGTTGGCGCCATCCATGTAGACCTGGCCGCCGGCCTCGTGCACCTTGCGGCAGACCTCGACGATCGACGCCTCGAACACGCCATGCGTCGACGGATAGGTGACCATCAGCGCGGCGATGCGCTCGCGGTGCTCGGCGATCTTGCGATCGAGGTCGGCCACGTCGATGTTGCCCTGTTCGTCGCAGGCCACGACCACGATGCGCAAGCCCATCATCTGCGCCGTGGCCGGATTGGTGCCGTGCGCCGATGCCGGTATCAGGCAGACGTCGCGCTGCGCCTGGCCGTGCGCGGCCTGGTAGTCGCGAATCGCCAGCAGGCCCGCGTATTCGCCCTGCGCCCCCGAATTCGGCTGGAACGACACGGCCGAGAAGCCGGTGATCTCGGCCAGCCAGCGGCCGAGCTGCGCCAGCATCTCGGCGTAGCCGGCGGCCTGCTCGGGCGGAACGAACGGATGCAGGTTGGCGAACTCGGGCCAGCTCACCGGTGCCATCTCGGCGGCGGCGTTCAGCTTCATCGTGCACGAGCCCAGCGGGATCATCGAGTGCACCAGCGAGATGTCGCGGTTCTCCAGCTTCTTCAGGTAGCGGACGAACTCGGTTTCGCTGTGATAGCGGTTGAACACCGGATGGGTCAGCACCGCGTCGCTGCGGCGTAGCGACGCAGGCAGCGAACCGGGTTCGATCTGCAACGCATCGAGCGCGGCTTGCAGGGTTGCGTCGCCGATGCGTTGTCCGCTCAGCACGTAGGCCAGGTCGGCCACGTCGGCAGGCGCGGTGGTTTCGTCGAAGGCCACGCCGAAGCAGCCCGGACGGCCGCCTTCAGCGGCAAAGTCGCGCAGGTTGATGCGCAGCGCCGCGGCGCGTTCGCGCACGGCGTCGTCACGATCCGTGCCGACGTCGAAGACGAGCGTGTCGAACCACCGGTCGTGCGCAGGTTGCAGATGGGGCGCGAGCAGATGCGCCAGCAAACGCGCCATCGCGTTCACGCGCAGGGCGATCCGCAGCAACCCTTGCGGCCCGTGATAGACGGCGTAGAACGAGGCCATGTTGGCCAGCAATGCTTGCGCGGTACATATGTTGCTGGTGGCCTTGTCGCGGCGGATGTGCTGCTCGCGCGTCTGCAGTGACATACGCAGCGCGCGCCGCCCGGTGGCGTCGATCGACACGCCGATGATGCGGCCCGGCATCGTGCGCACCAGCTCTTCGCGCGCCGACATGAACGCGGCGTGCGGGCCGCCGTAGCCAAGCGGTACGCCGAAGCGCTGCGCCGAGCCGATCGCAATGTCGGCGCCCATGGCGCCCGGCGATTTCAGCAGCATCAGCGCCAGCGGGTCGCAACCGATCACGGCTTTGGCGCCGGCGGCATGCAGCGCCGCGATCTGGGCGCTGAAATCGCGCACGCGGCCATGCGTATCGGGCGTGGGCAGATGCGCGCCGAAGAAATCGCCTGCCTGCGCGGCCAGCGCGTCAGCATCGCCCACGCTGATCTCGATCCCCATCCAGCGCGCCCGCGTATGCAGTACCGCCAGCAGTTGCGGGTGCGTGGCGGCATCGACGAAATAACGCGTGGCTTTGGCTTTCGACGCACGGCGCGCCATCGCCATCGCTTCGGCGGCGGCGGTGGCTTCGTCCAGCAGCGAGGCATTGGCCACCGGCAGACCGGTGAGGTCGATGATCATCTGCTGGAAATTCAGCAGCGCCTCGAGGCGGCCCTGCGCCACTTCGGCCTGGTACGGCGTATAGGCCGTATACCAGCCGGGGTTTTCCAGCACGTTGCGGCGGATCGGCTCGGGCGTGAACGTGCCGTAGTAGCCGGCGCCGATGTAGCTGCGCCACAGTTGGTTGCGTTGCGCCAGTGCGCGCAGCTCGGCCAAGGCCTGCGCTTCGGTGACCGGGGCGTCGAGCGCCAGCGGCGCATCGAGCAGGATGGCGGCCGGCACGGTGGCGCGGATCAGCTCGGCGCGCGAGGCAAAGCCGAGTTGCGCCAGCATCGCCGCTTCCTGCGGCGCCGACGGGCCGACGTGGCGGGCATGGAACTCGTCCTGGCCGAACAGCGCGCGAACGTTCGTGCCGAGTTGCTCGGACGGAATCATCGACAGGTACTCCTGCGATAGGCCGCGCAAGCGGCCCAATGGATCGGAGGGGGGGTGGCCGGCGCACCGCTCGGGGGCCGGCGCTGCCTTCAGCCGGCGCCCGGCCCGGCGGCGTAGTCGTCTGCGCCCAACAGCGCATCGATCTGCGCCGGCGCCGACGGGCGGATGCGGAACAGCCAGCCGGCCTCGTAGGGCGCTTCGTTGACGGTTTGCGGCGCGTCGGTCAGCGCTTCGTTGATGGCGATCACTTCGCCGTCGACCGGCGCATAGACGTCGGAGGCGGCTTTGGTCGATTCGACGACCACGCAGGCTTCGCCCTGCTTGAGCTGCCGGCCGACCTCGGGCAACTCGACGTAGACCAGCTCGCCCAGCGCGTCTTGCGCGTGGAAAGTGATGCCGACGACGGCGCTGCCGTCGGCTTCGCGGCGCAGCCACTCGTGCGACGCGGTGTATTTCAGATCGGCAGGATTGTTCACGGCAGACAGGCTCCGCAGGGGGCCGGCGGCGGACGAGCCGCTGGCCAATCGTTGATCGGGAGCCCCCTCTGTCCGTTGTGCCTGAGACATTCAGCGCCGGCGCTTGCGCGCGCGGCTGCCTGTTTCCTTCGGCGAGGCCGGCGGCGCGTTGGTTGCCGCAAGCCTTCTCTCCAGAGTGCCGAACCGCTGAAGTCCTTTTGCCTGAGAGTTTCCGGGGCGATACACCTTCGGCGCCGCATCGGCACGCTTCACGATTGCGAAACGCGGCCGCGCGATCTCTTCCACAGCAGTTATCCGGCTGCTTGCAAGAGTGCCAAGCCGGCCGGGCCGTGTCAAATTCGAGTACGCATGCGCCGCCCCCACCCCTGCAGCGCCGGGCGGCGAGCACGGGCCCCTTGCCGCGAGTGTTGCAGGTTTTGCATGCTGTTTGAAACGCCAGCACCACCGGTCGCCACGGTGCTGCCTCCGGTTGGCCGCCAGTCTTCCCCGTTGGGGGCTTGCCTAGACTATCCGTCCGTCAGCAGCGCTCGCGCTGTATTGGAGGAGGGATTCAATGGCCGTGTCGTCATGGCTGCAGCCTGTCATGCGGGCATTTTCGATCGAGAGCGGCAATCCGGAACTGCACAAGGCGCAATTCGCTGCGCTTTCCCGGATGATCCCGATGATGTATTTCATGCTGGTGGCCAATGCCTGGGTATTGACGTTCACGTTCCATGGCAAGGCGCCAGCCACGCACACCACCTATACGGCGCTGGGCCTGACGCTGATCTGCGCATTGCGCCTGGTGCAGTGGTGGAAGCGCAAGGATGTGAAGCTGACCGCGGAGGCGGCGAAGCGGGAACTGAGGCGAACCAACATCATCGCCTTCCTGCTCGGCGTCGCGATTCCTGCCTGGGGTTTCCTGCTGTTTCCCTACGGCGATGACTTCGCGCGGGCGCACGTCGCCTTCTTCCTGATGATTTCGATACTCAGTTGCATGTTCTGCCTGATCCACACGCGATCAGCCGCACTGGTCGTCGCCGCGGTGACGGGGGTTTCTTTCCTGACCTTCTTCGGCTCGACGGGTGAGCCGATACTCATCGGCATGGCCATCAACGTTGCCTTGATCGTCACGGCGTCGGTGGCCATCGTTCTGGTCCAGAGCCGCGATTTCGCGCACATGATCAACGCGAGCACCGAAGCGCGGCGCCGCGAGCAGGAGCAGAACCGCCTGCTGCGCATGATCGACGACATGCCGATCGCGGTGATGACCGCCGATCCGGAAACCTTCGACATCAACTACGTCAACAAGACCTCGCGGCGCACGCTCGAACCGATCCGGCACCTGCTGCCGAACCCGATCGACGATCTGCTGGGCAGCTCGATCGACGTGTTCCACGAGGATCCGGCCCATCAGCGCCGGATTCTGGCCGATGCGGGCAACCTGCCGCACCGGACCCGCATCCGGCTCGGCCCCGAGGTGCTCGACCTGCAGGTGTCGGCGATCACGGGCGATGACGGCAGCTATCTGGGCCCGATGCTGGCTTGGTCGGTCGTCACCAAGGAGGTCGAGGCCGAGGACCGGATCCGCCAGCTTGCCCACTACGACACGCTGACCGGCCTGGCCAACCGCAATACCTTCCACGAACAGTTCTACGCCAGCCTGGCGCGGCACAGCGGCACGAGCCTGTTGTGCATCGATCTCGACGGCTTCAAGGTCATCAATGACACTCGCGGCCATCGAATCGGCGACCTGCTGCTCAGGAAGGTGGCGCAGCGGCTGGGCATCGTCTGCAACGAGCCGGGCATGACTGTCGCCCGGCTGGGCGGCGACGAGTTTGCGGTGCTGATTCCGCACAGCGATCCCGAGCGGGCAGAGGCGTTTGCTTGGACGCTGCTGGCCGCGCTCGGCGAGCCGTATCAGCTCGAATACGATCGGCATGTCCGTATCAGCGCCTCGGTCGGCATCGCGCTGGCGCCGGCGCACGGCAACGATGGCGAAACGCTGCTGTCGCGGGCCGACATTGCCTTGTATGCCGCCAAGGCGGCCGGCAAGGCCGCGGTGCGGACGTTCATGCCCGCGATGGAAGCGACGATCCAGGAGCACGCTCACCTAGAAGCCGCGTTGCGCATCGCGCTCGAGCAGCGCAAGGAGTTG
Organism: Burkholderiales bacterium; assembly: GCA_017307915.1. Classification (GTDB taxonomy): domain Bacteria; phylum Pseudomonadota; class Gammaproteobacteria; order Burkholderiales; family Burkholderiaceae_E; genus Zeimonas. Next base: position 4,965 of record JAFKGG010000170.1, on the reverse strand, counting down.
TTCGTCTTCTATCAACCCATCATCGACATCGAAACCGGCCGCGTTACGACCCGCGAGGCGCTCGTACGCTGGCATCATCCGACGCGCGGCTGGATAGCGCCGGGCGAATTCGTGCCGGTCGCAGAGGGCAGTGGGCTCATCGACCAGCTCGGTGCGTTCGTGCTCGATCGAGCCTGTCGCGACGCGGCCGGCTGGGACGACGGCGCGCGCGTCGCCGTCAACATATCGGCCGGCCAGCTCGGCAAAGGCACGCTCGTTCCGGCGATCCAGGCCGCATTGGACGGATCCGGCCTGTCGCCCGGGCGGCTGGAGGTCGAAGTCACCGAAACGGCGCTGCTCAAGGACGAGTGCGACAGCATCGCCGACTTGCGCGGCTTGCGCGCCATCGGCGTGCGGGTCGCGCTGGACGATTTCGGCACCGGCTATTCATCGCTCGCGCATCTGCGCCTGTTCCCCTTCGACAAGATCAAGATCGATGGGTCTTTCGTGCGCGACGCCGTCGGGCGGGCCGACTGCGCGGCGGTGGTGAAAGCCGTGGTCGAACTGGGCCGGCGGCTGGGCGTGACCACCGTTGCCGAAGGAATCGAGACGCAGGCGCACATGGACTGCATTCGCGCCGAAGGTTGCGGCGAGGCCCAAGGCTATCTGATCGGCCGGCCCGCGCCGACGCTGCACGACGCGCCGCGAGTGACGGCGCTCAATCGCGGCGAGCCGGCGGTTGCGCAGACGACGCTCGCCTGAGCGGGACCGGCCGCGCCGGCCAGGCCAGCAGCGCGATGCCCAGCGCCGCGCAGCCGAAGGCGAAGGCCTCGACGACCGTGAAACGTTCGCCGAAAAAGGCGATGCCGACCGCGCTGGCTGCTACCGGCAGCGCGATCGTGAACACGCCGCTGTGGTGGGCCGGCACGTGCTTCAGGCCGCTCAGCCATAGCCAGGTGGAGACCATGCTGGCGGCCAGCGCATAGAACAGCAGCAGTGCCCAGTGGCCGGCGCTGAGCGTGGCGAAATCGAAGCTACGCGCCTGCCACAGGCCCAGCGGCGTCATCAGCGCCAGTCCGCACAGATTGATCAATGCCGAGATGCGGCGTGCCGACAGCGACGCGGTCAGCCGCTTGCCCAGGATCACGTAGATGGCTTCGCAGATCACGCAGGCGATCAGCAGCAGGCTGCCGAGCCAGGGCGGACCGGAGAGGGGGGCGGGGCTGCTGCCGGCCTTGCTCGCATCCGCACCAGCACCAGCACCAGCACCAGCACCAGCACCAGCACCAGCATCCGCACCAGCGCCTGTGCCTGTGCCTGTGCCTGTGCCTGTGCCGGCGCCACCGCCGCTATCGCCGCCCAACCCCAGCGCCAGAATGCCCGCCACCGCCACGCTCACCGCCAGCACCACCCGCAAGGTCGGCCGCTCGCGCAACAGCAGCCACGACAGCAGCGCCACCACCGCCGGCAAGGTGGCCAGGATCACGCCCGAGGCAGTGGCCGAACTCAGCGCCACGCCATGCAGCATGAAGATCGAAAACAAAAAGTTGCCGAACAGCGATTGCAGGAACAGCTCGCGCAGCAGCGGGCCCGACAGCGGCGCGTCGCCGGCCGCCGGCCGCAGCCACGGCAGCATTGCCACGGCGGCGATCGCAAAGCGCAGCCAGGCGAGCAGGAACACCGGAATGGCGGCAGTGAGCGGCTTGGATAGCGCCACGTAGCTGCCGACCAGCGACATGCCGGCAGCGAGCAGCAGATAACCGGTCAGGCGCTCGCGAACGGCGGTGTCGTGCATAGGGCCGGCCAGTGTAAAAGATCTTTGCCTGCCATCGCTCTTCACAGCGGCTGGCGGTGCCGATATGGTGCACACTGTCGCCAAGCCTGCGCTGCCCATGCCCCATACCAGACAGATTCCCGAAGACCGCTTCGCCGATCTCACCGCTGCCCCGCCGCCGGCCCGCCAGCGGCAGGTGGTCGAGCGATTGCTGGCGATCCTGCCGCCGCACTGCGTGCTGTATCGCGAAGAAGACACGCGGGCCTACGAATGCGACGCGCTATCGGCATTCAGGCAACTGCCGATGGTGGTGGTGCTGCCCGAGACCGAAGAGCAGGTGCGCGGCGTGCTGCTGGCCTGTCGCGCGCTCGACGTACCGGTGGTGGCGCGCGGCGCCGGCACCAGCCTGTCGGGCGGCTCGATGCCGCATGCGGCAGGGGTGGTGCTGTCGCTGGCCAAGTTCAACCGTATTCTGTCGATCGATGCCTTGGCGCGCATCGCGCGCGTGCAGCCCGGCGTGCGCAATCTGGCCATCTCCGAGGCCGCCGCGCCGCATCAGCTCTATTACGCGCCCGACCCATCGTCGCAGATCGCCTGCACCATCGGCGGCAACGTGGCCGAGAATTCGGGCGGCGTGCACTGCCTGAAATATGGGCTTACCGTGCACAACGTGCTGCGCGTGCGCGGCTTCACCATCGACGGCGAAGCGGTCGAATTCGGCGGCGAGGCGCTCGATTCGCCGGGCCTGGATCTGCTGGCGCTGATGATCGGCTCCGAAGGCATGCTGGCGGTGGTCACCGAAGTCTCGGTCAAACTGGTGCCCAAGCCGCAATTGGCGCGCGTGGTGATGGCCTCGTTCGACGACGTGGTGAAAGCCGGCAATGCAGTGGCCGCGATCATCGCTGCCGGCATCATCCCGGCCGGGCTGGAGATGATGGACCGCAAAGCCACCGTCGCCGTCGAGGAATTCGTGCAGGCCGGCTATGACTTGCAGGCCGAGGCAATACTGCTGGCCGAATCCGACGGCACGCCCGAAGAAGTGGCCGAAGAAATCGCCCACATGGAAGAGGTGCTGCTCGCCGCCGGTGCCACCGGCCTGCGCGTGTCCACCTCCGAAGCCGAGCGGCTGCTGTTCTGGTCGGGCCGCAAGAACGCGTTCCCCGCTGCCGGCCGCCTGTCCCCCGATTATTACTGCATGGACGGCACGATTCCGCGCCGCATGCTCGGCCGCATGCTCGAAGCCATCGCCGAGATGGAGCGCAAGTATTCGCTGCGTTGCATCAACGTGTTCCATGCCGGCGACGGCAACCTGCATCCGCTCATTCTGTTCGATGCCAATGATGCCGACGAATGGCGCCGCGCCGAGGCCTTCGGTGCCGACATTCTCGAGCTGTGCGTCGAATACGGCGGCACCGTCACCGGCGAGCACGGCGTGGGCATCGAGAAGATCAATTCGATGTGCGTGCAGTTCTCGCCCGACGAGCGCGCGGCGTTCTTCGCGGTCAAGCGTGCCTTCGATCCGCCGGGGCTGCTCAATCCCGGCAAGGCCATTCCGACGCTGGCGCGCTGCGCCGAATACGGCAAGATGCACGTGCATGCCGGCCGCATCGCGTTCCCCGAACTGCCGCGCTTCTGATCGGCAACGATCGCCGCTGCGCCGACCCTCCGCCCGCTGAACGTCCGACGATGAACGTTTCCACTTTGCATCCCGTGCTGGCCGAGCTGCGCGACCAGGTCCGTGCCGCCGCCAGCGCCGGCCGTGCGCTGCGCATCCGCGGCGGCGGCACCAAGGATTTCTATGGCCAGCAACTGGTCGGCGATCTGCTCGATACGCGCGGCTATCACGGCATCGTCGATTACGAACCCACCGAGCTGGTCATCACGGCGCGCAGCGGCACGCCGCTGGCCGAGGTGGAAGCGGCGCTGGCCGAGCACGGGCAGATGCTGGCTTTCGAGCCGCCGGCGTTCGGCGCGGCGGCCACCATCGGCGGCGTGGTCGCGGCCGGGCTGTCGGGGCCGCGCCGCGCCTGGGCCGGTTCGGCGCGCGATTTCGTGCTGGGCGCGGCGATGATCGACGGCGGCGGCCGCGCCTTGAACTTCGGCGGCCGCGTGATGAAGAACGTTGCCGGCTACGACGTGGCGCGCTTGCTGTGCGGCTCGCTGGGTATCCTGGGGCTGATCGTCGAGGTGTCGCTGAAAGTGCTGCCGAAACCGGCGGCCGAATGCACGCTGCGCATGCGGCTCGACGAAAACGAAGCGCTGCGCGCAATGAACCAGTGGAGCGCGCAGCCGCTGCCGATCTCGGCCACCGTATGGCATGACGGCGGCCTGGCGGTGCGCTTCTCGGGCGCGGTCGCGGCCGTCGAAGCGGCGGCGGCACGCTTCGAGCGCGAACGCATGGCACTGCGGCTCGACCCCGCCGACGCGACGCGGTTGTGGCACGGCATTCGCGAACAGACCGACGATTTTTTCGATGGCAGCCAGCCGCTGTGGCGCATGTCGCTGCCGTCGACGGCGCCGGCGCTGGAGGTGGCCGGCGCGCAGGTGATCGAGTGGGGCGGCGCGTTGCGCTGGCTGCGCAGCGAAGCCGATGCCGGCGAGATCCGCGCCGCGGCTGAAGGCGCCGGCGGCAGCGCGACGCTGTTTCGCGGCGGCGATCGCGCCGTCGGCGTGTTCCATCCCCTGCCGGCCGTGAACGCTACCTTGCAGCGGCGGCTGAAGCAGACTTTTGATCCCAGCGGCGTGTTCAATCCGGGCCGCATGTACGCGGTGCTCTGACCATGGAAACGCATCTGGCCGATTGGCTGGCAGGCACGCCCGAGGGCGACGAAGCGCAAGCGATCCTGCGCAAGTGCGTGCACTGCGGCTTCTGTACCGCCACCTGTCCGACCTATCAACTGCTGGGCGACGAGCTCGACGGCCCGCGCGGGCGCATCTACCTGATCAAGCAGGTAGTCGAAGGCAAGCCGCCGACGCAGGCCACGCTCGAACATCTGGACCGCTGCCTGACCTGCCGCAATTGCGAAACCACCTGCCCGTCGGGCGTCGCTTACGGCCATCTGGTCGACGTCGGCCGCAAGCTGGTCGAGCGGCAGGTATCGCGGCCGCTGTCGCAGCGATTGCTGCGCTTCGCCTTGCGTGAAGGGCTGACGCGGCGCCGGCACCTTCTCGGACGGCAAGCTGTACAGCCAGATCAAGGACCCGCGCCACCT
>JAFKGG010000169.1 GCA_017307915.1 Burkholderiales bacterium | reverse complement strand
GTTGAAGGCGAGCACGCCTTCGACGCGATCTTCGCTCTTGACCATGCGCTGATAGGCCTCGATCTCGAAATGCATCGCCGAGTTCAGATCCATCTGCAAACCGTGGTGGATCGAATGCTTGGCCTGGCGCACCGACAGCGGCGCGTTACCAGCGATGCGCTGCGCGATCTGCAGCGTGCGCGGCATCAGTTCGTCGGGCTCGCACAGCTCGTTGACCACACCCCAGGCCAGCGCCTGTTCGGCGGTGAACGGCTTGGCGGCCAGGATCAATTCCTTGGCGCGCCGTTCGCCGACGATGCGCGGCAGCGTCTGCGTGCCGCCGCCGCCCGGCATGATGCCCAGCGACACTTCGGTGAGCGCGAAGCGCGCTTCACGCGAGGCATAGGCGAAGTCGCATTGCAGCATCAGTTCCAGCCCGCCGCCGTACGCGGCGCCGTTGACCGCCGCGATCACCGGAATCGGACAGTTCAGAACGTGCCGGAACGTGCGCTCGAAGAATTCATGCTGCAGCACCCATTCGTGCTCGCTGAGCAGCTTGCGTTCCTTCAAGTCGCCGCCGGCGCAGAACGCCTTGCGCCCCGTGCCGGTCAGGATCACGCAGCGAAAGCGATTGCGTTCGATCTCCAGCGGATGGAACACGTCGAACAGATCGTGTCCGCATTGCGTATTGAACGCGTTCGACGCTTCCTCGCGGTTGATCGTCACGCGCAGCACCTGCGGCGACGGTTCATCGATCAGCAGCGTCTCGAAACGCTGCGCCAGCAAACGCTCGCCCCAGCCTTGCAGGCCGTTTCCCATCCAATCCGACATCGCCGTCCCTAGTCGCTGACGATCTTCAGGTCGTTCGCGATCTTGGTCCAGCGGGCCAGATCGCGCTGGATGAACTCGCCGAACTGCGCCGGCGTGTTCGTATCGGAAACATCGAGCCCCGCGGTGCGGATGCGCTGGGTGACCCCCGGCGTCTGCAGGATCTGCGACACCTCGGCCTGCACGCGGGCGATGATGTCTTTCGGCGTGCCGCCCGGGGCGAACAGGCCGATCCAGCCGAAGGCCTCGAAGCCCTTCAATCCCGGCAAGCCGCTTTCGTCGAGCGTAGGCACGTCAGGCACGATGCCGCTGCGCTTGAGCGTGGTCACGCCCAACGCGCGCACGTTGCCGGCCGCGATCTGCGACGCCGACGAGGCCGCGCCGTCGAACATCAGCGTGATGGTGCCGCCGACCAGATCGGTCAAGGCCTGTGCGCTGCCCTTGTACGGCACCTCGGTGAGCGGCACGCCGGCGGCGGCCTTGAACGCCTCGGTGGCCATCTGGCTGACCGTGCCGGTGCCCAGCGAACCGTAGGTGAACTTGCCGCCGTTGGCCTTGGCCTGCGCGATCAGATCGCCGAGCGACGCGATCGGCGAGTCTTTCTTGACCAGCAGGAACAACGGCCCCTGCGCCGCCAGCGTGACCGGCGTGATGTCGCGCAGCGAGTCATACGGCATCTTGCGCCGCGTGGCGGGAATGATCGTGATCGGCGACAAGGACGACATGCCCAGCGTATAGCCGTCGGGCGCCGCCTTGGCCACCGCTTCGACGCCGATCACGCCGCCCGCGCCGCCGCGGTTTTCGATCACCACCGGCTGCCCGAGCCGTTGCGCCAGCAGCGGGCCGACCTCGCGCGCGATCAGGTCGGCGCTGTTGCCGGGCGGAAACGACACGATGATGCGCAGCGGCTTGTTGGGCCAGCCGTTGGCCGCGGCAGGCGCAGCCAGGCCGGCCGCCGACGCAGCGATCAAGGTGGCAGCCAGAAAGCGCAGATGACGGCGCCGGCGCGTGATCCCTTCGAGCATGTGTTCCCCTCTAGTATCCATAATGTGAATCGACCAAACGTTTCGTGCGGCATGATTAGGCGATACGCTCTATTGATCAATGCCATATATTCCACAATATGGACTCATACGAAGATCCTGGCACACCGCATCCGTCGGCGCGCGGCACCCAGGCAATCGGCCGCGCGGCGGCCCTGCTGCGCGCGCTGGCGCACGACAATCGCAATGGGCTGCGCCTGGCGCAGCTCGCGCCCAAGCTCGGTCTGGAGCGGCCCACCGCCTACCGGATCCTGCGTCGGCTGGTCGAAGAGGGGCTGGTACGGCAGGATCCGGCCAGCCGCGCCTATCACCTCGGTGAATTGGTCTATGACCTCGGTCTGCTTGCCGATTCCGGCAATCACCTGCGCGATCTATGCCGCGGATCGGTCGAACGCCTGGCCATCGAAAGCGGCGACACCTCGTTCCTCATCGCGCCGCGCGGCAGCGACTGCATCTGCCTGGACCGGGCCGAAGGCACTTATCCGATCAAGGTGCTGACGCTCGACCCGGGGCAGCGGCGCCCGACCGGCATCGGCGCGGGCAGCATCGCGCTGCTGGCGCTGCTGTCACCGCAGGAATCGGCCCGCGTGCTGGAGCAGAACCGGCAGCGGCTGGCCACGCTCGGCGAAAACGACGTCGAAGCCTTGATCGCCTGCGTGGAACGTGCCCGTGCCGACGGCTATGCGATCAAGCAGCCGCCCGATGTGCCCGAAGTACTGTCGCTGTCGATCGCGCTGCACGACGCTGCCGGCGCACCGGCGCTGGCCTTGTCGATTGCATCGCTTGCCACCCGCATCACGTCGCGCCTGCCGACGCTGGTGGCCTTGCTGCGCGACGAGGTACGCAGCCTGCGCCCGCTGCTGGGTCCGGCCGGGGCGCGCAGCGTCGATCGCATCGATCGCGCCGGGCCGCAGCGGGTCACGGCTCAGACGCCGGCCAGCGCCTCGCGAAAACGCCGGATGACCTCGTCATAACCACCGTCGGCGCCGCGCGCGCCGAATACCGCCGAACCGGCGACGAAAGTGTCGGCACCGGCACGCGCCACCTCGGCGACGTTGTCGATCTTCACGCCGCCATCGACCTCCAGCCAGATCGGCTGGCCGCCGGCCGCCACGTGCGCGTCGATGCGATCGCGCACCGCGCGGATCTTCGGCAGCGTGGACGCGATGAACTTCTGGCCGCCAAAACCGGGGTTCACCGACATCAGCAAGATGATGTCGAGCTTGTCCATCACGTGGTCGAGATAGTGCAGCGGCGTGGCCGGGTTGAACACCAGACCGGCCTTGCAGCCGCTGTCGCGGATCAGTTGCAGGCTGCGATCGACGTGCTCGGAGGCTTCCGGATGGAAAGTGATCAGATTGGCGCCGGCACGCGCGAAATCGGGAATGATGCGATCGACCGGGCGCACCATCAGATGCACGTCGATCGGAATCGACACGTGCGGCCGCACCGCCTCACAGACCAACGGGCCGATGGTGAGATTGGGCACGTAATGGTTATCCATCACGTCGAAATGGATCAGGTCGGCGCCGGCGGCCTCGACGGCACGCACCTCTTCGCCCAGACGGGCAAAGTCGGCCGACAGAATGCTGGGGGCGAGACGGAATGAACGCGGCATGATCGTGGGCTTGGCAAGGCGCTTTGTCTACAATGAGCATTGTAGCCAACCGATCTGCAAGAAAGCTCCGGGGCCGCCTTGCGGCAGTCCCGCCAATGCCGTGTCAGACAAGCGATACCAGTTCCGCATCGACGTGCACAGTCAGTACCTGCCCGAGCAGTCGAAACCCGACGACGGCCAGTATGCGTTCGCCTACACGATACGCATCACCAACACCGGCAACGTCGCCAGCCAGCTCATCAGCCGGCACTGGGTCATCCGCGACGAAACCGGCCGCCTGATCGAAGTGAAAGGCTTGGGCGTGGTCGGCCATCAGCCGCTGCTCAAACCCGGCGAGAGCTTCGAATACACCAGCGGCAGCCAGATCGCGACACCCACCGGCGCCATGCACGGCAGCTACTTCTGCGTGGCCGAAGACGGCCATCGCTTCGAAGTGCCGATTGCCGAATTCGCGCTCAGCATGCCGCGCACGCTGCACTGAAGGGGCCGCGATGCGCCGGGGTTTCAGGCGGGCCGGCAGCGTGCTGCGATGGGTTGCGACGATTGTTGCGGCTATTTCTTGCCGCGCATCGTCCACCACACCAGCAGCAGCACCAGTGCCAGGATGCCGCCGGCTTCGGCGAACAGAATCCAGCTATCGGCCATCTCGATCGACCTCTCGGCTGCCAGGGTGGGTTGCGACCCGGGCGATTCTAAACCGCGAGGTGCGATGAGCCGGCATCTGCGCTGGATGGTGGTCGCCGCGCTGGCGGGGTGCGCGGCGCCGGCGGTGGTCGATCAGCGTGGCGCAGCGCCGATCGAGGCATCGTTGCCGAGCAAGGATCCGGCATCGGGTCCACGGCCTTCGGCGAGCACGAGCGCCCCAGCGAGCGCACGTCCATCGAGCACAGGCGCTCCGGTGGCCGGCGTCGATCGCAGCGCCGGCGCCACGCGCAATGCAGCCCCGGCAAATGCCGCGGACGGGGGCGTCAAGGCAGCTTCGTCGCCCGTTGCGGCGCAAACGGCCTCGATCGATCGCAACGCCGCGGCCGACTCGGGCGCAAAGCTGCCGCCTCGCGCCACCGATGCCGCCACCGACGCGGCTCCTTTGCCGCAAGATGCCGCCGTCAGCGCGCCAACGAGCCTGCCCCCTGGCACACTGCCCGGCTGGCTCGACGATCCACTCGACCATCTGCATGCGGCGCTGGCCCGCCAATGCACGCTGCGCCGCCCGCCCGATCCGTGGCCCGCGCTATGCACCGAACTGCCGCCGCCGGCGCGGCTCAAAGCCTGGGTCGCCGCGCGCTTCATCGCCGCGCCGTTGGCGCGCGGCAGCAGCGAGGTCGGCCTGCTCACCGGTTACTACGAACCCGTACTCAGCGGCAGCCGCCAACGCGAACACGCCGGCCAGGTGCCGCTGTACCGACGCCCCGCCGACCTGGCGGCAGCCGGCGACGGAGTGCGCCAGCGCCTGGTCAACGGCGAGCCGCACCCCTACCCGACGCGCCAGCAGATCGAGACCGAAAAGCTGCTGGCCGGCCAGGAACTGGTCTGGCTCGACGACGCCATCGAGGCCTTCTTCATACAGGTGCAGGGTTCGGGCCGCGTGCGGCTGCGCGACGGCAGCCTGCTGCGCGTCGGCTACGCCGATCACAACGGCCAGCCTTATTACGCCATCGGCCGCGAGCTGATCGCGCGCGGCGAACTCGCTGCCGACGCGGTCGACGCCGACGCGATCAAGGCCTGGCTGCGCGCCAATCCGGCGCAGGCGGAAGCCGTGATGCACAGCAATCCGCGCTACATCTTCTTTCGCGAGCTGCCGCCCTCGCCCGACGGCCCGCCCGGTTCACTGGGCGTACCGCTGACGCCGCTGCGTTCGGTGGCCACCGATCCGGTACACGTGCCGCCCGGCTCGCTGCTGTACATCGACTCGACGCATCCCGACGACGGCCGGCCGCTGCGCCGGCTGGTGGTGAGCCAGGATCGCGGCGCCGCGATCACCGGCGCCGTGCGTGCCGATTTGTATTGGGGAACCGGCGATGAAGCCGGCCGGCTGGCCGGCCGCACGCGGCAGCCGGCACGGATGTGGCTGCTGCCGCCGATCGAAGCGGCGCAGCGCTGAACGCCAAGCCGATGCCAGGTTGACTCGGCATCGAGTCAACCTGGCAACGAAAAAATCAGCTCGCCGAGTTCTCGGCCAACATCTCGTTCAGACGATCGAGCGGTATCTGCCCTTCAGTGCGTTTGCCATTGGAGAAATACATCACCGGCGTGCCGCTGATGCCAAGCCGCCTGGCCAACTCAGCCACCTGGCGCAGCGGCGTAGCGCACGTGCCCGAGTTGCCCGGCACGCGGTTGTTCACCATCATCTCGTTCCAGGCGCGGGCCTTGTTGGCCGCGCACAGCGCCTTGGCCGCCTTCGTTTCCGAATCAGCAGCCAGGAAGGCCAGCGGGAACGTATAGATGGTGATGTCGCTGACCTTCAGCAGATCGGCGCGCATCGCCTTGCAAAAACCGCAGTTCGGATCCTCGAACACCGCCACCACGCGCTTGCCGTTGCCGATCACCTGCTTGATCGCCAGGTCCAGCGGCAGCGTCTTGAAGTCGATCGTCGACAGCTCTTCGATACGCTCCTGCGTCAGATTGCGGCGCGTCTTCATGTCGTGCAGCTGGCCCCGGAAGATCAGGTGCTGGCCTTTTTCGTCGATGTAGAGCAGCTCGTTGCCGATGCGCGCTTCGTACAGCCCCACCACCGGCGTATTGCGCACTTCGTCGACCGCATGCTTGCCTTCGAGGAAGGCTTCCAGCGCGGCCTTCAAGCGGGCCGTATTGGGATTGAACGGCGCGCTCGCCGCCGCCGCACCGGGCGATGGGGAGGCGGTCGACTGCGCTTGCGCCTGCCCGGCCATCGGCGCGGCCACTGCCAAGGCCACCGCCAGCGCCAGCGAACGCAGCGCGGCCAGGGAAACGCCGCCACGCGGCAGGCAAGACCAATTCATCATCATTCAATTCCTGCAGATTCGATCGAAATTTTCAATGCGAGACACCGCCGGCTGATTGCCGCTCAGCGGATCGCTTGCGCCACCAATTGTCGCTTCAGCCACCCAGACCTTGCGACCGCCTGCCAGCCGAACGCCACCGCCGAATCGATGGCCGGCCGCAATGGCCCCGGCACGCCGCCGCCAGTGGGATCGAACAGGCGTTGCAGCCCGTCGGTGACCAGCCGCATCGCCGCCACCGGCTCGGCACGCGCGCGTTCATAGCGGCGCAACAGCAGGCGTTCGCCCGGATCGCGTGCCGCCTGGGGGCCACGCAGCGTGTCGGCCAGCGCCGTCACGTCGCCGAAGCCCAGATTCATACCCTGCCCGGCCAGCGGATGCAGCAGATGCGCCGCGTCGCCGACCAGCGCCACGCGCGCGGCAGTCATCGCCGAGGCACGGCCCAGCCGCAGCGGAAACGCTGCCACACGACTGATCGGCGTCACCTTGCCGAAGATGCCGCCGGAAGCGGCTTCGATGCGCTCGCCCAGCTCGGCGGCACTCATCGCCTGCAAGTGATCGGCCAGCTCGGGCGGCGCCGACCAGACCATGCTGACGCGCCCGCCCGCCTCATCCGCAGGGCTGGGCAGCGGCAGCAAGGCCAGGATACCGTCGCGGCCGAACCACTGACAGGCCGCGTCGCGATGCGGCTGCTCGGTGTGGAAGTGGGCCACCAGCGCGCGTTGCGGATAGTCGCGCAAGCTCCATTGCAGGCCGGCCGCCTCGCGCACACGCGATGCCGCGCCGTCGGCGCCGACCACCAGCCGCGCCTTGAGGCGTCGGCCGCTGGCCAACTGCAGCTCGGCTACCTGAGTGTCGCTGCGCGTATCGAGGCCGGCCAAGCGGTCGTCGATCACCGGCAGGCCTGCGAAGCGCAGCGCTTGCTCGAGTGCACCGACCAGATTGCGCTGTTCGGCGATCCAGGCCAGGGCGTCGACGCGCCCTTCGTAGGCGCTCAGATGCAGCTCGCGTTGGGTGCTGCCGAAGGCCGGGTGCACGCGCATGTCATAGACCGGTGCCATGCGTGCGGCATTGAGCGCGTGCCATACGCCGATGCCGTCGAGCAGATCGCGCGTGGCCGGTGACAGCGCATAGACGCGCAGATCCCAAGGCTCGTCATCGGGCGGCAGCGGCGCGCCGATCACCGTTACCGGCAGGCCGGCGCGCGAAAGGGCCAGCGCGGTTGCCAGCCCGACCGGGCCGCGGCCGACGACGGCGACCTCGGTGCGGGACGGAAGGGGGTTGGCAGCCATTTTTCAATTATAGGCCGGGGCCGCTGCAAGCCGGCGGCGGGATCTGTTATGATGGCGGGCTTTCGGGCGTGGCGTTCTGGCTGTGCCCAAATGGCCAAGTAGCTCAGTTGGTAGAGCAGAGGACTGAAAATCCTTGTGTCGGTGGTTCGATTCCGCCCTTGGCCACCACCCGCCTTTCCCCATCCTGTTTCACTGAATCCCGTTTCCCTTGGAAAAACAAAGGGTTACGGCATAAATCCATTCCATCGCGTCGCATTCGATTCCACCGAATCCCAGGGTTTTAGTTCCCTCGGTGGTCCCCTAAGCTGTTCCTTGAATTCCGGGGGGAACTATTGGGAGGTGCGGCGATGAGACTATCTGCCAAAGCGGTTGAACAGGCCGGGTCGACGGATTGCTAACGCGTCATCGGGCACCCAGCGCGGCGCGCTAAGATGGATCGCCCGGCTGGGCTGATGGCGGTAAGCGACTGGGCATGTCATCTTGCCCAGTCGACTGATCCGTGTCTCTGGGACATACCTGACACAGTGATTACCGCGCCTTTCGCCTCGACGCTCCACCACGACTCTTTACCGCAGCAGCTCGAGGTGGCTTGAAGCCCGCTCCTGTAAGCCGACTCGAGGGGCGCGCCCTTGTCTTCAGTAAAGCACTACGTAACCGTCTGGGAAGTCCTCTTGGCAAGCACTAGCGATGGTGTCCACCAACAATGCAGATATCAAGCTCCCATCCCCTTCGATCAATTTCAAGATGGATTTACCGCGCGCTTACTGCCAAGGCCTTCACATCTGGATTTCACCGCGGTCAGGAAGCAGAGGGGCGGGCTCAGCTGGTAGCTGGAGATCCTGAATCCTATCAGCCCTTCTGAAGACGACCTTGATCAGCTTGCCAAAGCGTGAATCCGGCTCCGCTGCCACGATGGTACGGCAGGCCTGCACGAAACTGTCGGCTGCACTCTGGAAATCAGCCTGATAGACAGCCGGCTTCTTATGGATTTCCATGCTCTGTAAGAGGAGCAGCTTGAGGTCGTCTCCAGTCACAGAGCGGATCGCCGCTTCATAGTCAGCAGCCGTCACCGATCTCATGAGGGCCTGCTCGCGCGCCCCCCATCCATTGCGCTCTCGGATGCGGCGACACACCCGCAGCAAGGTCATTGGTGCCTGAGACCGTGCCGATGCCTCTTGTATCGCACGCACGATCTCCGGATGCAACTCATCACCGAAGGGGTTGGGATCACTATCGTCGCCCCGCTGCTCTGCGTTTGCGTTGCGTTCTTCGAATGCCGTAACACATGCCGCAATGATTTCATTCGCCTGATCCGGTGCGCCGAGTATGTCTCGCGCATGGTCGTGCAGCTGGGTGACCTGGCGCGGACTAAATAGCGGAACGTCCTGCATCAGGAGGCGAGCCCTCTCCAGCATCTGGGGACGTGTGAAATCGGGTCGCCAGTAACTATCCTCGAAGAACTGGTGCAGCCGATTCCCGGCTTCGATCTTGCATTCTTCAGCCACGTAGCGGTCGACGATCTTGGCAACCGCGGCAGCATCCATCAGCCCCGATCGCAAATAGTGGATGACGAGTAACTCAAATTCGTCGGCAGAGTGAATGCCCAGCTTGCTCATCAGGAGTTCCCAGCGCTCCCGGTTAGCTGCCTCAGGGTCGTCTTGAAGCGGTTCCTCAGGGTGGTCGAGGCGCCTCGCTGCTTCAGCGAAGGCCGGCTCGTAAGGCCCCCCGTACGAAAGAACGAAGTCGAAGTCTGGTCCATCGCCAAGACCCTTATAGTAGATAGCGCTTAGAAGGGCCGTCGATGGAACGACCCGATCAAGCACAGCGGCAGAGAGGGCTTCTCTTCCTTGCAGCAGCCGCGTCACGGCGCGAATGATCTTGCGAATGATGCGGATATTGTTAAGCTGCATCGCATCGACCGCCAATCGCAGAGGCTCCTCATAGGGCGATGGCTCCAACTTGGATGCAATTGTGAACGCGTCATCCGGAGTCGTGGCGAGCTGAATCTCCTGGTCGATCACCCGCTCCCGGAACGTCTCCCATATGTCACTGTCCTTGAGCTGGTCGGAGTTCAAGATGAGCAGAACCCGGCAGTCGAGGTTCTGAACGGCATCGTCGATGAATCCAAGGATCTCATCGATGCTCAAGTTCTCGTGCTTGCGCTCGATGTCGTCGATAACAATTAATCTTTCCCTGAGCCATTTCCGTGCCAGAA
>JAFKGG010000168.1 GCA_017307915.1 Burkholderiales bacterium | reverse complement strand
GCGCCTGCCGGTGGATCGCCTGCGTCGCCGGGATCACGATCATCCGCACGCCGTCGGCCACCCGGCGTCCACGCAGAACCGCCGCAGCTGCGCGCAGATCTTCCAGCTTGCCGCCGATGCTCGATCCCACGAAAGCATGCGTGATCGCGCGCCCCACAACCTCGCCGATCGGCCGTACGTTTTCCGGATCCGGCGGAACGCTGATCTGCGGTTCGAGCGACGATACGTCGAGTTCGAGCACTTCGGCGAACACCGCATCCGGGTCGCTCTGCACCCAGCCGTCGGCCGACACCGCGCAGACCGCCGCCTTGCAGCCGAGATCGACCATCGCATTGCACAGCGTGTGCCGGGCATCCTCGCTGGCCCGGTCGACCAGATCGCCGGCAAACTCGATACAGCGATAGTCGCCGCGCTCGTAGCCGATCTGATGCGCGATCCACTGCGCCAGGTCGCGGCTCATCACGCCAGCGGGCAGCGTGCCGCTGAGTTCGACGCGGATCGTTTCAGGAACGCGGAACCATCCGCGTCCGGTCGACATCACGGTGACCAAGCCGATGCCGACGGCGATGCTCAAGGCGCCGGCACAGCCCAGCGCCGGCGGCAGCCACGGCATCGGCCGCGCGATCGTCAGGCGTTTGCTGCAAGACGGCCACACGGTCGTCAATCTCGACCGTGAACAGCCCGCGACGCAGCTCGACGGCGAAACCTGGCTGCCGGTCGACCTGACCGATGCCGCCGCGACCCGGGCCGCCGGCGCCCGCCTCGCCTCCTTCGGCGACGTGCTGTCCCTGGTCAACAATGCCGGCATGGTTCGCCCCGGCACGATCGAAACCCAGACGCCCGAAGACCTGGCCCTCGTTGCCTCGCTGAATCTGCAGGCACCGATGCTGCTGGTGCAGGCACTCGCGCCGGCGATGCGCCGCGCCCGCTTCGGCCGCATCGTCAACATCGCCAGCCGGGCCGCCCTGGGCAAACAAGCCCGCACGGCCTATGCCGCGACCAAGGCCGGGCTGATCGGCATGACGCGCACCTGGGCCCTCGAACTCGCCTGCGACGGCATCACCGTCAACGCGGTTGCGCCGGGGCCGATCGCGACCGAGCTGTTCGAACGCTCGAACCCGCCCGGCGCGCCGCAGACCGAGGCGATCCTCGCGACGATACCGATGCGCCGGATGGGGCAGCCCGATGAGGTCGCTCATGCGGCGGTTTCGTTTCTCGATGCGCGCGCCGGCTTCATCACCGGGCAGACGCTCTACGTCTGCGGCGGAATCACCGTGGGCCTGGGGGGTGTGTAGGCATGAACGACTCGATCAAACCCGATGCAGCGGCGCTGCCCGACGACCGGCGATCGCTGGCCGGCCGCGTCGCATTCGTCGCCGGCGCCGGTGCAAGCGGGCCGGGATGGAGCATCGGCAAGGCCTGCTGCGTTCGGCTCGCCAATCGCGGCGCAAGCATCGTGACGCTCGATCGCACGGCCGAGGCCGCCGAAGATGCCACGCAGGCGGTGATCGCGGCCGGCGGAACGGCCTTGCCGGTAGTTGCCGACGTTGCCGATCCGAGCAGCATGGAGGCCGCCGTCGATACCGCGCTCGCGCGCCTGGGTCGCATCGACATCCTGGTCGCCAATGCGGGGGTCGGACGCACCGGCGGCCCCGAAGACACGACGCTGGACGACTGGCGGCGCGCCCAGCAGGTCAATGTCGACGGACTGCTGATCGCCAGCCGTCTGATCCTGCCTTCGATGCGCGCTCGCGGCAGCGGCGCAATCGTCACGGTGGCCTCGGTCGCCGGCATCCGCTACGTCGGCTACCCGCATTTGTCGTACAGCGTCAGCAAGGCCGCCGTCATCCATTTCACGCGGATGCTGGCGCAGCAGTACGCAGCCGACGGCATCCGGGCGAACTGCGTCGTGCCGGGCCTGATCGACACGCCGAGAATCCGGCATACCGTTGCCGATCGCTTCGCAGCGGATTTCGAATCGGCGCGCCGCGCGCGCGATCAGCAGGTGCCGATGCAGCGCATGGGCACGGCATGGGAAGTCGCCGACGCCATCGCCTTTCTCGCCAGCGACGAAGCGTCGTACGTCACGGGTACCGAGCTGGTCGTCGACGGGGGGCTGACCGGCAAGTACGCCTGAAACGCCGCGGCCGCGCCGGCTGCCCCCGCGTCAGCCGTGCTCGCCCACCCGCACGATCTTCAGCGTATTGGTGCCGCCCGACTTGCCGATCGGCTCGCCGATCGTCAGCGCGATCAGGTCGCCCTTCTCGACGATGCCGGCATCGACCAGCCGCTGCTCGGCTTCCAGCAGCAGCGCTTCGCGTTCCTGCGCGTGATAGTGCATCACGATCGGGTGCACCTCGCGGTACAGGCACATGCGGCGCCGGCTGCGCTCTTCGGGCGTCAGCGCATAGACCGGCACGCCTGAATCGATGCGCGACATCCACAGCGCAGTCGAGCCCGACTGCGTCAGGGCGACCACCGCCTTCACCTTCATGTGATGGGCGACGAACAGCGCGCTCACCGCGATCGTCTGGTCGATGCGCGTGAAGGTGCGATTCATGAACGCCGTATCGAGCGACGATACTTCGGAGCGATCGGCCTCGACGCAGACGCGCGCCATCGCCTCGATGGTCTCGACCGGATAGCGGCCGGCGGCGGTTTCGGCCGACAGCATCACCGCATCGGTGCCGTCGAGCACCGCGTTGGCCACGTCCGACACCTCGGCGCGCGTGGGCACCGGCGATTCGATCATCGATTCCATCATCTGCGTGGCGGTGATCGTCAGCCGGTTCAATTCCTTGGCCATGCGGATCATGCGCTTTTGCAGCGCCGGCACGGCGGCGTCGCCCACTTCCACGGCCAGGTCGCCGCGCGCCACCATGATGCCGTCGGAGGCTTTCAGGATCTCTTCCAGGTTGCCGATCGCCTCGAAGCGCTCGATCTTGGCGATCATCAGCGCGCGCCCGCCGGTGGCGCGCATCAGCTCGCGCGCCATGTACATGTCGGCGGCGTTCTTCGGAAACGACACCGCGATGAAGTCGGCCTCGAACTGCACCGCCGTCTTGATGTCTTCCATGTCCTTGGCAGTGAGCGCCGGCGCCGACAAGCCGCCGCCCTGCCGGTTGATGCCCTTGCGGTTCGACAGCACGCCGCCTTGCGTCACCGTGCATTCGATAGTGCGCGGCGTGACGCGATCGACGCGCATCATCATGCGGCCATCGTTCAGCAGCAGCGTATCGCCGGGGCGCACGTCGTTGACCAGCTCCTTGTAATCGAGCCCGACGCGCGTCTGGTCGCCCAGGTCGCAATCGATGTCGAACGTGAAGCGATCGCCCTCGGCCAAGGTGATCTTGCCGTCGGCGAATTTGCCGACACGGATCTTCGGCCCTTGCAGATCGGCCAGCACGCCGACGCTCTGCCCCAGGCGATCGGCGATCTCGCGCACGCTGTTGACGACGGCCGTGTGCTCTTCGGCGCTACCGTGCGAGAAATTGACGCGGACGACGTTGACGCCGGCCCGCAGCATGCGTTCCAGCACGGCGGGATCGGTCGAGGCCGGGCCGAGGGTGGCGACGATCTTGGTGGCGCGCGGAGCGGGTGTGAACATGGTGATGGCGGCGTTCTGCGATGTGGGAAGAGCGATGCTTCCCATGCTAGCGCAGTCTGCGCGTCGTGCCCATGACGAGCCGGCAAATCACGCGCGGCCGGCACCGATGAGCCCGACCGTGGGCCAAGGGCTGCGGCTGCGCAGCCACGGAGAGCCGCCGGGCCATCCGGCGGCGCACGGCGGCCGATCATGCCGCCGCGGCCCCGCCAGATTCAGGCGCGCTCAGCCAGCGCCGCCACCGCCGGCAGCGTGCGGCCCTCGAGAAACTCGAGGAAGGCCCCGCCACCGGTCGAGATGTAGCCGATCTGATCCGTGATGCCGAACTTGGCGATCGCGGCCAGGGTGTCGCCGCCGCCGGCAATCGAGAACGCCGGCGAATGCGCGATCGCCGCGGCCAGCGCCCGGGTGCCGCCGGCAAACTGCGGGTATTCGAACACGCCCACCGGGCCGTTCCAGACGATGGTGCCGGCCTCGGCAATGATCGCCGCCAGCTGCGCCGAGGTCTTCGGGCCGATGTCGAGGATCATGTCGTCAGGGCCGACCGCCTCGACGGCCACCTTGTTGCCGCGTGCATGCGCCGACAGCTCGTTGGCAACCACCACGTCCACCGGCAGCGGCACCGACGCACCGCGCGCGGCCATCGCGTCCATGATCGCGCGCGCCTCGGCCAGCAGATCGGGCTCGGCCAGCGAGCGGCCGATCGGCAGGCCCTTGGCGGCCAGAAAGGTGTTGGCGATACCGCCGCCCACGATCAACTGGTCGACCTTCTCCGCCAGGCTCTTCAGGATCGTGAGCTTGGTGGAGACCTTCGAACCCGCCACGATCGCCACCAGCGGCCGACGCGGCTTGTCCAGCGCACGGCCCAGCGCGTCGAGCTCAGCCGCCAGCAGCGGCCCCGCGCAGGCCACCGGCGCGAAACGCGCGATGCCGTGCGTGGTGGCCTCGGCGCGGTGCGCAGTGCCGAACGCGTCGTTGACGTAGATGTCGCACAGCGCCGCCATCTTGCGCGCCAGCGCCTCGTCGTTCTTCTTCTCGCCCTTGTTGCCGCGGCAGTTTTCCAGCAGCACCACTTCGCCGGGCGCCACCGTGAAACCGCCGTCGACCCACTTGCCGATCAGCGGCACCTTGCGGCCGAGCAGCTCGGCCAGCCGCGCGGCCACCGGGGCCAGCGAATCGGCCGGCTGCAGGTCGCCCTCGGTGGGCCGGCCCAGGTGCGAGGTGACCATGACGGCCGCCCCCGCCTTCAGGCAATGCTCGATCGCAGGCACCGACGCGCGGATGCGCGTGTCGTCGGTGATCGCGCCGCGGTCATCCTGCGGCACGTTCATGTCGGCGCGAATGAAAACGCGCTTGCCGGCCAGGTCGAGATCGGCGAGTCGCTTGAACTGCATGGCGGCGCTCATGACGGCGATCAGCGGGCGTTGACCAGCGCGACCGTGGTGTCGAGCATGCGGTTCGAGAAGCCCCACTCGTTGTCGTACCAGCTGCTGACCTTCACCAGCCGGCCCGACACCTTGGTCAGCGTCGCGTCGAAGTTGCTCGACGCCGGGTTGTGATTGAAGTCGACCGACACCAGTTGCTCGGTGCAATAGGTCAGCACGCCCTTCAACGCGCCTTCCGAGGCTTCCTTCATCACCTTGTTGACTTCCTCGACCGTGGTGTCGCGCGCGGCGATGAACGACAGGTCGACGATCGATACGTTGATGGTCGGAACGCGGATCGCGTAGCCGTCGAGCCGGCCGTTCAGCTCGGGCAGCACCAGGCCCACGGCAGCGGCGGCACCCGTTTTGGTCGGGATCATCGACATCGTGGCCGAACGCGCACGGCGCAGGTCTTCGTGATAGACGTCGGTGAGCACCTGGTCGTTGGTGTAGGCATGCACCGTGGTCATCAGGCCGTTCAACAGGCCGATCTTCTCGTGCAGCGGCGCAACCAGCGGCGCCAGGCAGTTGGTGGTGCACGAAGCGTTCGAGATCACGGTGTCGGACGCCTTCAACACGCCGTGGTTCACGCCATACACGACGGTGGCGTCGACGTCTTTGCCGCCGGGCGCCGAGATGATCACTTTCTTGGCGCCGCCCTTCAGGTGCGCCGAGGCCTTTTCCTTCGTCGTGAAAAAGCCCGTGCACTCGAGCACCACGTCGACGCCCAGCTCGCCCCAGGGCAGATCGGCCGGATTGCGGTTCGACAGCACGCGGATGCGGTCGCCGTTGACGACGATCGAGTCGCCATCGACGCTGACGGTGCCCGGAAAGCGGCCGTGCGCGGTGTCGTACTGCGTCAGGTGCGCGTTGATCTTGGCGTCGCCCAGGTCGTTGATGGCGACGATCTCGATCGGGTGTTTCTTGCCGCCCTCATAGTGGGCGCGCAGGATGTTGCGGCCGATGCGGCCGTAGCCGTTGATCGCTACTCGAATGGTCATGGCAGGCTCCTTCTTCGTTGAATCGATACGGGCTCAGGCGCGCACCGCACGGCGGCGCAGCGCCTCGCGCACGGTGTCGGCCACATTGGCCGGCGTGAAACCGAACTGCTCGAACAGCACGGCCGCCGGCGCGGATTCGCCGTAGCGGTCGAGGCCGACCACGGCGTCGCAGCCGTATTTCCACCAGCCGTCGGTGACGCCGGCTTCCACCGCGATGCGCGGCAGGCGGTCGGGCAGCACGTGCTGTTTGTAGGCGGCGTCTTGCCGGTCGAATACGTCGGTACTCGGCATCGACACCACGCGCACCGCGATGCCTTCGTTGGCAAGCAGATCGCGTGCGGCCAGCGCCAGCCCCACTTCAGAACCGGTGGCGATGATCGCCGCGTGCGCCTCTTCGGCGTCGCGCAGCACGTAAGCGCCGCGCGAGATGGCATCGATCTGGTTGGTCGAGCGCGTGACGAACGGCACCGCCTGCCGCGAGAACAGCAAGGCCGACGGGCCGTCACGGCGCGCGATCGCCGCGCCCCAGGCCAGCGCCGACTCGACCGGGTCGCACGGACGCCAGACGTCGAGATTGGGAATCAACCGCAGCGAAGCCGTGTGCTCGACCGACTGGTGCGTCGGGCCGTCTTCGCCCAGGCCGATCGAATCGTGCGTGAAAACGAAGATGACGCGCTGGCGCATCAGCGCCGCCATGCGCAGCGCATTGCGCGAATAATCGGAGAAGGTCAGGAAGGTGCCGCCGTACGGGATGAAGCCGCCGTGCAGCGCCAAGCCGTTCAGGATCGCGCTCATGCCGAATTCGCGCACCCCGAAGTTGATGTGGCGCCCCGGGACGAAACCTTCATCGCCGACACGCAGCGCACCACCCCCCTTGAAGTCGGTCAGGTTGCTGCCGGTGAGGTCGGCCGAGCCGCCGATCAGCTCGGGCAGCGCGGGGCCGAAATGGTTCAGCGCGTTCTGCGAAGCCTTGCGCGTGGCGATGGTTTCGGCGCGCGTGACGGCTTCTTCGATCGCGGCATCGAGCGCTTCGTCGTAGGCCGGGGCCAGGTCGCCGCGCATGCGGCGTTCGAATTCCTGCGCCTGCTCGGGATACTGCTGGCGATAGCGGGCCAGCAAGCTGTTCCAGTCGTTTTCGAGCTGCATGCCGCGCTCGCGGCAGTCCCAGTCGGCATAGACGTCGGCCGGCACTTCGAACGGCGGATAGGGCCAATCCATCGCGATGCGCGCGGCCGCGATCTCTTCGGCGCCGAGCGGCTCGCCGTGCGCCTTCGCGGTATTGGCGCGCTTGGGTGAGCCCTTGCCGATGATCGTGCGGCACATGATGATCGTCGGCGCGAACACGCCGTCACGGCCTTCCTGGCCCCAGCGGCGCGCCAGCGCGATGGCGGCATCCAGCGCGGCGATGTCGTGACCGTCGACGTCGCTGATCACGTGCCAGCCATAGGCCTCGAAGCGGCGCGCAGTATCGTCGGAGAACCAGTGGCGCACTTCGCCGTCGATCGAGATGCCATTGTCGTCGTACAGCACGACCAGCTTCGACAGTTTCAGCGTGCCGGCCAGCGAGCAGGCCTCGTGCGAGATGCCTTCCATCAGGCAGCCGTCGCCGGTGAACACCCAGGTGAAGTGATCGACCAGCGGCAGGCCGTCGCGGTTGAAGCGCGCTGCCAGCAGCTTTTCAGCCAGCGCCATGCCGACCGCGTTGGCCAGACCCTGGCCGAGCGGGCCGGTGGTGGTTTCGACGCCGGGCGTGGCGAAGTTCTCGGGATGGCCCGGCGTTTTCGAATGCAGTTGCCGGAAATTGCGCAGTTCCTCGATCGGCAGCGCGTAGCCGGTCAGGTGCAGCAGCGAATACAGCAGCATCGAGCCGTGGCCGTTGGACAGCACGAAGCGATCGCGATCGAACCACTGCGGATTGGCCGGGCTGTGCTTGAAGTGGCCGGTCTGCCGCGACCACAGGGCCGCCGCAATGTCGGCCATGCCCATCGGCATGCCGGGATGGCCGGAATTGGCCTGCTGCACCGCGTCCATCGACAGCGCGCGGATCGCATCGGCCATTCGATCGAGCTTGTCGCTCTTCGCCTGGTCGGCCGCTTGGCCCGCCGTGTGCTCAACCATGAAGGCTCCTTGATGGCTTGAAAAGCCAGCAACAAAGCTTCAAATTCTAGCAAACCGCTGCCCCACGAATGTCGTAAGGATTTAACGTTCCGTTATAATTGAGGGCTTTTCTCGCGGGTTCTTCTATGGTTCCCGTGACATTTCCGCTGATCTTGGTCAGTTAACTCTCAGCACAACTGAGGAAAGGACTAGGTTGGTAAGAAATGCAGGGGCTGCATCTCACCGCTGATCTTTATGGCTGCCAGTGCCCGAAGGCGCTGCTGGTTGACGCAAACAAGCTCGCCGCGCTGTGTCGCGAATCGGTTGCTGCCGCAGAGCTGACGCTGGTTGACGAGAAGTTTTTCACGTTCCCCGAATACCAGGGCCAACCGGGCGGTGTCACCGGCGCCGTGTTGCTGGCCGAATCGCATCTGGCCGTGCATACCTGGCCCGAGCGCTCGGGTGTCACGCTCGACGTCTACGTCTGCAACTTCTCCACCGACAATTCGGCCAAGGCCGAGAAGCTGCTCGATGATCTGATCATCGCGTTCAAGCCGAGCCAGCAAGGCACCAATCGCATTCTGCGCGGCTCCGACGACCCCGAGACGCAATCGGGCGAGTTGCTGCTGGAGTGGCTGAACGAAGACAGCGCCTACGGCTTTCGCGCCGCGCGCCGCATCGAGACGGTACGCACGCCCTATCAGACGCTCGAAGTGTTCGACACGCCGCAATGGGGCCGGCTGTTCCGGCTCGACGGCTGTTACATGACGTCGGAGCGTGACGAGTTTTTCTATCACGAGGCAATCACGCACCCGGTGGCGATCGCGCATCCGGCGCCGACCTCGGCGCTGGTGATCGGCGGCGGCGACGGCGGTTCCAGCGAAGAACTGCTGAAGCACCCGAGCATGCGCCGCGTGGTGATGGCCGAGCTCGATGCCGAAGTGGTGCGCGTGGCCCGGCAGCATCTGGGCAAGGTGCATCGCGGCGTGTTTGACGATCCGCGGCTGCACATCGAGATCGGCGATGGCTGGGCGCTGGTGGAGCGCATGGCGCAGGCCAATCAGGCCGGCGGCAACGAACGCTTCGACCTGATCGTGCTCGATCTCACCGACCCGGGTACGCCGGCGCATCGCCTGTACACGGCCGATTTCTTTCGCCTGCTGCGCGGCGTGATGCGGCCCGGCGCAGCGGTGGCGCTGCACATCGGTTCGCCGGTGTTCAAACCGGAACTGGTGACGCATCTGCTGCGCGAGCTGGCCTCGGTGTTTCCGGTCGTGCGGCCGCTGGGGCTGTACGTTCCGTTGTATGGCGCCTTCTGGGGCCTGTGCGTGGCCTCGGATTCGCTCGACCCGCTGGCCATCGGCCCGCAGGTCGTCGAAGAGCGCCTGCGCGCGCGCGGCATCGACGATCTGCGCTACTACAACGGCGATGTCCATCCGGCGCTGTTCGCGCTGCCGAACTTCTTCCGCGAGCTGCTGCCGACCGCTGAAGCAACTGCCGCCACGGCCGACGCAGGCGCTGCCTTCTCTTCACTGCGCACAGCCTCGCAGGGCTGAGCGCCGCGACGATGCGTCCGCGCATGCTGATCGGTGCGGCAGCCGGTGCTGCGGCAGCCGATGCTGCGGCAGCCGATGCTGTGGCAGCGCGGAGCGATCTCGGCTCCATGCTGCCCGGCAACACGCTGCGGCTCGATGCTCGGCAATCGCATCATCTGGTGCGCGTGCTGCGCCTGGGCGCGGGCGCGCCGGTCGAATGCTTCGACGGCCACGGCACGCGCATTCATGCGCACATCGAGACAGCCGACGCCAAGGCCTGCGTGCTGCGCATCGACGAACACGTCGCCAGCGACACCGAAAGCCCGCTGCAGATCACGCTGGCGCAGTGCGTATCAGGCGCCGACCGCATGGATTGGACGATCGAGAAAGCGGTCGAACTCGGCGTGCACGCGATCC
>JAFKGG010000167.1 GCA_017307915.1 Burkholderiales bacterium | reverse complement strand
GCGATGCTGATCCGCACGCACCTCGCTACCTCGGACAACGCTTTCGCGGGCCACGAAACCTACAACCAGTGGTTCACGATGCACGGCACCGTGATGATGTTCCTGTTCGCGATTCCGGTGCTGGAAGGCTTTGCGATGTATCTGCTGCCGAAGATGCTCGGCGCGCGCGACCTTGCCTATCCGCGCCTGAGCGCGTTCTCGTATTGGTGTTATCTGTTCGGCGGGCTGATGCTGATCACGGCGCTGGCCACCGGCGTGGCGCCGAGCGGCGGCTGGTTCATGTATACGCCGCTATCGGGCGCGCGCTACAGCCCCGGCATCGGCGCCGACGTCTGGTTGATCGGCGTGACCTTCGCCGAAGTGTCGGCGGTCTGCGGGGCCGTCGAGCTGATCACTTCGATTCTGCGTTTGCGCGCGCCCGGCATGAGCCTGGCGCGCATGCCGCTGTTCGCCTGGTACATGCTGGTCACCGCCGCAATGATGCTGGCCGGCTTTCCGCCATTGATCCTGGGCAGCATTCTGCTCGAGATCGAGCGCGCCTTCGGCTGGCCGTTCTTCGACGTCGCGCGCGGCGGCGACCCCTTGCTGTGGCAGCACCTGTTCTGGCTGTTCGGCCACCCCGAGGTCTACATCATTTTCCTGCCGGCGGCCGGCATGGTCTCGACGATGATCCCGGTGTTCGCCGGGCGGCCGATCATCGGCTATCGCTGGATCGTGGCCAGCGTGATCACGATGGGCTTCATCAGCTTCGGGCTGTGGGTGCATCACATGTTCACGGTCGGCATCCCGCATCTGGCGCAGGTGTTCTTCTCGGCAGCCAGCATGCTGGTAGCGGTGCCCACCGCGATCCAGGTGTTCGCCTGGATCGCCACGCTGTGGGCCGGCCGGCCGGTGCTGAGGCTGCCGATGCTGTATCTGTTCGGCTTTCTGGTGGTGTTCGTCACCGGCGGGCTCACCGGCGTCATGCTGGCGCTGGTGCCATTCGACTGGCAGGCGCATGACACGCAATTCGTCGTCGCGCATCTGCACTACGTGCTGGTCGGCGGCATGGTGTTTCCGCTGCTGGCGGCGATCTACTACTGGTTGCCGCACGTCACCGGCCGCATGCCGTCGGAAAGCCTGGGCAAGTGGGCGTTCTGGTTGATCTTCGTGGGCTTCAATCTCACCTTCCTGCTGATGCATCTGACCGGCTTGCTTGGCATGCCGCGCCGCGTGCACGTCTATTCGCCCGATGCCGGATGGGATTGGCTCAATCTCTCGTCGTCGATCGGCGGTTTCATCCAGGCGATCGGTTTCGTGTTGCTGCTGCTCGACCTGTATCTGCATGCGCGGATGGGGCGAGGCGCGGGTCGCAACCCCTGGGGCGCCGGCACGCTCGAATGGGCGATGCCGACACCGGCTTCCGATTACAACTTCGCCAGCCAGCCGCGGGTCGACAGCCGCCAGCCCTTGTGGGATCGGCCTGCGCTGGGCGCCGAACTGGCTGCTGGGCGGCACTATCTGGGTGCACCCGCGACGCGGCGCGAGACGATCAGCGTCGACGTCGGCAGCGGTCGGCCTGAGCGCGTCGTCGTACTGCCGGGCAATAGCTGGCTGCCCTTGCAGGCAGCTGCCGCAGCCGGCGTGTTCTTCACCTGCCTGCTGTTCAAGCTGTATCTGCCGGCGCTTCTGGGGTTTGCGCTGCTGCTGGCGGTCATCGTGCGCTGGGCCTGGCGCACTGGCCAGCGCGACGACGACCAGGGCGTCGAGGTGCTGCCGGGGCTGCGCCTGCTGTCGCATCGAGCGGGTTACCGGCATGCACCCGGCTGGGCCGGCATGCAGTTCAGCCTGGCCGCCGACGTCGCGCTGTTCGGCTCGCTGTTGTTCGGCTATCTGTATCTGTGGCTGATTGCGCCGGGCTGGCCGCCGCCGCAGTGGTTGGCCTGGCAGCCATGGCCGCTCGGCATTGCGCTGGTGGCGGTGCTGGGCGCGGCGTGGGCCGCCGGGCGGGCGAGGGCGCTCAACCGTGCGGGGGCGCTGGTGCCGTCGATGAGTCGCGCCGATCACGCGAGCGCGGCGACGTCGACGATCGCAGCCAGCCGCTGGCTGGCACTGGCCGCGCTGCTAGGCGCCTCGGCCACCGCCGCGCTCGGCTGGCTCATCGCTGCCGCGGTGCCGCCGGTCACTTCGCATGCCTATGCCGCGGTGTCGACCATGCTGATCGTCTACGCGATGATGCACACGGCCATCGGTGTGCTGCTGGCCGGCTTCGTGGCATGCCGCTGCCGAGCCGGCTTCGTGTCGGTGCAGCGTTGCCTGGAGCCCGAGCTGGCGCGGCTATGGTGGGGTTATACGGCGCTGGCCGTGCTGATCGTGCTCGGCGTGCTTCATCTGTTGCCGGTGGCGCAATGAGCGTGGCCGCTGATTCGCATGGCGCCGGACGCAAGCAAGGCCGCGGCCGTGGCCTGCTGTGGGCCAGCGCGGGTCTGTTCGTGTGGGTTTCGTGTCTGGTGCTGCTGTATGCGGGGCTGTCGATCGCTTGCCGGACCGGCTCGGCCGTCGCGATCGGCGAGCCGGTCTGGCGTGGGCTGCTGGTGGCCACCTGGGCCGCGCACGCGCTGCTGATCGCCTGGCTCGCGATGAGCGTGCTGCGCTCGAAGCGTGCGGAACGCGCGCCAGCCACGCCGGCCATCGACACCATCGAAGCGCGCGATGCGGGGCCACGCGCCGATCACGATGCCGGCTTCGTCAGCCGTTTGGCCCTGTTGTTGAACGGCGTGGCCTTGTTGGCCACCTTGTGGATCGGATTTCCGGTGCTGGTGCTGCCGCTGTGTCTGTAGCGCGGCCGTAGGGCCACGATCAGGCACGCGAGGCCGTCGATCGATGCGCGTCGGATTCGTGCACGGCATCGTCGTTGCGCAAGCCGATGATCAGGGCCAACAGGCCCGCTGCCATCATCATCGATCCGCCCGGCACCCACATCAGCAATCCGCCCAGTTGCTGATCTTCCAGCGGTGACAAGCCCCAGGCCGCGGTGCTGGCCGCATGAACCGGATACAGCATGCGCGGCGCGAAGGTCAGCAGCGCGCCCAGGAAACCCATCTGCGCGCCGCTCGCGAGCGCGGCTGCAATCGTCGCTGCCTTGCTGCGCGAGCCGCCGGCCAGCAGCATCGACCACAGCAGGCAGGCCGAGCCGAACAGGCTCGCATGCATCGCCCAGTAGGCGATAGTGCTGTCGAAGCTGCGCTGGTATGGGCCCGGGGCGTGCCAGATCCACAGCGCGAGCGTGAACAGCAGCCAGGCGGCGATCAGCGGCATGGCGGATTTGCCATCGACAGCGTTGCGAAGCCTGTGATTCCAGTGCTCACCCATGTGCAGGCGTATGCCGATGCGCCGAATCACGTCGAACATCACCGACGCTTGCCCGAGCATCAGCAGCGGCGCCGCGACCAGCATCAGCAGCAGATGCTGTGCCACACGCGCCGAGAACAGCGCCACCGACCACGCGCACAGCGGCGAGATCAGCGCCAGCGTCGCGATCGCCCAGCCGGCGACGAAGCAGCGTTGGGCACAGGCCGAGGGCGGCGCGGCCAGTGAGCCGGTGCTACGGCGCCGCCCGCGCACGCCGGCCAGATAGGCGGCCAACACCGCGAACAGCAGTGCGATCAGCAGCGGATCGAGATTCCAGCGCGTCATCACCTCGGCAGGCGCGGGCGCGCTGCCGCAGTACGGCAGCGCAAGGCCGGCTGGGCCGGAGGCGAAGGCTGGCAGATTCATGACGCGTGGTTCGCAAAGAGCGGTCGCAGCATGCGTTGGATCACGGTGCGCCTGCTGCCAAGGCTCATCGGATTTACTTCGCCACCGTAGCACGCGTTGCCGTCGCTTCAGCATGCAACCGCGTGCGGTGTCCGGATAAGTCGCAGACCGCTCGGCGCACCGGCAAGGTCGCTCCTGCTGCCGCGGGCCCGTCCATTGCTGAGTCGGCATGACCCCCTGGTCACAGCGGACACGTCGCGCAGCACGTGACGCGATTCGATTGCCGATTGCCATCAACGCGCGAGCGCCGTCAGCGGCGCCGTTGCCGAAGAAGGGCCGCCATGCCGTCATCAGTCAACAAACCCGAGCGTCGGATATTCCTGCAGCGATCGCTGGCCGTGGTGCCGGCCGCGGCATTGCCTGCTGCTGCCGGACTGGCGGGCTGCGATACCGCGCCGCCGCGCGTGACGGGCGGCGCAGCCGCCCCAAAGGGCGCCGCCGGCAGGCTGTCGCAGCATCAAGCTCGTTCGTTCAACAAGCAGGAGTGGCGCTTCGTCATCGCGGCCTGCGCGCGCCTGATCCCCGATGACGATGATGGCCCCGGCGCGCTCGGCTGCGGCGTGCCGGTGTTCATCGACCGTCAGCTCGATGGGCCGTATGGCTATGCCGCCAACTGGTACATGCAGGGCCCGTTCCATCAAGGTGCACCCGAATTCGGCTACCAGGGGCGAGCCACCCCGCGCGAGCTGTATCACGCCGGCATTGCGGCCGTCGATGCGCTGTGCTTGCAGCGCCATGCCAAGGCGTTCGCTGAACTGGAACCGGCGCAGCAGGACGAGACGCTGCAGCAGCTCGAAGACGGCAATCTGCAGGCCGAAGGCGTCGATCTGAAGACGTTCTTCAAGCTGCTGAGTGACGACACGCGCTACGGCTTCCTGGCCGACCCGATCCATGGCGGCAATCGCGACATGGCGGCGTGGAAGATGATCGGCTTTCCGGGCGCGCGCGCCGACTTCCTCGAATGGACGACGCGGCACGGACAGGCGTATCCGCTCGGGCCGGTCAGCATCGCAGGCCAGCGCGGCTGAGGCAGGCAAAAATGGCCGATCACAAGCGAGCCCCGGTCGACGTCGTGCTGGTCGGCTTCGGCTGGACCGGCGCGATCATGGCCAAGGAACTCACCGATGCCGGGTTGCAGGTGCTGGCGCTGGAGCGCGGCGAAGACCGCGACACCAATCCCGACTTCTCATATCCAAAGGTCATCGACGAACTGACCTATGGCGTGCAGGCCCGCCTGTTCCAGGATCTGTCGCGCGAGACGTTGACCATCCGCCATGGCCTCGATGATCTGGCGCTGCCGTATCGGCAGTACGGTTCGTTCCTGCCCGGCAACGGCGTCGGCGGCGCCGGCGTGCACTGGAACGGCATGCACTGGCGCGTCTTGCCCAGCGAGCTGCGGCTGCGCTCGCACATCGAGGAACGTTATGGCCGCGGCTTCATTCCGCCCGACATGACGATCCAGGATTTCGGCGTCAGCTATGACGAGCTGGAACCGTTCTTCGATCACTTCGAGCGCGTCTGCGGCGTGTCAGGGCGCGCTGGCAATCTGGGCGGGCGCATCGTCGAGGGCGGCAACCCGTTCGAAGGGGCGCGCTCGGGCGAGTTTCCGTTGCCGCCGCTGGCGCAGATGTACAGCGGCGCGCTGTTCGCCAAGGCCGCCGCCGAGCTCGGCTATCACCCGTTTCCGACGCCGGCGGCCAACGCTTCGCGCGAATACACCAACCCTTATGGCGCGCAGCTGGGCAAGTGCAGCTATTGCGGCTTCTGCGAACGCTTTGGTTGCTACAACTTCTCGAAGGCTTCGCCGCAGACGACGATACTGCCGGTGCTGCGGCAGCGTGCGCGCTTTACGCTGCGCACGCAGGCGCACGTGCTGCGCGTGAACCTCGACCGCCAGCGGCAGCGCGCCGTCGGCGTGACTTATGTCGATGCGCTGGGCCGCGAGATCGAACAGCCGGCCGAACTGGTCATCCTGTGTGCTTATCAACTGCACAACGTGCGGCTGATGCTGTTGTCGGGTATCGGCACCCCGTATGACCCGCGCAGCGGCCAGGGCGTAGTCGGCAAGAACTATTCCTATCAGATGATGGGTTCGGTCGATCTGTTCTTCGACGCCGGCACGCGCTTCAATCCCTTCGTCGGCGCCGGTGCCGCCGGCTACGCGATCGACGACCTGAACGGCGATCACTTCGATCATGGGCCGCTGGGTTTCATAGGCGGCGCTTACGTGGCGGCCAACCAGACCGGTGGCCGGCCGATCCAGCAACTGGCGCTGCCGCCCGGCACGCCGACCTGGGGCGCCGAGTGGAAGCAGGCGCTGAAGGCCTGCTATGGCCACACGATGTCGATCAGCACGCACGGCACCGTGATGTCGTATCGCGACACCTACCTCGATCTGGATCCCAACTATCGCGATGCATTCGGCCAGCCGCTGCTGCGCATGACCTTCGACTGGAAGGAGAACGAATTCCGCATGACACAGCACGTCACCGAGAAAGCCGCCGAGATTGCGCGCGTGCTGGCGCCGGCGCAGGTCGCGGTGAAGATCCGCAAGAGCGGCGAGCACTACGACACGCGGCCCTATCAGACGACGCACAACGTCGGCGGTGCGATCATGGGCAGCGACCCGCACGGCAGCGCGCTCAATCGCTATCTGCAATCGTGGGACGTGCACAACGTGTTCGTGATGGGTGCTGGCGCGTTTCCGCAGAACATCGGTTACAACCCGACCGGACTGGTCGGCGCGCTGGCCTACTGGTCGGCCAAGGCGATCCGCGAGCAGTATCTGCGCGATCCGCGGCCGCTGGTATCGGCGTAGTGGGCAGCGCGATGCGCGGCGCATGGCATCGACGACTGGCAACGATGGCGGCGGCATCCGTGCTGTCGCTGCCGATCGGCGCTGCTTCCCTCGCACCGGTGCTGCCATCCAGCCTGGGCCGGGCACAGATCGAGATCAGCGCCGAGTTGATCCAGCGCGGCCAGTACGTGGCGCGCGCCGCTGATTGCATCGCCTGTCATAGCGCGCCGGGCGGGCCGCCGTATGCCGGCGGACTGAAGATGAACACGCCGTTCGGCGCCATGTTCTCGCCCAACATCACGCCGCATCCGAGCTTGGGCATCGGGCAATACAGCTTCGAGGATTTCGACAAGGCGGTGCGGCGCGGCATGCGCAAGGACGGTGGCCGCTTGTATCCGGCCATGCCGTATCCATCGTTTTCGGGCATCACGCCGCAGGACATGCAGGCGTTGTACGCGTACTTCATGCTGGGCGTCGAACCTCAGGCGGTGGCCAATCGCGCGCATCTGCTGCCCTGGCCGTTCAGCATGCGCTCGCTGCTGCGCGTGTGGACGGCGCTGTTCTATCGCGAGCGGCCGTTCGTCGAAGATCCGGCGCGCGACGCAAGCTGGAACCGTGGCGCCTATCTGGTGCGCGTGCTGGGCCACTGCGGCGCCTGCCATACGCCGCGCGGCCTGGCCGGCCAGGAAAAGGCGATGTCCGAAGCCGACGGCCTGCGCTATCTGAGCGGCGCAGTGATCGACGACTGGTATGCGCCGAACCTGCCGAAAACCTTGCAGGGCTCGGCGTTTCAATGGAGCGCCGACGAGCTGGCCGAGTTCCTGGCAACTGGCCGCAATCAGCGCAGCGCGTCGGTGGGGCCGATGGTCGACGTGATCGGGCACAGCATGCAGCATCTGAGCGACGCCGATCGTCGCGCGATCGCCGACTATCTGTTGTCGCTGCCGGTGAACGAAAGCGGCGAAGCGGCACCGCCGGCCGACGTCGATGCGGCCGTTGCGGCCACTGCGCAGCGCTTGCGCGATCTTGACGTGAGCGTGGCGGGCGCGCGGCTGTACATCGACAACTGCCAGGGCTGCCATCGCGCCGATGGCACCGGCGATCCGCGCACTTTCCCGGCGCTGGCCGGCAACGCGGTGGTGCTGGGCCGCGAGCCGAACTCGCTGGTGGCAATGATTCTGCGCGGCTCGGCGATGCCGTCGACGCAGCGCGCGCCCAGCGCGCTGTCGATGCCCGGTTTCGGCTGGCGGCTATCCGACGATGAAATCGCCGAGCTGGCTACTTTTCTGCGCAGCAGTTGGGGCAACGCAGCCGCGCCGGTGTCGACTGCGCAGGTGCGGCGGTTGCGCGAGCGCTTCGAGGCGCATGGCGCGCACCGTTGAGCATGGCGCACCCTTGAAGCGTCGGGGGCCGCGCTGCCGCGTGGCCCCCTGAGGTTTCAGCGACAGTCGCGCATGCAGGCCTGCGGTGCGATGTCTTGTCCGGTGAACAGCGTGAAGCCGTCGCGGTTGGGCATCTTCACCGCCGGCAGCGAACGCGCATCCATGACGGCATCGGCGCCGACGATGCCGTTGACGTGCAGCACATACGCCGTCAGCGCATACACCTGGTTCGGGTTCAGCGACTGCGGCGAATCCCAGGGCATGGCGCGATGGATGTAGTCGTACAGCGTGGTGGCATAGGGCCAGAAGCTGCCGACCGTCTTCACCGGCTTCTTCGAGTTCAGCGTTCCCTGGCCGCCGGCGAGCGCGCCGCCCTGGCCGCCCTTGCCGGCGTCGCCGTGACAGGCGACGCAGCGCTGGGCGAACAGATCGCGGCCCTGCGCCACCGTGCCTGAACCGGCGGGTAGCCCGGCGCCGTCCGGCGAGATGTCGATGTCCCAGCCGCGCAGCTCGGCGGCGGTTGGCGCGCGGCCGAGCTGATAGTGGCCGGGCGGCTGCGCCGGCGCACGTGGCGTCATCGGCGAGCAGCCAGCCAATAATGCCGCGGTCAGCGTGGATGCCGTCGCAAACGCGGTCAAGCAAGAACCACATTCAAACGTGAACATTGCTAACCTCCCCGTTGGCGGTAACGCGCCAGCTCTGGATGGCGTGATAGTGATACAGGGAATTGAGCCCGCGCGCGGCGATCAAGCGGTCGCGGGTCGGCTGCACGTAGCCGGTTTCATCCATGGCGCGGCTTTGCAGGATGGCCGGCGACCCGTCCCAGTTCCAGGGCAGGCGGAAGCGCGTCAGCGCCATGCTGCGCACCGGTTCCTGCAGCTCGGCCGTGCGCCAGTTGCGGCCGCCGTCGGTGGAAACGTCGACGCGCCGGATCTTGCCGTGTCCGCTCCATGCGATGCCCGAGATCTCGCGAAAGCCGCGCCCCTTCATCGTCTGCCCGCCGGACGGCGACAGGATGACCGACTTGGCGTCCATCGCGAACGTGAAGCGGCGTGAGCTGCCGTCGGGCAGCGTGTCGGTGTACTTCGAGGTTTCTTCGCGGGTCTGGAACGGGGCCGTACCGATCTTGATCCGGCGCAGCCATTTGATGCTCATGTTGCCTTCATAGCCTGGCAGGAACAGGCGCACCGGATAGCCTTGTTCCGAGCGCAGCATTTCTCCGTTCTGCGCGTAGACGATCATGGCGTCGTCGAGTGCCTTCTCGATCGGCACGCTGCGTGTCATGGCCGCCGCATCGGCCCCCTCGGCCAGCAGCCAGCGCGCGTCGGGTTCCAGGCCCACTTCGTCGAGCAGCGTCGACAGCAGCACGCCGGTCCATTCGGCACAGGACACCAGGCCGTGGATCTCCTGTGCCGTGCGGCCGGCCGGGCCCGCCCACTGTGACGAGCCGTTGCCCGAGCATTCGAGGAAGTAGATCCGCGACACCGACGGGAAGCGCATCAGCTCGTCCATCGTCAGCAGCAGCGGCCGCTTGACGCGGCCGTGGATCATCAAGCGGTGCTGCGCCGGGTCGATGCTGGGCACACCCGCATGGTGGCGCTCGAAGAACAGCCCGTTCGGTGTCAGCGTGCCGTGCAGGTTTTGCAGCGGCGAGCGGCTACCGGTGGGAAATGGGTTCGGCGCCGACGGCAGCACGCGCACCACATGCTTCTCGAACGGCGAGGGCAGGCCGTACGGTGGCGTGACGAACGGGCCGCCTGGCTGCTTCGTCCAGGTCGGCACGGCCGGGGGCAGGTTGTCGGCCGCGGCGCTGCCCTGGGCCAGCGCCGATTGCGCCGCCGCGGCACCGAGTGCGGCGACCGGCACGGCGGCGGCGCGCCGTAGCGCTCGTCGTCGTGAGCGGTTGAACGGGTCGATGGGATCGGCTCGCTTGTTCTGGTCGCTTGTCATCGTCTCCTCCAGTGAGCCGGCCCGACGGGGCCGGAAATCAAGTCACGGCGTTTGGCGCCTTCGCGATCTGAGGGGCCAGTCCCGTGTGCACGTCGCCGGCGCGGAACTCCGGCGACAGTAGTACCTTGCGCAGAAACGGCAGATTGGTCTTGATGCCTTCGATGCGGATCGCGTCGATGGCGCGCAGCGCCAGTTCGATCGCCGCCGCGCGGTCGGCTGCGGTGG
>JAFKGG010000166.1 GCA_017307915.1 Burkholderiales bacterium | reverse complement strand
GATGCGGCGCCGCTGCGGGTGGCGCAGCCGGCAGCCGCGCCGCAAACCGCTCGACCTCAGCTCAGTTGGCGTATCGCGGCGATCGACGGCGTCCCCCATCTGCTGGTGACCAATCGCGGCACGGGGCATGCGCGGCTCAGCCAGGTCAGCCTGCTGGGCACGCGCGACGCTTTGCCTGTCGCCGCCGGCCTCCTCGGCTACGTGCTGCCCGGCAAGCAGATGCGCTGGCCGCTGCCGCAGGCGCCCAGCGCCGGTGATGGCGACATGCGGCTGCGGCTGCAACTGGGCAGCCGTCAGCCGCTGATGGAGATACCGATGGACGCCTCGTCGGCGGAGCGCCCGGCCGATTGATGCGACAGCGCCTCGAGCTCCTCGCGCAACTGCTGGCTGGTGTGGCCTTGGCAGCCCCGATGGACGCTGGCGCTGCCGGGGATTCGCCGCCTGCGTCGTCCGCCGCATCCGCGCCTGCGCCCGCGCCCGCGCTTGCGCCGCCGCTCAGCACCCGCCCGGCGCCCGCTGTCGTGCCGATGCCTGCTGATCTGCCGCGCGCCACGCTGTTCCTTGAACTGTCGATCAACGGCCTGCGCCACGACGGCGCGGTGCGCGTCGAATACCGCCGAGGACGCCTGTATGCCGGCGCCGACGATCTGCACCGCGCCGGCATCGACCCGGCCAGACTGGGCCTGGCGCAAGGCCAGCGCTGGGTCGATTTGCATGCCGTGCCGGGGCTGGTCGCGGTCTACGATGCCAATGCGCTGCAACTGCGGCTGACCGTGCCGCCCGAATGGTTGCCTGCGCAACATCTGGGGCGACGTGCGCCGGGCAATGCGGCGCCGGCGCGCACCAGCTTCGGCGCGCTGCTCGGCTACGACCTGTATCTGGCCCGGCAGCATCACCATGCCGGCGACCAGTCGGCGCTGCGCACCACCATCGGTTCGCTGTGGAGCGAACAGCGCGTGTTCGGCCGCGCCGGCCTGTTCTCGAACACCGGCGTCTATCGCCATCTGTCCGGCGACGGCTTCGGTCCGCCCGGCGTCGGGCTGCGCAACGGCTACACGCGCTACGACACCAGCTGGAGCGCTTCCGACGAGCAGCGGCTGGTGAGCTGGAGCCTGGGCGATGTGATTTCGGCAGCCACCGGCTGGGGCAGCCCGGTGCGGCTGGGCGGCTTGCGCGTGGCGCGCGATTTCCGGCTGCGGCCGGATCTGATCACCTATCCGCTGCCGCAGTTCGCCGGCCAGGCCGCGCTGCCCAGCACCGTCGATCTGTTCGTCAACGGCTATCGCGCCGGCAGCGAACACATTCAGCCCGGCCCATTCACGATCAGCGGCGCGCCGTTCATCAATGGTGCCGGCGAAGCCACCATCGTCACCACCGACGCGCTCGGGCGCCAGGTGTCGGTCACTTTGCCGTTCTACGTCAGCCACGATCTGCTGCAGCGCGGACTGACCGACTACGCGTTCAGCATCGGCGCGCTGCGACGCGATTACGGCATCAAGGATTTCTCGTACGGCGCCGCCGCCGTCAGCGGCGCGCTGCGCCACGGCATCAGCGACGGCCTGACGCTGGAGGCTCAGTTCGAAGGCGCCGGCGATCTGGCGCTGGCCGGCGCCGGCGCGGTCGGCCGGCTGGGCCAATGGGGCGTGGTCAGCGGCTCTCTGTCGTACAGCCGCCTGCGTGAACACAGCGGCACGCAAGCCACGTTCGGCTATCGCTACAGCACGCGGCGATTCAGCGTCGGCTATCAGGGGCTGCGGCGCAGCGAGGATTTCGGCAGCCTGGCGCAGCTCGAACTCGACCGGCGGTTTTCACTCACGCGCCGCAGCGACGTGCTCACTTTTGGCCTGTCGCTGGATCGCCTTGGCTCGCTGGGCGGCGGCTACTTCGATCTGCGCGCCGGCGACGGCATGCGCAGCCGGCTGCTCAATCTGTCGTACAGCCTGGCGCTGTGGCGGCAGGCCAATCTGCAGATCAGCCTGAGCCGCGACCTGGAGCGCCGCACGCATACGCTGATGGCGTATCTGTCGGTGCCGTTCGACGATGCCGGCGTGTTCAGCGCCGCCATGCTGCGCGATGACGACGGTCGCACCATCGAGCGCATCGGCTATGTGCGCAACCCGCCGCTGGCCGGCGGCCTGGGTTGGAGTGCCGCCTATGCGAACGGTGCTGCCGGCGGCGATTATCGGCAAGCCGGCCTGGCCTGGGCCTCGCGCCACGCGCGGCTCGACGCCGGCACCTACGGCACGAGCAGCCAGCGAACCGACTGGGCGGGTCTGCGCGGCTCGCTGGTGGCGATGGACGGCAGTGCGTTTGCCGCCGGCCAGATCCACGACGCCTTCGCGCTGATCAGCACCGACGGCGTGGCGGGCGTGCCGGTACGCTACGAGAATCAGCTCGTCGGCGTCACCGACAGCCGTGGTCATCTACTGGTGCCGTGGGTGTCGTCGCACTACCAGGCCAAATACGAGATCGATCCGCTCGGCCTGCCGCCGCATCTGGCCACGCCCGAGGTCGAGCAGCGCGTGGCGGTCAAGCGCGGCGGGGGCGCGGTGCTGCGCTTTCCGGTGCAGCGCACGGTGGCGGCGATCGTGAGCCTGGCCGGCGCCGACGGCCAGCCGCTGCCGCTGGGCAGTGAAGCGATCGACACGGCCAGCGGCCATCGAGCCTGGGTCGGCCATGATGGCCTGGTTTATTTCGAAGGCCTGCAGGCCGACAATCGGCTGCGCGTGACGCTGCCCGACGGCGCGGCCTGCACGGCGGTCTTCGCGCTCGACGTCGCCAGCGAACAATTGGCGCGCATCGGCCCGCTGCGCTGCGAATGAGGAACGAAGCCATGCCGTCGAGCAAGCGAAACCCATGATGGCCAGATCGAGGCCGTCTTCATCATGATGCGAAGCCGCTTGTTCGTCGCATACGCTCTGCTGCTCGTGCTTGCCGTGCTGGCGCCCGATCTTGCCCGCGCCTGCTCCATCAGCGGCGCGCCACCGATCACGCTGGGCAGCCGCAGCTCGTTCGACGTGCGCAGCGCCGACACGCACGCCGGCTCGGGCGCCAGCGGCGCAAGCTGTCCCGGCATTCTCGGCCTGCTCAGCAGTCAATACATCTACGTGAGCCTCGATGCCATGAGCAACGGCCTGCTCAACGCGGTCAGTGGCGATCGCATTCCTTTTTCCGTTGCCACCATGCCGGGTGGCGCGCCGCTGGCCGTCGGCACCACCTCGGGCAACCTTGCCACCGCCGGGCTGCTGACGCTGGGCGGCTCCAGCAGCGACGTGCAGTTGTTCCTTGGTCTGGGCGCCGCCGGCAATGTCGCGGCCGGCACCTATACCGGCACGGTCACGCTGCGCTGGCACTACGCTACCTGCGGCAACATCAGCGCGCTGGGCATCTGCGTCGGCAATTGGACGGTCAGCCCCGGCGTGACGCAGGGCTGTTTGCTCGGCCTGTGCACCTTGAATACCGGTACCTTGCCCGGCGCCGGCGTGTCGGTCACGCTGACGATCTCGTTGCAGGTCACGCGCGATTGCCGCTTCGTCACCAGCGACATCGACTTCGGCAGTGCGCCGCTGGTCAGCGGCTTTGCGCCGGTCAACGCCAGCATTGGCGTCACCTGCAGCAAAGGCAGCACTTATACCGTGGGCCTGAGCAATGGCGCCTACTTCGATGGCAGCCGCCGGCGCATGGCGGCCGGCGCCAACCGGCTGCAATACGACGTATTCCTGCCTGGCAACGTGCGCTGGAACGACACCACCAGCCGCGCGCTGCAAGCGGCGCCGGCGGCCGGCGATTCGGCTGAGCAGTTTCCTTTCACCGCACGCATCTACGGCGACCAGCCGACGCCGCCGGTGGGCAACTACGTCGATACGCTGATCGTCGACGTGCAGTTCTGACGCTTCGGCCTGCGGGTAATTCCTACTCGGTGGCCATGGCTGCGCGCGCGGCACCCGCGTTTATACTCGATCGCAACACGGCGGCCCGTGTAGGAATGGGCGATGATCGGACGCGTTTGCGGCTTCATTCTGGCGTTTGCGCTGGCCGCGTTCGCGGCGGCCGGCGTTGCGCATGCGCAGCAGATCGTGCTCACCGCATCGAGTTGGGTGCCGCCCTCGCACACCTTGTCGAAATCGCAGGCGCGCTGGTGCGAAGACGTAGCGCTGGCCACCGCGGGCCGCGTCAAGTGCAACATCCTGCCCAAGCCGGTCAGCGCGCCGCCGGGCACCTTCGAGGCGGTGCGCGAAGGGCTGGCCGACGTTTCGTTCTCGGTGCACGGCTACACGCCCGGTCGCTACCTGCTGACGCAGATCGCTGAGCTGCCGTTCGCCGGCGATTCGGCCGAGGTCACGTCGCTGGCTTATCAGCGCATCCATCAGCGCTTTCTGGCGCGCTTCAACGAGCATCTCGGGCTGAAGGTGCTTGCCGTGTTCACGCATGGGCCGGGCCAGATCTACAACATCAAGCGGCCGGTGGCTTCGCTGGCCGATCTGCGCGGCTTGAAGTTTCGCATCGGCGGCGGCATCAGCACCGAGATCGGCAAGGCGCTCGGCGTGACTTCGACGCTGCAACCTTCCACCGAGGCCTACGAACTGCTCGCCGCCGGCGCCATCGACGGCGTGTTTTTTCCGGCTGAATCGATCGAAGCCTTCAAGCTTGAAAAGCTGATCAAGTACCGTACCGATTTTCCCGGCGGGCTCTATAACACCAGCTTCGCCTTCGTCATGAACCTGGCCACCTGGAACCGCATCGGCAAGACCGACCAGCAGGCCATCGACAGGCTGTCGGGCGAGCACGCCGCGCGGCTGTTCGGCCGCGGCTGGGACCAGGTCGATCGCCGCGGCACTGCGTTCATGCAGGCCAACCACGTGCAGACCTTGCTGGCCGGCAAAGCCTTCATCGACGCGGTGCGCGCGCGCACCGCGTCGCTGGAACAGAAGTGGATCGCCGAGGCCCGCGCCAAGGGGCTGGCCAACGCCGAGCAGGTGCTGCGCGAATACCGCGCCGAGATCGAACGCCTGCAGTGACGGCACGGCGCTCGAAGCGCCGCATCTTCTGATAGGTTTCGGCTGATCGATCGCTACCGAAACACGGGAGAGACAGCGGCCATGGCCAAGATCGGATTCATCGGAGCCGGCGCGATGGGCGCGCCGATGATCGGGCATCTGCTCGACGCAGGGCACGAACTTATCGTGCATACCCGCCGGCGCGAAGCCGCGCAGCCGCTGCTCGAGCGCGGCGCACGTTACGCGGCCACACCGGCCGACGCGGCACGCGGCGCCGAATTCGTCTGCACCAACGTCACCCGCACCGCCGACGTCGGCGCCGTATTGTTCGATGTCGGCGGCGTTGCCGAAGGCGCCGCGCCGGGCACGGTCGTCATCGATTTCTCGACCATCTCCGCCGTGGCCACGCGTGAGTTCGCGCAGCGCCTGGCGCAGCGTTCGATCGAGATGCTCGACTGCCCGGTCTCGGGCGGCGCCGCCGGCGCGCGCCAGGCCAGCTTGTCGATCATCGTCGGCGGCAAGGCCGAGGTGCTCGAGCGCGCGCGACCAATCCTGGCCCGGCTCGGCACCACCATCACGCACATCGGCGACCATGGCGCCGGGCAGGTCGTGAAGGCCTGCAACCAGATCGTGCAGGTGGTCAACATCGAAGGCATTGCCGAGGCGATGCTGTTCGCGAACGCCAACGGCGTCGACCCGCGGAAGATGCTGGTGGCGTTGCAGGCCGGCATGGCCGGCAGCAAGATGCTCGACCTGATGGGCCCGAAGATGGCCGCGCGCGATTTCGCCGCCGGCATCGAAGCACGGCTGCACCAGAAGGATTTCGGCTTGGTGATCGAGATGACGCAGGCGATGGGCATGTCACTGCCGATCACCGCCGCCGTGTCGCAGCAGTTGAATGCGCTGGTGGGCAACGGCTGGGGCCGTGACGATACCTCGTCGCTGTTGCGGGTGCTGGAAGGCTTGAACCGTGGCCATGCGCAGGCGGCAAACGATCAATAGGAGAGGGCGGCCGCAGGGCCGCCGCTCGGCCCTGGACGGATTCGATTCCGTGTATAATCGCCGTCCTTCGGGGCGGTAGCTCAGCTGGGAGAGCGTCGCGTTCGCAATGCGAAGGTCGGGAGTTCGATCCTCCTCCGCTCCACCATTCTCCAAGCCCAACCTTCATCGGTTGGGTTTTTTTTGCCCTTCGACATTGCAACCGTGCGTTCTTGGGCCTTGATTCTCAAGGAATTTCCCAAGAAGCGCACTGAACATTGGATTTTGATGAATCCAATGCTACGCGACGTCTCTGGATGGCTTCAAGGCTGCTTCTCAACTGCTCACTGTGACGGCACTGTGACAGGAAAGATCCCCTTTCGGGGGCCAATGAAATGGTATCGCCCTCTGGTTGGCTTTGGGAAGGACTCCAAACAGCCGATCTGTGATTCTTTCGCTTATGTACTCCATCGTTGTTATGTATTGAGTATTAAGTTCATATAAATCAATGGGTTAGTATCATTCTCAAGGAGGATAGGGTATAGCAATTAATTTCATCAATGGACTTGACAAAATCGATTGTTTTTGCTATAGTCGTAGAAGCTGATGTTTTGCTTTTGATTGCTAAATTTCTTATCAAAATCTGAAGCATCCAGCCTTGAGGACTGCTCGCTCGTTTCTGGCTCCTTTAAGGTAGCCACGACATCAAAATTTACCTCGTAAAAGGTGATCTGCTGCTTGAGGGTATGCGCGGATTACAGGCCAGCACGAACAGAACTTAAGTCCTTACCGGCTCTTTGAGCTGTAGCGCAGGCGCGTAGACAGTCATTTAAACAACTCAATCGCTACCTCAGGTACGCGAGGCGTTAGCTATTGCCATGGCCATTTGCATTGGAGGTTTGGCTATTGGCGAGCGTATTGCAAACAATAATTTAGAGGAGATCTTCCTTGGCAAAAATTCACAATGAGCTTGATTCACATCTCTACAAGTATTCACGTCTGTTAGACGTTCATCGCGTCTCAGATTATCCAGGTGCGACACGTGCAATCTCTGAAGTATTTGAGGAGGTCAAGGTGCATGTTCACTCGCGTGGTGGTCGCGCCAAACATCCAGGTCGGTTACGCAAACATTTATCGATTGTGATGTTGGACCTATATCTGGCAACTCACCAGTATCCCTCCATCTATCGAAGTGTTTCTCGATCTCGAAAAGACTATGCACCGGAAAGCCGAAACAATCGGATTCATCTCTCATATCGATTGATGGTGCGTGTCCTTGATGCGCTAGTTGATCTCAAGTACATCTACGAAACTAAAGGGTTCGGAAAGAACAGGAACGATGAAAAAAGCCGTGGCTTTGTGACAAGAATCTGTGCGACAGAGAAGTTAGTAGCTGTGATGAACAAACATGGAATGAACCAGATGTTCGTTTCAAGATGGCCATCGGAGATGATTGAGCTAAGGGATGCACAAAAGCAGCCCGTACCCTTCGAGGAAACAGAAGACACTCAGAGAATGCGGAAGAATATCGAACGCATCAATCATGCTCTCAAACGTGCACTGGTCGAATTGTATATTCCCGATAAGGGATTTAGAGAACTACACAATAGGTTGGCTAGAGACTTCGAGAGAGAACCTTTAGATTTGAACAACAAGTTTCTAGTAAGAATTTTCAACGGCAGTTTCGACAATGGTGGTCGGTTCTTCGGTGGATTCTGGCAGACAATTCCTCGTGAGTTCCGCAAGTATGTGGAAATAAATCATAAGGTAACCGTTGAGATTGACTATTCAGGGATGCACGTTCGTATGCTATATGCGATGAAAGGATTGCAATGCTCTGATGATCCATACGACTTAAAGCAGTTCGATCGAGAGCATCAGAAGGTTGCGATGCAATGTCTGTTGAACGCAGAGTCTCAAAATTCAGCGAGAAGGGCTGTAAGTTCAAAACGAATCCCAAGTGCAAGGGCACTGCTAGATGCTCTGCAAGAACGCCATGATGCGATTCAAGAGTACTTCTGCACCGGGGTCGGTCTACAGCTAATGAGAATAGAGTCCGATATCGCCGAAGAGGTGATGCTGCGGACAATTGAGCTCGGTGGGATATGTTTGCCTGTGCATGATTCGTTTCTGGTTGTAGTGAGTAGAGAGAATGAGCTCAGGGCATGTATGGAGGAAGCATTTCAGAAGCGATTTCCCATTGCATATCAGGTGCCAACGAAG
Organism: Burkholderiales bacterium; assembly: GCA_017307915.1. Lineage (GTDB taxonomy): Bacteria > Pseudomonadota > Gammaproteobacteria > Burkholderiales > Burkholderiaceae_E > Zeimonas. Next base: position 1,973 of record JAFKGG010000166.1, on the reverse strand, counting down.
ACCAAAAAGACGCTGCTGCAAATTGAATCAGAAACTAGAGATCACAGAAATGTAGAAGGACATATTCAGTTCGTCACCGATGATTTGGAACAGCTAATGGGTGGATATGAAAGTTACTATCAAAGACTCACAGAACGGAAGGTAGAGCTGGATGCAATTAGAGAGCAAGAGCTAATAATCAATGATGGATTCAAGGAAGTAGAGATGTATATAAGATAGAGATGAGATCTAGGGATCTCTCTCTGTAATTTAGCTCTCTTACAAGGGCTCTCTGGATTACTAGGATCGATAAGAAAGAGCGCGAGAAGTTATTGGTAGTGCCCTGTTAGTTGGTAAGAGAACCCAGAAAAACTCAGGTCAGTTTTAGCAAGTGATTGCAATTCAGCTACTGCGCAGATGATCGCAAGTTCGTTTGATTAGATCAAGAACGAACTCCCTATCTGATTCACCAAGTTCATCGAGCCAAGCACTGAGAGTTGATGCTTGATCATCAGGCTGTGCCGAACTTTCGGTTAACAAATCTCCGATCCGGACTCGCAGTGATTTACTGATCTTCTCCAAGGTCAGAAGTGATGGGAGCGTAGCACCACGTTCGAAACGGGAGATGGTTTCTGTATCCACTCCAATTCGTTCGGCAAGGCTTGATTGGGTCCAGCCTCTTGCTTTTCGTAGCGCAGCGATATTCCCGCCGAGTCGGCGTGACATTGATCTCGGCGTCTTTGATCCAACCATATCTGTAGCCTGAAAAGTCAACAGAAATGGTTGCTTTCGTAAGCTCCCCCGGTCGGTAGACACGAAGAAGTGGACTTTTCTGGCAGGATAGTCTGTCGAGAGGAAGTCCGATGAAGAAGTCGAAGTTCACCGAGTCGCAGATCGTGGCGATCCTGGCCGAGGGCGAGGCCGGAGTGCCGGTGGCGCAGATCCTGCGCACGCACGCGATCAGCCATGCGACGTACTACAACTGGAAGTCGAAGTACGGCGGGACGTCAGTGGCGGAGCTCAAGCGGCTGAAGGAGCTCGAGGCGGAGAACGCGAAGCTGAAGAAGATGTATGCCGAGCTGGCGCTGGAGAACGCGGCGATCAAGGACGTGTTGGGCCGAAAGCTCTGACGCCGTCAGCCAGGCGCGAGGTGATCCGGATCATGGTTGAAGAGCACCAGGTGACGGTCAAGCGAGCCTGTCAGGTAGCCCGGCTGTCGCGGGCGGCGTACTACAAGCGGGAGAGCAACAGAGCGGAACGCGATCAGCCGGTCATCGACGCGTTGAACGAGATCGTCGAGGTCAACGGTCGGTGGGGCTTCTGGAAGTGCTTCGATCGACTGCGGCTGCAGGACAAGCCCTGGAACCACAAACGAGTGCACCGGATCTACTGCGCGATGGGTCTGAATCTGAAGCGCCGGACAAAGCGGCGAGTGCCGGTTCGAGAGCGCAGGCTGCTGACTGTGCCGTTGGCAACCAACCAGGTCTGGGCGATCGACTTCATGCACGACACGCTTTATGGTCGCCGGTCCTTCAGGACGTTCAATGCGATCGACGAGGCCGACCGGCATTGCCTGGGGATCGATCTGGCCACGAGCATCCCGGCGACCCGGGTCACGCGCTTCCTCGAGCAGTTGATCGAGATCCATGGCAAGCCAGCCGCCATCCGCTGTGACAACGGCCCGGAGCTGACAAGCCAGACCTTCACCGACTGGTGCGAGAAGCTGAAGATCGACATCTTCTTCATCCAGCCCGGCAAGCCCGATCAGAACGCGTTCATCGAGCGGTTCAACAGGAGCTACCGGGAAGAGGTGCTGGACGCGTACCTGTTCAACACGCTCGCCGACGTCCGGGAGATCACTGACGACTGGATCGAGCGATACAACGAGATCAGGCCACACGACGCGCTGGGAAGCCTGCCGCCAGCGCGGTACCGTGAGCGTTTGCTTGCGGCTACTCCACTTTAGTCGTGTCTACTTGACAGGGGAGCTTACG
>JAFKGG010000165.1 GCA_017307915.1 Burkholderiales bacterium | reverse complement strand
TCGCGCGACGGCAAGCAGATCAAGCTGCTGGTCGACCACGGCTTTTCGGCTGTCAGCGGCGATGCCCTCGCCGATTCGGCCTGCGTCGATCCTGCCTTGGCCGATCCTGCTCTGGCCGATCTAGCAGCAGCCGTGCGCGCGGGCGCCGTCGATGCTCTGGTGTTCCGAGTGGCCTCATCGGTGCCCGCACACGCAGGCATCGCCGCTGCCGTGCAAGCCGCCGCCGCTCTCGGAGCGCGCGCGCAAGTGCACGTGCGCCTGGCCTCCGACAGCCCCGCCGAAGGCCGCAACGACCCGCTCATCAATGGCCACCGCGTGCTGGAAGCCGCGCTGTGCGCTCACACCGAGCCTGCGGCCGACGTTTTCATCGACACGCTCGCCGACGTCGATCGTGGCTATTTCCCACGCGCCGGCCTGGTCGATCGGCGCTTCAATCCGCACCCGGCCGGGCGCGCGCTGCGCAATCTGCATGGCGTGCTCAGCACGCGTCGCCTGCGCCAGCCGATCGAATGGCAGGAACATGATGAGATGCATGCCGGCATCGCACGCGACGAACACGGCGCCATTGCGCTGGTGCTGCCGGCAGGCAATGCGGTGGCCATGCCGGCCTGGCCCGACGGGCTGCGCGCAAGCGTCCGCTGGGATCTCGCCACCGCGACGCGCCATCAGCCCGGCGAACGGGATTGGGACGCGCCGGTGACGGCACCCACCGTGTTCGAGCTTGCGCCTTGCTGATGCACGAGCCGCGCCGGCGACATCATTGGCAGCTGATGCCCGCCGTGCCGGTCAGCGCGGCGTGAGCTCGCTCTCGTCGATGCTCTGGCGCAACGCCTCGAGAAACGCGGCACTCGCAGACTGCCGCACGTCCCGGCCACCCCGCGTAACGCAGTAAGTGTTCCAGCGCGCCGAGGCGTCACGCAGCGGGCCGGCATAGAAAGCGGCCGGGTCCAGCATGCGCGTAGCCATGCGCGGCAGCACTGCCACGCCGAGATCCTGCCGCACGAGTTCGAGCGCAGTCGACAGAAGCTGCACCTCGTAGCCCACGGTCAGGCCCTCATGCTGCGCGAGCTGTTCGCGCAGCAGCGAATCCCACTGGCCGCCGTTGCGGCCGACCAGCACCAGCGGTGCCTGCGCCAGATCGGCCCAGGTCAGTCCACCGGCATCGAGCGCGCGCTGCGCGAGCGCATTGCAGCGCGCGCAAACGATCGACAGATGATCGGCCAGCAGCAGCGTCGATTTCAGTTCGGACGACGAGCGGCGCAGCGGCAAATCCACCGAACCCACGGCCAGATCCGCCTCGCCCGCCAGCAGCAGGTCGCCCAGCATTCTCACGGGCTGGTCGATCAACACCACCCGTGGGCGCTCAGGCGAGTGCGCCAAGCGCGCCAGCGCCATCGGCACGATCGTGGCCGCCGACAGCGGCCCTGCGGCCACGCGCAGCACGGTGCGGCTCCAGCGGCGCACATCGCGAATCTCCTGCAAGGCACGATCGACTTCCTGGGCTGCCAGGTTGCCGGCGCGATGCAGATGCTCGCCCACATCGGTCAGACGGATCACGCGGCCCCGCTCGATCAGCGGCTGCCCCACTTCCTCTTCCAGCTCGCGCATCAGCACGCTCACTGCCGATTGGGTGATGTGCATGCGCTCGGCAGCCTTGGTGAAACTGCCGGTCTGCGCGATCAGCCCGAGGGCTTTGAGCTGGCGAAAGGTAGGCATTGGCGCTGCGAGACCCCGTCGGTAGGCACACTCCCGATAGGGTACGCCACGCCCGGCCTGCCGCGACACCGCCAGCCGACTGGCCTGCATCCATGCGCTACCGCATCAGTTCGCCGTGATCCCCAGGTCACGGATCAACCGGGAGAAAACGTCACTCTCCTGCGAAATGATCTTGCGAAACGCCGTATCGCCGACCACCGCCGGCTCGGCGTTGACCTTGTTGAACTTCTCCTGCACCGTCGGCAGCTCCATCGCTCGCCGCAATTCGTTGCTCAGGCGCTCCATGATCGCCTTCGGCATTCCTTTCGGTGCCCAGATCCCGTACCAGATGTCGACTTCGCTGCCTTGCACGCCCTGTTCGGCGGTAGTCTGCACCTGCGGGAAATAAGGGGAACGCTTGGCGCTGAGCACCGCCAGCAGCTTCACCTTGCCCGCCTGGATATAGGGCAGCGAAATTCCCGGATCGAGCATGAAGTCGATCTGGTTGCTCATCAGATCCTGGATCGCAGGTGCGCTGCCCTTGTAAGGAATATGCGTGGCCTGGATACCGGCGTTCACCTTCAGCAGCTCTCCCGCCAGATGCGGCTGCGTTCCGGTGCCCGGCGACCCGTACGACAGCTTGCCCGGATTGGCCTTGGCAAGCGCGATCAGGCCTTTGACGTCGTTCACTTCCAATCCCGGCCGCCCCACCAGGTAGATGGCGCCTCGGCCGATGGAGTTCACCGGCATCAGGTCGGACGAAGGCTGGAAGTTGGCCTTGTACAGCGACGGATTGGCCGTCTCGACGGTCGTCGACGACACCAGGAAGGTATAGCCGTCGGGAGCCGCCCTAACCACCTCGGCAGCGGCCACGTTGCCGCTTGCGCCCGGCCGGTTCTCCACCACCACCGGCTGCCCCAGTGCGGGCACCAGCTCCGAGGCAACGATCCGGGCGATCAGGTCGATGCTGCCGCCGGGCGGATAGCCAACCAGGAAGCGGATGGGCCGGTTCGGCCAGGCCCCCTGCGCGTACGCCGTGGCCGTCAGCGTGGCAGCGCCGATCGCCATCACGATGGCCGGCACGGCACGGCGAACGAAAGCAATACGATGCAACATGAAAATGTCTCCTCCAGTTTTTGCGCGAATGCGCCCTGCTCGCGGCAGGACGACGATGAAGGGCCCTCAAGGGCCACTAGTGATCAACACTCCAAGGTCAATGAAGCGGCCTTCTCCTTGGCGGCGATGCCAGCACCGCTGGCGAACACGTCGGCGTGGAACTCATGCTCGGGCAGCCCGCATTCGAGCGTGAAATCGCGTCGCGCGGCATCGACCATCGCCGGGGCACCGCAGGCGTAAACCTGATGCGACGACAGATCGGCGTGATCTTCGATCACCGCGCGATGGACGAAGCCACGGCGCCCATGCCATGCGTCCTGTGGGCTGGCATCGGAAACCACCGGCACGTAGCTGAAACCGGGCAGCTCGCGCGCCCAGGCTTGCGCCAGCGCATTCATGTAAAGATCGTGCGGCCGGCGCCCGCCCCAGTACAGCGTCATCGGCCGCTCGATGCCGGCGATGCGCGCATGCTCGACGATCGCCTTGATCGGCGCGAAGCCGGTGCCGCTGGCGAGCAGCACGATCGGCTTGTCGCTGTCCTGGCGCAGATGAAAATGCCCATGCGGGGCGCTCACGCGCAGCACATCGCGCACCTTCAGCGGCCGGGCCGAAACGCCGAACAGCAGGTCGCTGAACAGCCCGCCCGGCAGATGCCGCACGTGCAGTTCGATCTGTTCGTCCTGGCCCGGCGCCGCGGCCATCGAATAACATCGCCGCGCGCCATCGCGCAGAATCACTTGCAGGAATTGCCCGGCCCGGTAAGCCAGGCGGGTTGCGCCGGGCAACTGCAAGCGCAGGCGGATGACGTCGGGTGCCAGTCGTTCGATGCCGCTCACGCGGGCAGGCAGCGTGGCCGCTTGCTGGTCGCCGCGGACGCGCTCGATCACGAGATCGGTGCAAGCGCTGGCGCAACACATCAGCGCATGGCCCTGCGCGGCTTCATCCGCTGCAAGCGCCTGCATCGAATGCGGCCTCATCTCGATGCGCCCGTTCACCATCTTGACCTTGCACATGCCACAGGTGCCGCGCCGGCATCCGTGGGGCAGGTCCAGGCCTTGCCGTAACGCGGCATCGAGCAGGGTCTCGCCCCGACGCACCACGAAGCGCTGGCCTTGCGGCTGCACCGTCACGCTGAATTCCATGATCCGGCCCCGGCTTGCAGACACGCGGCTCAATCCGCCAGGAACGCGGCGACTTCGCGCACGTATTCCTGCGTCTTCTGGTAGGGCGTCAGATGGCCGGCACCGGCGATGGCGACGAATCTCGCATCCGGTATCGTCGCCGCCATCCGGCGCCCCACCTCGGCGGTGAAAGGGGCCGGCGCATCGGCGCCGAAGATCACCAGCGTGGCGGCCTTGATCTTCGGCAGGCGGCGAGCCAGGTGATAATGGCGTCGCACCACGGGATCCTGCAAGGTTCGCGACATGCGCCGAAAGTAGTCGACCGCCTGCGGCGACGTCGCATTACGCCACTGGTATTCGAGCTGCTCGGCGACGTCGGCTGGCTCGCTGTAGATGCCTTCCAGATACTTTTTCAGGCTCTCCCGGGTCGGCGGCTCGAATTGCGAAACATTGTCGGGCGCCACCGGGCTCATGCCGCCCGAATCGCTCAGTACCAGCTTGCCCACGCGCTCGGGGCTTTCATAAGCCAGCAGCGAAGCCAGCCAGCCGCCGAACGAGTGGCCGATGACGTTGGTTTGCTGATAGCCGAGCGCATCCTGCACCTGGCGCAGGTGGTCGACGAAGAACGAGAAGTTCGGATCCCATTCCGGGCGCGGCCCCGGGCCCCAGCCCAGATTGTCGATCGCGATGAGGCGCGCCTTTCGCGCCAGGCCGGCACGCATCGGCTGCAACCACAGCTCGGCACTGTTCGTGAAGTTCACGCCATGCAGACACAGCGTGGGGGTACCCTCGCCGGCTTCCAGCACACGTGCCCGGTAGGTGTCGAGTTCGATGAACCGTTCAGTGACTTGCATTGGCTGATCCTTGCGCGCTGCTAGATCTTCTTGGCGTAGACGCACCCGTCGAGAACCCGCACCGGATAGGTCTTCACATCCTCGGTCAGCGGTTCGCACAACGCCTTGCCGGTACGGATGTCGAAGCGGCCGCTGTGCAGCGGGCATTCCACTTCGTGTCCTTTGAGGCAGCCGTTCGACAAGCGGGCATCGGCGTGTGTGCACCAGTTGTCGGTGGCGTAGATCTCGCCATCGACCCGATACAACGCAACCTCGTCATCGCCGATCATCCATTGATAGGGCTCGCCTTCGGGAATGTCGTCGACCTCGGCGATCATTTCCCACTGGTCTTCGTCGATCCGTTCCACGCTCAGCGCTCCTGGGTCCATCCGTGTACGACGCCCATGCCGGTGATCCACTCCGGAACGACACGATAGAAATCGAGCCTCGATTCATGAAGCCCGACCGCCTGCATGGCTGCGAAGGCAGCGACCCAGGTCCGCACCTCGTGGCCGCCGAAGCCGGCGACGCGGTTGATCTCGGCGTCGGTGTAGCGGTCGCACGACTGCACCGGCTCGGACAGAATGCGCTCCAGGAATTGCCGGTCCCACTCGCGATCCGGTTCGAGCAGCGCACCGCCGCCCGCGGCCAGCGCCTTGGCCTGAGCGATCACGCGCTCCTCTCGCTGCGCCAGCTCATCGAGCGACGGCGTGTGCCGGTCGATCACGCGCGCCGGCAGCGGCTGCGGCGAATCCGCCCGTGGCGTCGGCGGGTCATGCGACAGGCCGCCGGAGCCGACGAACAGCGTACGCAGGCCCTGCTGCTTGACGAACTCGCCGATCGCCTGGCCCAGCAGGCGTACGCGCTCGAAGGTGGGCCGGGGATGGGCCGCACAGTTGACGAACACCGGCAGCAGCACGGGGCGATCCATTTCGCCGAACAGTTTGCGCAACGTCACGGTGAAGCCGTGGTCGCATTTCATCCGGCGCGATATCGCAACGTCGATGTCGCGCGAGCGCACGTGATCGACGCATCGTTCGGCCAGTTGCGTGGGCACCTTCAGTTGCTGCTCCGGGAAACCCCAGTCACGCGTCGTCACGGCCTCGGTACCGATACAGAACGACGGCATCAGGTCGTGGAAGAAACCGTTGAAATGGTCCGGCGCGAACATGACCACGAGTTCGGGGTCGTATTCTTCGATCCACTTGGCGCGCTCGTTCAAGGCGCCGAAGAACCCGGCTGTCGACGAAGCGTCGGCCGGAGCCAGTTCATCGACCAGCATCAGCGGGCTATGGGCAGTGCAAACCAGTCTCATGGCGATATACGATGGGTTGTCGGTCAGATCGTCACGCCGCCGTCGACGTTGATCGATTGACCGGTGATGTTGCAAGCCTCCTCCGAAGCGAGGAAGGCGACGGCAGCGGCGATGTCGTCCGCGGTCTGGGCGCGCCGCATCGGCACCAGCTCCTTGACTCGGCCCTCGAAGATGTCGCGCGTGCTCTGCGGCTGGCCGGCAGGGGCGGCGGCCGACAGCAGCCGACCCATGTCGTCCGACCACAGCTCGGTCCAGACGAAGCCCGGACAGACGGCATTCACCGTCACGCCGTATTCGGCCAGATCGCGCGCCATCACCCGCGTCAGCGTGAGCATCGCCATCTTGGTGACGCTGTAGGGCGGCATCGGGCGCGCCGCGATCAGGCCGGCGATCGATCCGATGTTGATGATGCGGCCGTTGCCGCGCTTCATCAGGATCGGTGCGATGGCCTTGCTGGTGAAGAACGCCGACTTCACGTTGACGGCAAAAACGCGATCCCAGTCCGCCTCGGTATTGGCGGTGAACGGCATGCCCGGGGGGCTGGTCACCCCCACGGCATTGACCAGCGTGTCGGTATCCGGAAACCTCGCCAGCGCGGCGCCGATCGCTTCCTGAACCTGCGGCTCGGCACTGACGTCGCAGCGCAGCGCCTCGGCCGCGCCGCCCGCCTGCCGGATGGCGGCGGCGGCTTCTTGCGCCGCGTCCAGGTTGACGTCCAGCAGCGCCACGCGCTTGCCTTCACGGGCCAGACGCAGCGCGATCGCACGACCGATGCCGGTGCCGGCGCCGGTCACGATCGCACCGTGGGGGGTCATTTTCATGGCTGCCTGCTCAGAAGAAGATGGCCAGGTTCTTGCCCAGCGTCACGGCCTGGTCGATCACGATGGTGCGGCGTGCGATCTGCCATTTGCCGGGGCTGCCGCGCAGCAGGTCTTCGCGGCAACCGCCATAGATCTCTTCGTCGGTCTCCATGTGTGTGCGGTAGACCAGAAAGGCCGAACGCACCTTGATCTCGTCCGCCTTCTTGGTGAGCGTGACCTCGACGTTCGAGACCAGGTGGCGCGTGCGCGAGGGCGGCGATTCGGCCCAGGCCATGCCGGTTTCCATGCGCTCGACGCGGCCCGTCAGGCTGCGCTTGTCTTCTTCGAAATGCGCCATCTCGCCGTAGCGGCTGCGCTCGTAGCGCATGTCCTTGCCGACCCGGTTAGAGAGCATCGGCGCCCAATACACCACGTCGTCGGTGAACAGCTTCAGCCAGTCGCGAAAGCGACGGTCGTCCAGCAGGCTCGCCTCCCTGAACAGGAAGCGGTTCACGTCAAACCAAAGCTCAAGCTCGCTCATTGCCCGTCCTCACATCGCGCCCGGTTGGCCTTCGGCCAGCAGCTCGGCCCAGCGCTGGTAGAAGCCTCGTTGATTGATCTCCGACTGGATCTGCCCGACGGTGCCGCGCAGCTCGGGATGGGTAGCCTCATGCCCCTGGCCCATCTGCAGGTTCTGCTCGTAGCGCTGCGCGACGTGGCCGTAGCTGGCGTTCGTGCTCTGCACCCAGTTGTCGACGTCGTCGGCCTCCCAGGTGCCGCTGGTGCTGTGGCGGTGCGTCACGTGCCGGCGCATCTCGTCTTTGAAGTCCTGCGGCGCGTCCTTGTCGACGAAGCCCCAGCTCCAGGCTTCGGTAACGTTCGGCGCGATCGGATGCCAGACGCGGATGGCACCGGCCTGGAACAGCAGCGACAGGTTCGGAAAGATCGTTCCGTGGATGCCGGCGATCTTCCAGGCCCGTACCGGACCCAGCCGCGCCTCGGCTTCCTTCAGCCGGGCGGCTTCATACTGCTGCAGCTCGGGCAAGGCGCTGTCGACGAAGCGTTCCGGCGTCTCCGTCCAGAGCGCGCCCAGTCCATGCCCGTTGCCGGGATTGATCTGGTAGCCCTGATAACCGTAGTCGACCTTGCGCCGCGGCGTGCCTTCGAAACCCGCCTTCCATGCCGAGATGTGCGAGACCAGGCCATGATAGGTATCACCGACGAAGTTGTCGGCCGGGAACTTCCAGTTGCACTTGATCCGCCACTTGTGGGTGCCGCTGCAGAACTCGATGCCGCGCTCGCGGCGGTCGAGGAACATGTCGAGATACCACGCCATGTCGCCCAGGTATTCCAGCAACGACGGCGCATTCGCATCGAAGGTGGCGAACACCAGGCCCTTGTAGCTGTCGATCTGCGCCACCGGCACCAGACCGTGAGAATCGATGTCCAGCTCGCCGTAGTAGACCTCCTGGTGGCCGGGTACGTGGTTCAGCGAGCCGTCGATGCTATAGCTCCAGCCATGGAACGGACAGACGAAGCTCTTGGCGTTGCCGGCGTCGCCGCGGCACACGCGGTTGCCCCGGTGGCGGCACATGTTCAGGTAACAGCCGATCGAGCCGTCTTCCTTGCGCGTCACGATCACCGGGTCGGCGCCCATGTAGGTCGTGAAATAATCGAAGGGCTTCGGGATCTGAGACTCGTGGCACAGGAACAACCAGCACTTGGCGAAGATCTTCTCCAGCTCCATCCGGTAGATGGCGTCTTCCACGAAGATCCGCCGATCGAGCCGGCCCCGTCCGACGCCTGCCAGCTGCTTGAAATCGACACCCACTCGAACCTCCTGCGCATTTCATAAATTTGTCTTGTGGGTTCAAACGATAGTTCTATCGACATCGGCCGAGAAGACGGCGGCCGGGCAATCCCGATAGCCCTTGGGCTATCAGCGCCAAACCGGCTGGCGCCACACGAGCTTGGCTAAACTGCTGCTCGGTTCCGGCGGGCCGCACCCGCATGCAGGTTCCCGCGCGACATTTCAGCCATGCGCTTCACGCAACTTCAGTCGTTCCTCGCCATCGTCGAAGCAGGCGGCGTGCGCGCCGCGGCCCTGCAGCTCGGCGTCAGCCAGCCCACGCTGACCAAGACGCTGCGCTTGCTCGAACAAGACCTGGGCATCGCCTTGTTCGCTCGCGGCGCGCGCGGCATGACGTTGACGCAGGCAGGCAGGGCGCTGTTGCCGCGCGCCCGCGCCATCCAGGCAGAAGCACAACGGGCGCGCCAAGAACTCGCGCGACTGGGTGGCGCCGAAGACGGCTCGCTCGGCATCGGTGTGGCACCGTCGGCCGCCATGGGGCTGGCACCGCAGGCCATCGTCGCGCTGCGGCAGCGCTGGCCCCGGTCGATGATCCGCGTGGTGGATTCGCTTTATCCGAACGTGTTGCAGCTACTGCGTGAGCGTGACATCGACGTTGCGCTCGAGCCGCGCATCGGCCCGCGCCCGGAACCGCATTCCGACATCGTGATGCAACCGCTGCTGCTCAACGAAGTCTGCATCGTGGTCAGGCGCGGGCACCCTCTGGCCGACGCCACCAGCCTGGCCGCGCTCACCGATAGCGAGTGGCTGCGCAGCGGGCCGCCGGGCGGCCCCTCCACCGTGATCGAACGCGCGTTCAAAGAGGCAGATCTTCCGCTGCCCAGAATCTTCGTGCAGTGTGAATCGTTCCTGGCATTGCCCGACATCGTCGCCAATAGCGACGTGGTCGCCATCGTGCCTTCGCAGATCGTCGAGCAGCACGGCGCCCGCGCCGGTCTGGTGCAGGTTCGCGTACGCGAGCGGCTGAACCCGACCGAAGTGAGCCTGCTCACCCGCGCAGGCGAACCCCAGACGCCGCTGCTGAAGGATTTCGTCGAGATCGTGCACGCCCTGGTCGCCAAGGGCGCGATGAACTGGACACCTTTGCATTCATGACATCCATCCGATGCTCGACCTGATCACGGCGCTGGTCGCCACCGCAGTGGGGATCCTGATCGGCGCCTGCGGCGTCGGCGGTGTTCTCCTCATCTCGTACCTGGCGCTGTTCACGCACCTGAGCATTCACCAGGCAGCGGCCACCAGCCTGTTCAGCTTCCTCTTCACCGGCCTGCTCGGTGCCTGGCTGTTCCACCGCAAGGGATCGATCGACTGGCGGATCGCACTGCCCTTGTGCGCAGGTGCCTTGCCCACCAGCTATCTAGGAGCGCTGGTGGCCGCGCGCGCCAGCACCGCCGTACTGGCGATGATCGTGGGGCTGGTCATCGTCGCCGCCGGCATTGCCATGGTCATTGCGCGAGGCGCCGGGCAC
>JAFKGG010000164.1 GCA_017307915.1 Burkholderiales bacterium | reverse complement strand
GGTTGGCTCCGTCATCCCGAGTTCACGCTTTCTTGAACGCCGCATGGTGCGCGCTGCCGGCATCGCGCAGGCCGATTCGGTGGTCGAACTCGGCCCTGGCACCGGCGGCACCACCCGGGCGATCCTCAGCGCCATGCCCGAGCAGGCGTCGCTGCTGGCGATCGAACTCGATCCGGTGTTCGTCGACCTGGTGCGCGGCATCGACGACAAGCGGCTGATCGTGCATCAGGGCAGCGCCGAACAGATCGCCGAGCTGCTTTCGGCGCACCGGCTGCGTGCGCCGAAAGCGATTCTGTCGGGGATTCCGTTCTCGACGATTCCGCCGGCGATCGGCACCCGCATCATCGAGGCGATCCGCGATACGCTGGCGCCGGGCGGCTGTTTCGTCGCTTACCAGTTTCGCGGTGCGGTGGCCGAGCGGGCGCGGCCGATTCTGGGCGAGCCCTACGTGTCGCTGGAAATGATCAACGTGCCGCCGATGCGGGTCTATCGCTGGCAGAAGAATTAGCTGCGATAGCCGCCGGTCGATAGCGCGCGTCTTGTGCGTCGGCGCGGTGCTGGCAGGGGCGAATCGGGCGCAAGCGGCCGCTGATCCGGCCGCTTGCTGCTATTCCGACGGTGGTACGTAGCCGACCGGCTTGTCGCCGCCGTCACCGAAGAAATACTTCTCCATCTGCGTGGCCAGATACTTGCGGGCGCGCGCATCGGCCAGGTTCAGTCGGTTTTCGTTGACCAGCATCGTCTGGTGGCGCACCCAGCCTTGCCAGGCTTCCTTCGAGGCGTTCTCGAACAGGCGCTTGCCCAGCTCGCCCGGATACGGCGGGAAATCGAGGCCTTCGGCCTCACGCTGCAATTTGACGCAGAAAACGGTACGCGACATTCGGAATCTCCTACAACTGCTTGATCAGTACCTGCGATTTACGTTGCCAGTTATACATGCTCTGCCGGGCCATCGGCAGTTGGTCGACACTGGCCAGTACGAAGCCGCGTTTCAGAAACCAGTGCATGGTACGCGTGGTGAGTACGAACAGGCGCTTCAACCCCGCGGCGCGGGCACGTTGTTCGATCCGCTGCAACAGCCGCTCGCCGTCGCCGCGGCTTTGCACCTGCGGGTTGACGGCCAGGCAGGCCATCTCGCCGATGCCGTCTTCGGGAAACGAATACAGCGCGGCACAGCCGAAGATCACGCCGTCGTGCTCGATGACGGTGAAGTTTTCCACCTCGCGCTCGATCAGCCCGCGGTCACGCTTGACCAGCGTGCCGTCGGTTTCCAGCGGACTGATCAGCGCCAGGATGCCGCCGACGTCGTCGGGGCCGGCCTCGCGCAGCGCCTCCAGCGTTTCCTCGACCAGCATGGTGCCCACGCCGTCGTGCTGGAACAGTTCCAGCAGCACGCTGCCGTCGAGATTGAACGGGATGATGTGCGCGCGCGCCACGCCGCCTTCACAGGCTTGCAGCGCGTGGCGCAGCGTGAAGGCCGCATCGGCCGGCAGGGAATCTTCGCGCAGCAGGCGTTTGGCGTCGGCCTCGGAGATTTCGCCGAGCAGTGAGCCATCGTGCCGTGCGATGCCGCCGGCTTCGGTGAGGATGATCAGCTTGTCGGCGTCGAGCGCGATCGCCGTGTGCGCCGCCACGTCTTCCATCGTCAGATTGAAGGCTTCGCCGGTGGGCGAATAGCCCAGCGGCGACAGCAGCACGATGGCGCCGCCGTTCAGCGCGAAGCGGATGGTTTGCACGTCGATCTTGCGCACCAGGCCGGTGTGCTGGTAGTCGGCGCCGTCGACGATACCCACCGGCCGTGCCGTGACCAGATTGCCCGACACGACGCGCACCGCCGAATGGGCCATTGGCGTGTTGGGCAGGCCCTGCGAGAACGCGGCTTCGATATCCAGGCGAATCTCGCCCGAGGCTTCCTTGACGCATTCGAGCGCCACCGGATCAGTGATGCGCAGGCCCTCGGCGTATTGCGATTGCACGCCGCGCAGCCGCAACTGCTCGTCGACCTGCGGGCGCGAGCCGTGCACGACGACGATGCGCATGCCCATCGCGTGCAGCAGGCTCAGATCCTGCACCAGCGGGTTCAGCCGGCCGGCCTGGATCAGCTCGCCCGGCACGGCGACCACGAAGGTCTTGCCGCGGAACGCGTGGATATAGGGGGCGACCGCGCGCAGCCAGACGACGAACTGCTGGGCTTCGGACGGGCCGCGTACCGGCGGAGCGGCGGCGGGCAGTGGGGCGGGGTCGGGCGGCACGGCGGCCGCGGCGGGGGTATTCATCGCGTCATTATAATTTCGGCCCATGTCTTCCTCGCAGCGCCCGAGCCCGCGGCCGCGCCCGCCCTCGGGCGGGCGGGCGTCTGCGCCGGCCGGATCGGCACCGCCACCCGCTCAGCGCCCCGTCCCGCTGCGTCCGCTGCCGCCGCTGTCGTTTCCCGACGCGCTGCCGGTCTCGGGCAGCCGCGACCTGATCGCCGACGCCATCCGCCGCCATCCGGTGGTCATCGTCTGCGGCGAAACCGGTTCGGGCAAGACCACGCAGTTGCCCAAGATCTGCGCGCTTGCCGGCCGCGGCACGGCCGGGCTGATCGGCCACACGCAGCCGCGCCGCATTGCCGCCACCGCGGTGGCGCGGCGCATCGCCGAAGAGCTGGGGACGCCGCTGGGCACCAACGTCGGCTACAAGATCCGCTTCAACGAGACGCTGGCGCCGGGTGCCTCGATCAAGCTGATGACCGACGGCATCTTGCTGGCCGAGACGATGTCGGACCCGCTGCTGCGGCAATACGACACCTTGATCATCGACGAGGCGCACGAGCGCAGCCTGAACATCGACTTTCTGCTCGGCTACCTGAAGCAGTTGATCGAAGGGCCGCGCCGCGATGATCTCAAGCTGATCATCACGTCGGCCACCATCGATGCCGAACGCTTTGCGCGGCACTTCGGCCGGCGCACCGACCGCGAAGACGAGCAGGGCCGCGCCGTCGTCGAGCCGGCGCCGGTGATCGAGGTGTCGGGCCGCCTGTATCCGGTCGAGATCCGCTACCAGGGTTTCGATGACGCGCACCGCGACGACGATGACGAAACCGATCTGCCGTCGCGCATCGACGAGGCGATCGAGGCGCTGTGGCGCCAGGCGCCCGGCGACGTGCTGGTGTTCCTGCCCGGCGAGCGCGAGATCCGCGACGTGGCCGATCATCTGCGCCGGCTGCACGCGCGCGAGCAGGCCGCACGCAGCGGCTCGCCATGGTCGCGCGGCGCCGTCGAAGTGCTGCCGCTGTATTCGCGCTTGTCGGCGGCCGATCAGCAGCGCGTGTTCAGCGGCTCTACCGGGCGGCGGATCGTGCTGGCCACCAACGTGGCCGAGACCTCGCTGACGGTGCCCGGCATCCGCTACGTCGTCGATTCGGGGCTGGCGCGCGTCAAGCGCTACCGCTATCGCAGCAAGGTCGAGCAGTTGCAGATCGAGGCGGTGGCGCAGGCGGCGGCCAACCAGCGCGCCGGCCGCTGCGGGCGTGTGGCTGACGGCGTGTGCATCCGCCTGTTTGATGAAGACGATTTCAACAAGCGGCCGCGCTTCACCGATCCCGAGATCCTGCGTTCGTCGCTGGCCGCCGTCATCCTGCGCATGAAGGCCTTGCGGCTCGACGACATCGAACGTTTTCCGTTCCTCGATCCGCCGCCGCGCAAGGCCGTCGCCGACGGCTATGCGCTGCTGCACGAACTGGGCGCGGTCGATGCCGAGCGCGGGCTGACCGAGGTGGGGCAGCAGCTGGCGCGCCTGCCGGTCGATCCACGCATCGGCCGCATGCTGCTGGCCGCGCACACGCTGGCTTGCCTGCGTGAAGTGACGATCATCGCCGCCGCGCTGTCGGCGCAGGATCCGCGCGAGCGCCCGCCCGACGCGCAGCAGGCGGCCGACCAGTCGCACCGGCGCTTCGCTGACGAGAAATCGGATTTCGTCGGCTACGTGAAGCTGTGGGATTACTGGCTTGCCGCGCAGGCCGACAAGGAATCCAACCGCCGGCTGGCGCAGCGGCTTGAACGCGAGTTTCTATCGGCGCGCAAGCTGCGCGAATGGGCCGACATCCATTCGCAGCTGGCGCAGGCTACGCGCGAGCTGCATTGGCGCGTCAACGAGACGCCGGCCACCTACGAGGCGATCCACCAGGCGCTGCTCACCGGCCTGCTCGGCAATCTCGGTTTCAAACCGCTCGATGAGCCGCAGTACGCCGGTACGCACCAGACGCGCTTTGCCATCCATCCAAGTTCGTCGCTGACCAAGAAGGCGCCGCGCTGGCTGATGGCCGCCGAGATGGTCGACACCGGGCGCCTGTATGCGCGCACGGTGGCGCGCATCGAGCCCGACTGGATCGAGCGCGCGGGGGCGCATCTGATCCAGCGTAGCTGGTCCGACCCGGTGTGGTCGAAGTCGAGCGGACAGGTCGTCGCGTTCGAGCGCGGCGTGTTATACGGACTGGTCGTGTATTCGCAACGGCGCGTCGATTATGGTCCGAAGGATCCGGCCGCGGCGCGCGAGACGATGATCAAGGAAGCGCTGGTCGGCGGCGATTGGGACGGCCGCCTGCCGTTCTTCGCGCACAACCGCAAGCTGGTGGCCGAGATCGAGGCACTGGAGCAGCGCATTCGCCGCCCCGATCTGCTGGTGGATGAGCGCGATCTATTCGATTGGTACGACGCGCGAATTCCGGCCGATGTGTATTCGGCGCAGCGGCTGGAACAGTGGTGGCGCAAGGCATCGAAGGACGATTCCTCGCTATTGTTCCTCTCGCGCGACGCCTTGCTGCGCCGGGGCGCTGATTCGATCGGGGCCGATGCGTTCCCGCGCCGCATCACCATGCGCGGCCTGGAATACGAACTGGACTATCGCTTCGACCCCGGCGCCGGCGACGATGGCGTGACGCTGACCGTGCCCTTGGCCGTGCTCAACCAGGTCGACGCCGTGCGCTGCGAATGGCTGGTGCCCGGCATGCTCAAGGACAAGGTGCAGGCGCTGGTCAAGGCCATGCCGCAGCGGCTGCGCCGGCACGTGGTGCCCTTGGCCGACTATGCCGAAGGCTTCGTCGAACGCTGGCGCGGTCGTGAGGGCAGCCGCACGCTGGTCGATGCGGTGATCGAAGACCTGCGTGAGCAGCATTCGGTGCGTGCCGCGGCCACCGACTTCCGCCTCGAAACCGTGCCGGCGCATCTGCAGATGAATTTTCGGCTGGTCGATGCGCACGGCGCGGTGCTGGCGACGTCGCGGCATCTGGCGCAGTTGCGGGCCGATCATGGCAGTCGGGCGCAAGGGGCATTCCAGGCGGCGTTCGCGAAGCTGGCCGAGCGTTCACCACGGGATGCGCAGGGGGGCGGTGGCGCGCCGCTGCCGTCGAGCCCATCGATTCGATCGGCATCCCCCGCAGCCGCTTCCTCTTCTGCTTCGGCCGCGCAATCGGCGGCAGCACCATCACCCGCGGCAGACGGCGCACAGTCCATGGCGCCCGCCGCGCCCTCGCTGCTGCCCGGCCAACGCTTCACCAGCTGGGATTTCGGCACGCTGCCCGAACTGATGGAAGTGACGCAGACCGTCGCTGGCCGCACGCAGACGGTGATCGGTTATCCGGCGCTGGTCGATCGCGGCGATGCCGTCGAACTGGAACTGTTCGATGAACCCGAGCTGGCCGAACGCGAGCAGCGCGGCGGATTGATCCGGCTCTTCGCGCTGACGTTCAAGGAACCGCTGAAGTTCTTCGAGAAGAACGTCCCCGATTTCCAGAAGATGTCGCTGCTGTATGCATCGTTCGGCGGTGCCGATGATCTACGCCGTGAGCTGTCGGCAGCGCTGATCGAGCGTGCCTGTCTGGCCGATCCCTTGCCGAGCACGGCCGAACAGTTTACCGCGCGCGTGGCCGAATCGCGTCCGCGGCTGAACCTGATCGGCCAGGAAGTTGCGCGGCAAGTGCTGGCCGCCTTGACCGAGTACCAGGCAGCGCAACGCAAGCTGGCGCAGTCCAAATCGTTTGCGCAAGCGCACGCCGACGTCGAGCAGCAGCTTGCCGCATTGCTGCCGAAACGCTTCATCACCAGTACGCCGGCCGATCGCCTGCCGCATCTGCCGCGCTACCTGAAAGCCATTGCGATGCGGTTCGACAAGCTGCGCGCCGAGCCGGCACGCGACGCGCAGAAGATGACCGAGCTGGCGCCGCTGGTCGTCAATTACCGGCGCTTGCTGACGCAGCGCCGCGGCCAGGCCGATGCGCGGCTCGACGAGTTTCGCTGGCTGCTCGAAGAACTGCGCGTGTCATTGTTCGCGCAGGAGTTGCGTACGCCGATGCCGGTGTCGGTGAAGCGCTTGCAGAAGGCGTGGTCGGGATTGGTGGGGTAGCGCGGTCTACCGCCAGGCGGTCTACCCCGCCATCACCATCAACGGCTGCGCCCGATCGCCTTCCCCCGGCAGCGGCGGAATCGGATCGGGCTGCTTGGCGAACAGGTCGGCGAACTCGGGTGCGCTCAACTGGATCAGGCTCAACAGCTTCGGCGTGATGCCGACCTGCTGACGGCCGACGTGGCCGGCCAGCCGTAGCAGCGTGTCCAGCGTGCGTTCGGTGAACGCCGGCTGCGCTTGCGTCGGGTCAGTGCGCGCCAGCACCGCCTGCACGATTGCGGCGCGCACCGCGAAGCCGTTGCGGCGCGCTTCGGCCAGCAACTGGCGCAGCGACATCAGCCCCCAGCGCATGTCGGTCAGGCATACCAGCAACTGCTCCGCTTCCTGGTCGACGACGAAGCCGCCGCCGTCGCGCACGCGGTCGGCATAGTGCGACATGGCCTGTTCGGCGAATCCGGCCGGTGTATCCAGGTTTTCGAAACGAAGCAGAACGAGCAGATTGACCATGGTGTCGCGGCGGGCAGGGCGGCTGATCGATGGAGGCCGTTCCATCGCTGGCGGCCTGTCACCAATCGGGCGATTCGCCGCAGCTTAGCGGTTGCCGCCGCCGAATGTTGCTTCCGGGCGACGGGCGGCGCCGGGCGCCCGGCAGGCGCCGCCGGGCGACTGTCAGCCGTCGCGGCGGCATGCGCGTTATTGGCTTGGCGGCGGTCAAACAAAGTGCCCGCCGGATCGGGCACAATCGCACACCCTGCCGGCGGCAGGGCAGCAAACCAGGGCGGCGAAGAACATGGCGATCCATTCGGGTTCGTGGATGAAAAGGGTCTGTAGCGGAGCGTTGACCCTGCTGGCGGCTTGCCAATGGTCGATGACGGCCGCGCAAGGCAGCGTGCCGCCGGGTCGGGCGATGCCGGCCGCGGCTGGCGTGTCCGCTCCCGCACCGGTCGCGCAACCGACGAGCGTGTCGCCGACTTTGCCGTCCGGCGCGGCGACGGCCCCGCTCGGTGCTGCGTCAGCTCAGCCTGGCCTTGCGCCCGCTTCACCCGGCGCTGCGCCTGCCTCGCTCGGCCCGTTGTTCGTGCTGAACTCGCGCGACGCCACCGTGTCCAAGGTGGATCGCAGCCGCTTCGGCGAAACCGGCCGGCTGAACGTCGGCAAGGAACCTCACCATTTGTACCCGACGCCCGACGGCCGTTCGCTGATCGTGGCCAGCGCTCTTAGCAACGAGCTGCATTTCTTCGATCCCAATACCGGCGAACTGCAGCGGCGCGTCACCGGCATCGACGATCCCTATCAGATCGGTTTTTCGCCCGACAACCGCTGGTTCGTCACCGCTGCGTTGCGGCTCGATCGCGTCGACCTGTATCGCTACGACGGCAAGTCGCTGACGCTGTCGCAGCGTATCCCGCTGCCGAAGGCGCCCAGCCATCTGTGGTTTTCGGCCGACAGCCGCTTCGTGTTCGTCACGCTGCAGGAAAGCAACGAGGTGGCCGCCATCGACCTGACGCTGCAGGCCGTGGCCTGGAAAATGCCGACCGGCGCGCAGCCGGCCGGGCTGATCGTCACGCCCGACGACAAATACCTGATGATCGGCGTGATGGGCGAAAACTACGTGCAGGTCATCGACTGGCGCAAGCGCGAGACGGTGGCGCGCATCGTCACCGGCAAGGGGGCGCACAACTTCCGCGGCCTGGGCGACAAGCGCAATCTGCTGGTGTCGAACCGCGCCGAAAACACCATCTCGATGATCGACATGCAGGCGCTGAAGGTGCTTGACACCTTTGCGGTGCCTGGCGGCCCCGATTGCATGGAAGTGAGCGCCGATCGGCGCCAGCTCTGGGTCACGTCGCGCTGGGCCAAGCAGGTGGTGCTGGTCGATCTGGATACCCGGCGCGTGGTGCGTAAGGTTGCGGTCGGCCGTTCGCCGCACGGGCTGTATTTCCACGAGCGGGCGCCGACGCTCTGATTGCCATGGCGGGTATTGCGCGGGTGGGCTGGGGTCTGGGCGCGAAGGCGCCGTTGCAGTTGCCCCATGGCCGGCTGCGGCGGATCGTTGCCGGTGCCTGTCGGCTGCTGGCAGCCGGCTCGCTTGCCGTGGCTGCTGGCGCATCGGCAGCGATGGCGACCGCTGCCGCCGACAATTCATGCCGCGGCGTCGTCTACCTGACGTTGGACACCGGCAACATGAGCCAGGCCGAGCGCATCGCCGACATCCTGC
Organism: Burkholderiales bacterium; assembly: GCA_017307915.1. Taxonomy (GTDB): domain Bacteria; phylum Pseudomonadota; class Gammaproteobacteria; order Burkholderiales; family Burkholderiaceae_E; genus Zeimonas. The sequence goes on along the minus strand of JAFKGG010000164.1, from coordinate 1,661 downwards.
GGCGGCACGGCGTCAAGGCCACTTTCTTCCTCGCCAACGAGGCCACGCCGCGCGGCGACCATGCCTTGGACGATGCCTGGGCGTCGTTCTGGCGGCAGCGTGCCGCCGAAGGCCACGCGTTCGGCTCGCACACCTTCGATCACGTGTATTTCAAGGGCGCGAGCAGCGGCGCCGCCGGCCGCCGTTACACGGTGCGTCCGCAGTTCGGCGCCAATGCGGGCCGCAGTTTGCAATGGAACGACGCGCAGCTGTGCGCTGAACTGCAGCGCGTCGATACGCGTTTTCGCGAACTGGCCGGCCGCGGCCTGGATCCGTTGTGGCGCGTTCCCGGCGGCCGGGCACCGTCGCAGGTGATGCGCGGCGCCGCCAAGTGCGGCTACGAACACGTCGGCTGGTCGTCGGCCGGCTTCCTGGGCGACGAGCTGTCTTCCGAGAAGCACCCCAACCGCGCGCTGCTGGCCGATTCGCTGGCGCGCATCCGCGACGGCGACATCCTGATGGCGCATCTGGGCATCTGGTCGCGCCGCGATCCTTATGCGCCCACGCTCGACCCGCTGATTGCGGGGCTGAAGGCGCGCGGCTTGTGCTTTCGCACGATCCCCGAACATCCGGTCTACGGACAAAGGCAACGACCTTGAACGCATGGCTTGACGACCCGCTGGCGGCAGCGCAGCAGTGGTTGTTCGAATCGATCATCCAGCCGCTGCTGTATGCCGGCGGCTGGATGCGCTATCAGGAAGAAGCCTTCGATGCCACCGAGTGGCTGGTGCTGGGCGTGCTCGAAGTGGCCGTGCTGGCGCTGGTGCTGGGCGCCTGTCAGCGGCTGTGGCCGGCCGAACCGATGACCGATCGCCGTGCGGTGCGCACCGACATCGCCTATACGCTGCTGCACCGGCTCGGCGTGTTCCCGCTGCTGGCTTTTGCGCTGCTCACGCCGGCCTTCGATGCGATCGAAGCGCACTTGCGGCTGCTCGGCATTTCTCGCCCCAATCTCGAACAGTGGCTACCCGATGCGATCGGCGGCCCGGTGGCCAGCTTCGTGCTGTACCTGATCGTGCTCGATCTGCTCGATTACTGGATTCATCGCGGCCAGCATCGCTGGCGCTGGTGGTGGGAGCTGCATGCCGTGCATCACAGCCAGCGGCAGATGACGATGTGGAGCGACAACCGCAACCATCTGCTCGACGATCTGCTGCGCGACGCCTTGCTGGCTGCGGCGGCCTTGCTGATCGGCATGGCGCCGGATCAGTACGTGCTGCTGATCATCGCCACGCGCCTGTGGCAAAGCCTGCAGCATGCCAACCTGCGCTGGCGCTTTGGCGCGATCGGCGAGCGGCTGGTGGTCAGCCCGTCGTTTCATCGGCGCCATCATGCGATCGGCTTCGGACACGAGGGCCGCGCGCGCGGTTGCAACTTCGGCGTGCTGCTGAGTTGCTGGGATCAATGGTTCGGCACCGCCGATTTTCGCCCGGGCTTCGTGCCGACCGGCATTCGCGACCAGCTTGAAGGGCGCGACTATGGGCGCGGCATCGTGGCGCAGCAATGGCGCGCCTTGCAGCGCTGGTTCGCGCGCGCCTAACGAGCGTCGCCAGTATCATCACGGCATGGACAGGGTACTGAAAGCTTTCGGCCGCGCGCTGGTCAGCCAGCTTCATCCGAAG
>JAFKGG010000163.1 GCA_017307915.1 Burkholderiales bacterium | reverse complement strand
TGCGGCCGGCCGAGTTCATGTGTACGTCACCAGTTGGCCGGCATCGACCACTACCTGCCCATCGATCTCGACCGTGCAGCCGCGCAGCGGCAGATCGAAGTGCCCGAGCGTGTAGCGGCCGGCCACTTCGTTGGCGCCGGTCGAATACAGGAAGTTGCCGGCAAACGCGCGCAGCTCGGTGCCGTTGAAATCGCGCTTGTCGTAGAAGGCCATTGCATCCCAGCGCGCGCCGGGGTTCAGCCCCCAGCCGACGTGCGACACCGCATACGCTTCACGATCGCCCCAGGCCGACAGATACGAACGCATCAGATCGGCGTCGACGCCGCTGCCGCCGACGTGCTCCACATAATCATTGCGGATGTCGAGCACCACCGGCGATTCAAGATATCGCTTGAAGGTGAGATTGACGTCGCCGGCATTGAGTACCAATCGGCCATCGACGCTGCCGGCCGCCGGAAACGCCAGGCAGATGCCGCCGGGCCAGTGCGCCATCGTGCCCGGCCGCGCCGTATAGCCCCAGACGCCGCCCACGCGCGCACCTTCCAGCCGCACGCGCAGCGAGGTGCCGCCCGGGCCGTGCACCTGCATCTGCTTGGCGCCTTTCAGACGCCGCATCGCGTCGCGCACGCGCGCCTCGTCATCGCGATTGGCGCGGCAGCGTTCGAGCACTTCGGGGTGCTCATTGGAGACATACAGCACGCGCGTGCCGCCGGCCAGAATGCGCGGCAGCTCGGGCGCGTGCATCAGCCCCTCGACCGTCAGGTCGATCACCATCGTGGTGGCCGCCAGGGCGCCGATCACCGGCTCCAGCCCGTCGATCGCGTTGCTGGCGCCGGTGGAGCGCACCGGCACCGGCGCGCTCAGGCGCGGCGTCTGCAGGGCCAGCTCGAAGCTGCGACAGCCCAGCGCGGCCAAGGCCAGCCGCGCCAGCTCGACGTTGACGCGGCGCGATTGCGTCTCGGACAGCAAGGCGACCACGTCGCCGCGGCGCAGGCCACACAACTCGAAAGTCTCGCGAAAGGCCTCGACCCACTGCGGTTCGATACGTTCGATCAGCATGGTGTTCCCTCAGGAAAAGGCCCTCTCATTCGCGCACGCGCAGCGTCGACGCCTTGCCGCGCATCGCCGGGATCGCCAGCGTCAGCAGCACGAACACCGCCGTCGCCAGCTTCAGATCCGACGGCCGCATGCCGACCGCCAGTGCGAACGAGATCACCTGATAATACAGAATGGCCCCCACCACCGGGGCCAGCAATTGACGCCAGACGCTGCGGGTGCCGATCAGGGTTTCACCGAGGATCAGCGCCGCCAGCCCGTTGATCAGCACGCCGAAGCCCACGTTGACGTCGGCAAAGCCCTGGTTCTGCGCCAGCAGCCCACCGGCCAGCGCAGCAAAGGCATTGCCCAGCCCCAGCCCGCACACGGTATGCACCGCCACGTTGATGCCCTGCGCCCGCGCCATCGGAATATTGACGCCGACGGCACGCATCGCCATGCCGATCTGCGTGCGCAGCGCCCACCACAGCAGCACGCACAGCAGCAGCACCAGCACGCCCAGCAGCGCGATCTGGTACCAGGAATCGCCTTTGTGATCGCCCAGCGCCAGCTCGAACACGGTGGGATAGGCGAACAGCGGCGTGTTCGGCTGCCCCATGATGCGGATGTTGATGCTGTAGAGCGCGGTCAACACCAAAATACCGCACAGCAGCGTGTTGATGCGCACCTTCTGATGAATCAACGCGGTGACGCAGCCGGCGGCGAAGCCGGCCAGCATCGCCAGCAGCAGCGCACTGACCGGATGATGGCCGGCGACCAGTGCGGCCGCGCACACGCAGGCGCCCAGCGGCAGGCTGCCTTCGCTGGTCAGATCAGGAAACGACAGCACGCGGAACGGGATCATGATCCCCAGCGCCACGAACGCGTAGATCAGGCTCTGTACCAGCGAAACCGGAATCAGATTGACGAATGCCGAGAAGACTTCCATTGCACTTTCCATGCGATGCGATCGGCGAGCGTGCTACGACTGCAACAGAATCTTGTCGTCGGCGATGTGAAAGCGCTCGATCAGCGCCTCGATACTCAGGCGCGCCTTTTCCTCGCCGCGCACGTCGAGCACGATGCGGCCCTGGTGCATCATCAGCAAGCGGCTGCCGTAGACGATCGCGTGCTGCATGTTGTGCGTGACCATCAGCGTGGTCAGCCGCGATTCCTCGACGATGCGCACGGTGGCCTCCATCACCCGCGTGGCCGTCAGCGGGTCGAGCGCCGCGGTGTGCTCGTCGAGCAGCAGCACCTCGGGGCGGCGGATGGTCGACATCAGCAGCGACAGCGCCTGCCGCTGCCCGCCCGACAGCAGATCGACGCGCGCATCGAGCCGTTTTTCCAAACCCAGGCCCAGCGGCGTCAGCACCTGGGCGTAATGCGCTCGCTCGGCGTCGCGCAGCCCGGCACGCAGCGTGCGGCGGCAGCCGCGCAACTGCGAGATCGCCAGGTTTTCCTCGATCGACATCGAACCGGCGGTGCCCAGCGACGGATCCTGGAACACGCGCGCGATCCATTGCGCGCGCCGATGCGTGGGCAGCGCAGTGATGTCGCGGCCAGCCACCCGGATCGACCCGGCGTCAACGCTCAGATCGCCGGCCACGACGTTCAGCAGCGTCGACTTGCCGGCGCCGTTGCCGCCGATCACGACGACGAATTCGCCGGCGTCGATGTCGAGATCGACGTCGCGCAATGCGACGCGCTCGTTCAGCGTATTCGGGTGAAAGACCTTGCGCAGCCCCCGGACGGCAAGCATCGGCGTCAGTTCAGCACGCAGTTGCAGTTGGCCAGCTCCGCCGGCAGCTGGATCTTGTAGCGGCTCATCTGCTTGGCGCTGATCTTCGGTTCATGATCTTCGAAGGCCGGCCGGTAGTTGGCCAGTTCCGACGGTTTCTTGCCCTTGAGGATCTGATCGGCCAGCCGCGCCGCTGCCGCGCCGATGCGCGGGTACGAGACGGTGAAGCTGCCCAGCGCCGAATGGTTCAGCACCGGATCGGGATTGGCGCTGATCAGCGGCGTGTTGATCTGCGCAGCGGCCGACGCCACCGCCGGATGCGCCGGCATCAGCAGGTTCGAGTTCAGCAGGTAGATGAAATCGACGCCGCGCAGCGACTGCACGCGCGGCCCGATGTCGCCCAGCGAATCGACCGGCACCGAGCGCAGCGTCAGTCCCAGCCCGGCCGCCACCCCCTTCATGTGCTCGACCTGCGCCACGTCGTTGGCCTCGCCGGGATTGAACGGCACACCGACCGACTTGGCATTGGGCAGCAGCATCTTGGCGAAGCGCATCACGCCGCCCAGATCCTGGAAGTTCGACGCGCCCACCATGCGGTCGGAACCCTTTTCCCACGCCGGCACCAGTTGCGCCCGCACCGGATCGACCACCGCCGCGAACACGATCGGCATCTGCGTGTTCTTGACCACCGTGCGCGCGGCCTGCGTCACCGGCGTGGTGATGGTCAGCATCAGTGCCGGATTGCGCGCTTCCTGCTGCGCCAGGATCTGCGGGATCAGCGCCGGATTGAAGTTGCCGTGACCGAAGGTATAGACCACGTCGCGGCCTTCCTGATAGCCGAGGCGGCTCAGTTCGGCCTTGAAGCCGTCGCGTGCCTGGTCGAGCGTGGGATGCTCGCCGAACGAGGCGATGGCGATGGTCTTCTGCGCCGATGCCGCGCCCGGCACGGCGAGCGCAACGGCGAGGATCGCGCCGGCGATTGAGGATGTGCGCACGAGAATGCTCCTTTCCAGAGTTGCCCCGATGGCTGGTTTGCCGTTCGACGGCTAGAGTTGCCGCCCGATGATTTCGCGCATGATTTCGTTGGTACCCGCATAGATCCGATGCACGCGCGCATCGGCCCAGGCGCGCGCGATCGGGTATTCCCACATGTAGCCGTTGCCGCCGTGCAGTTGCACGCAGGCATCGAGCACGCGGTCTTGCAGTTCGGTGGTCCAGACCTTGGCCATCGCCGCCGTGTGCATGTCGAGTTCGCCGCGCGCGTGCATCTCGATGCAGCGATCCATGAACACGCGGCCGATCTGCGTTTCGGTGGCCATGTCGGCCAGCTTGAAGCGCGTGTTCTGGAACTCGAACACGCTGCGGCCGAAGGCCTTGCGCGACTTGGTGTAGTCGGTGGTGCTTTCGAGCGCCTGCTCGCAGATCGCCATCGCGCGCACAGCAACGATCAAGCGCTCCTGCACCAGTTCCGACATCAGCATCTGCCAGCCGGCGTTCTCTTCGCCCAGCCGCGCCGACACCGGCACTCGCATGTCGTCGAAGAACAGTTCGGCAGTGTCCTGCGCCTTGTTGCCGACCTTCTTCAGGTTGCGGCCCTTGCGGTAGCCGGGCGTGCTGGTGTCGACCAGCAGCAGCGAGATGCCGCGCGCGCCCAGCTCGGGCGCGGTCTTCACCACCAGCATGATCAGGTCGCCGATGATGCCGTTGGTGATGAAGGTCTTCGAGCCGTTGACGACGTAGTGGTCGCCGTCACGCACTGCCGACGTACGCACGCCCTGCACGTCGCTGCCGGAGTTCGGTTCGGTCATGCCGATCGAAGCGATCGCCTCGCCGCTGGCCATCTTCGGCAACCAGTGCTGCTTCTGTGCCTCGGTGCCGTAGCGCCCGATGTACGGCATCACGATGTGCGAGTGCAGATCCCAGGCCGGCGCCGCGGCGCCGGCACGGCCCAGCTCTTCGAGCAGCACCGCGTCGAACAGAAAATCACCGCCCGAGCCGCCATAGGCTTCCGACAGCGAGGCGCCAAGAATGCCGGCAGCGCCGGCTTTGAGCCAGATCTCGCGCGGCGTCTGACCTGCTTCTTCCCATTGCGCCATGAAGGGCGTGACTTCGGCAGCGATGAACTTGCGCACCATGTCGCGATAGGCATGGTGTTCTTCGCTGAAAATGGTGCGGGGAATGCGCAGGGCCGGGCCGGATCGCGTGCTACTGCCGTTCATGAAGATCCTCGGAAGCGAAACGAGAGAGCGCCGTCGTTGCGTCATGCGCTCGCGGCCCGACGCAAGAACACGCGGGCGTGCGCGCACGCTTCACGAGCCGGCATCCCCCCACGTCTGACGACTTGCGACGCCGACCGCGCGATAAGGCAGCGCGGCCGCGACGACGTTTCAGACAAGCGTATGCAGCCCCTGAAAATAAGTCAACATTTTCATAGAAAATCGATGAGACTCTAGATTTTTGGAGCGAGGCGAAGCGCGCTCAGCAGCGACAGACGGGTCGGGCTACAACGGCCCGGCAGGTGGGCATTAGAATTTCAAAGATGAAATCGAAGTTTGAAACTTCACCGCCACGCGCGACACGATGACCAACAGCAATCCCATGCGGCGCAGCGCAGCTTCCAAGTCGGGCACCTTTCCGCTCGAACACGCAGCGCTGCCGGCGCGCACCACGCTGGGTTCCGACTACAAGCGCGAGAAACACCAGCGCCGGCAGCGCGAGATCCTCGATGCGGCGGCGGCCACTTTCACCGAACACGGCTTTCACGCCACCACGATGCAGCACATCGCCGAGCGCGTCGGCACGCGCGCAGGCAGCCTGTATCACTACATCGCATCGAAGGAAGTCGCGCTCGAATCGATCTGCCGCGCCACCGGCGTGGAAACCAACCGGCGCCTGACCGAGATTCTCGATGGCGGCGGACCGGCCGCCGAGATGATCCGGCGCGGCATCGAGATGCACCTGGATCCGGCCTCGATCGACTACGTGAATGCGTTCGCCTTCTTCCGGCGCAGCCTGCCGTTGGACGTGCGAACGGAGATGAGCCAACTGGCCCGGCAATACCTGGCCACCTGGGAAGCGATCGTGCGCCGCGGCGTCGATGAGGGCGCGCTGCGCGACGACCTCGATCCGCGCGCCGCCACCGCCGGCATCGTGGCGATGTGCAACGGCGTGATCAGCTGGCTGACCCGCAAGGCGCCTGACGAGTTCGCACCGGTGTCGCACGAGCTGGCGGAACTGGTGGTCAACGGACTGCGCCGGCCGCCCGGGCGGGCAAGCCGCCCCAAGTCGGCGGCCGGGAGTACGGTCTCGGCCAAAGGCAAGCCGCGCAAGACCGCCGCGCCGGCCAGGCCGGGCGGGTCATCGAAACCGTCCAAGCCGGTCAAGGCGGCCGGCCGACGCAGCCCGTCCGGCACGCGCACCTAGGCCAGTTCACACAACGATCGTCTCCGCCACAGAAGCCTTCGATCTGCCGCGAACCCTGATTGACGTTAACGTTAACGTCACCTAGTCTTGTCGACTCGCCCGGAGACACCATGCCAACGCCCCAGCCCGCCCCCGCCGACGTGGCCGCCCGCATCCACGGCAGCTTCGACCGCCAGCCGGCCATGCGCCTGATCGGCGCACGCCTGGTGCGCGTCGAGCACGGCGAAGTCGAGATCGAGCTGCCCTTCAAGCCCGAGCTGACGCAGCAGCACGGCTTCGTGCACGCCGGCATGATCGGCGCCGCGCTCGATTCGGCCTGCGGTTTCGCATCGCTCACCGTGATGCCGTTCGATGCCGGTATTCTCACGATCGAGTACAAACTGAACCTGCTGTCGCCCGGCATCGGCGAGCGCTTTCGGCTGATCGGCCGCGTACGCAAGCCGGGCCGCACGATCGTGCTGGCCGAAGGCGACGCGATCGCGGTGGCCGCCGACGGCAGCGAAAAGCTGATCGCAACGATGACCGCCACCGAGATGACGATTCGCGACCGCGGCAACGTGCGCGACTGATCGAAGGCCACCAATCAACACCCGCGACCGCTCCGGACAACCGACGCAACACCGCCCACGAGGAGGCACCATCATGCTGAACATTCCCGGCCTGCAATTCGACCTGGGCGAAGACGTCGCGATGCTGCGCGAGTCGCTGCAGCAGTTCACCGCCAAGGAAATCACGCCGCGCGCCGCCGACGTCGATCGCAACGATCAGTTTCCCATGGACCTGTGGCGCAAGTTCGGCGAACTCGGCGTGCTCGGCATGACGGTGAGCGAAGAATACGGCGGCGCCGACATGGGTTACCTGGCGCACGTCGTCGCGATGGAAGAGATCTCGCGCGGCTCAGCCTCGGTCGGGCTGTCGTACGGCGCGCATTCGAACCTGTGCGTGAACCAGATCTTTCGCAACGGCACCGAAGCGCAGAAGCGCAAATACCTGCCCAAGCTGATCTCCGGCGAATGGGTCGGCGCGCTGGCCATGTCCGAACCCAACGCCGGCTCCGACGTCGTGTCGATGCGCTTGCGCGCCGAGCAGCGTGGCGACCGCTGGGTGCTGAACGGCTCCAAGATGTGGATCACCAACGGCCCCGACGCCGACGTGCTGGTGGTCTACGCCAGGAACGACTTCGAGGCCGGCCCGCGCGGCATCACCGCGTTCCTGATCGAAAAGGGCTTCAAGGGCTTCTCGGTGGCGCAAAAACTCGACAAGCTGGGCATGCGCGGCAGCCACACCGGCGAGCTGGTGTTCCAGGATTGCGAAGTGCCGGTGGAAAACGTGCTGGGCGGCCTGGGCCGCGGCGTCAACGTGCTGATGAGCGGCCTGGATTTCGAGCGCGCGGTATTGTCGGGGGGCCCGCTCGGTATCATGTCGGCCTGCATGGACGTGGTCGTGCCCTACGTGCACGAACGCAAGCAGTTCGGCCAGCCGATCGGCGAGTTCCAGTTGATGCAGGGCAAGCTGGCCGACATGTATTCGACGATGATGGCCACACGCGCTTATGTCTATGAAGTAGGCCGGCAATGCGACCGCTCGCACGCCGGCAAGGTCGACGTGCGCAGCCTGCGCAAAGACGCCGCCGGCGCCATCCTGTTCTCGGCCGAAAAAGCCACCTGGATGGCCGGCGAGGCGATCCAGTGCCTGGGCGGCAACGGCTACATCAACGACTACCCCACCGGCCGGCTGTGGCGCGACGCCAAGCTGTACGAGATCGGCGCCGGTACCTCGGAAATCCGCCGCATGCTGATCGGCCGCGAGCTGTTCGGCGAAACGCAATAGCCCCAATCCTCTTTCAGCAACGCAGCGCCACGATGGATCGACGACCCGAAGCCGCTTCCGCACCCGCCGCGACGGCCAACACAGCCGCACCGGCGGCAACGGCGAGCGCAAGCGCACCCGCCGTCACGGACATCGCAGCCACCGCCGGTGCCGCCGGCAGCGCGCCGGCCCATGATCGCCGCGGCATCGACCGTCCCACCGCCATCGCGCAGGCGATCCTGGCCGGCTTCGATCGCCACTACGGTTTGTTTCGCTACAACGCGCAGCAGGCCAAGGCGCACTATGAGCGCGGCGGCTGGCACGGCATCCGCCGGCTGGCGCGCGACCGCATCGCGTTCTACGACCAGCGCGTGGCCGAAGCGGTCAAGCGCATCGAAACCGAGTTCGCGCCCGGCGATCATGACCGGCGCTTGATCGACAACCGGCTGTGGGCGCGCGTCAAGCGCGAATACGTGGCGCTGCTGGCCAATCACCGGCAGCCCGAGCTGGCCGAGACCTTCTTCAACTCGGTGTGCTGCAAGATCCTGCACCGCACTTACTTCCTCAACGATTTCATCTTCGTGCGGCCGGCGGTCTCCACCGAATACCTCGACGCCGATCCGCCGAGCTGGCGCGCCTACTATCCATTGCAGGCGGGCTGGCGCCATGCGCTGCGGCAGATGATCATCGACTTCGGGCTGGCCAGCCCGTTCGTCGACATCGAACGCGACCTGACGCTGGTGCTGCAAGCCACCCGTGAACAGTTCGGCGACGATTTCGCTGCCTCCGGCGATTGCCAGCTTCAGGTGCTGCGCACGCTGTTCTTCCGCAACAAGGGCGCCTACCTGATCGGACGCTTCATCAACGACGGCGAACTGTTGCCGTTCTCGATCCCGATCCTGCGCGATTCGCAAGGCCGCCAGTACCTGGACACGATTCTGCTGGGCGCCGAGCGCATCGAGTCCCTGTTCAATTTCTCGCGCGCCTATTTCATGGTCGACATGGACGTGCCGGCCGCCTACGTGCGTTTCCTGAAAACGCTGATGCCGACCAAGCCCGAGTCGGAGCTGTACACGATGCTCGGGCTGCACAAGCAGGGCAAGACGCTGTTCTACCGCGACCTGCTGCAGCACCTGCGCCATTCGCACGACCGCTTCATCGTCGCGCCCGGCATCAAGGGGCTGGTGATGCTGGTGTTCACGCTGCCGTCGTTTCCGTACGTATTCAAGATCATCAAGGACAAGCGCCACAAGGACGTCACGCGCGAGTTCATCATGCAGCAGTACCAGCTGGTGAAGTTCCATGATCGCGCCGGGCGCATGGCCGACACCTGGGAATACTCGAACGTGCCGTTCCCCAAGCACCGCGTCGACCCGCAACTGCTGGCCGAGCTGCGCGAGGTGGCGCCGTCGCTGATCGAAGACGACGGCGACTCGATCGTGATCCGCCATCTGTACATCGAGCGGCGCATGGTGCCGCTGAACCTGTACCTGGAACGCGCCAACGAGGCCGAGCGCGAGCACGCGGTGATCGAATACGGCGACGCGATCCGGCAGATGGTGGCCGCCAACATCTTCCCCGGCGACATGCTGTACAAGAACTTCGGCGTGACGCGGCAGCAGCGCGTCGTGTTCTACGACTACGACGAGGTGGCCTACCTCACCGACTGCAACTTCCGCCGCGTGCCGCAGCCGCGCACGCCGGAAGACGAGATGGCTTCCGAGCCCTGGTATCCGGTGGCGCCCAACGACGTGTTTCCCGAGGAGTTCGCCACCTTCCTGCTCGGCAACCCGAAGGTGCGCGAACCCTTCCTGAAACATCATGCCGAGCTGCTCGACGTCAAGTTCTGGCAGGAACGTCAGCACGATATTCGCGAGGGACGGCTCGACGACGTGTTTCCATATCCCGAATCGCTGCGCTTCCGGCATCGGGTGCAGGCCGGCGCAGCGGCGCCGGTAATGGAAAATGCAGCCGGGGGCTGAGGCGCCGCGCGCCGGCACCAGGCCCGCGACCGGACCCCGCGACCGGACCCCGCGACCGGACCCGCGACCGGACCCCGATTCGACAAGCCGGCGCCGTTGTCGCATGCTTTCAATCCGTCGGCGCGCGCCGCAATACCGCGTTCCGCTTCATCAGACAGGAGTCTTCCATGAGTGATCCGATCGTCATCGTTTCCGCCGCCCGCACGCCGATCGGCGGCATGATGGGCGAGCTGTCGGGCTTCGCCGGCCAGCAGCTGGGTGCCATCGCCATCCGCGCCGCCCTCGAGCGCGCCGGCCTGAAGCCCGA
>JAFKGG010000162.1 GCA_017307915.1 Burkholderiales bacterium | reverse complement strand
GCGACGATGCCGACGGTAATCCTGCATGTAGGCATAGCCGGCGCCTGGCGCCGTGGACACGAAATGCGGCCAGGCGGAGAAGCGCTCGACGATCCGCTGATCGCAGATCATCCACGCCTGCGCTGAGCGCTCGCCGGCCAGGATCGTCGCCAGCCCGGCCGTTTCATCGCCCAGGCGCCGCCCCTGCCGATCGACGAGGATGGCGCCGGCCTCGTAGATCGCGCGCACCGGTTGCAGGGCCGACGTGATGAAGGCCATCAGGAACGGCCGCACGACGGCCGCCGGCAGGCGTTCGTACGCGATGCGCATGGTCTTGGCCAGCCATCGCGTCGGCGGCAGTCGCTGAATGAGGGGCGCGCGTGCCGGCGGCAGAAAGCGGATCGACATCAGCGCCACGTTGGCGTTCAGGATGCGCGCGCCCAGCGATTCGGCCAGCCGGTGTCCGTCGCCGGTGTTCGTCGGGTTGATCGGCCGCGCGCAGGACGCGGCCTGGCCGACGTGCTGCGCGACCATTTCGGCATTGCCGCTGAAATCGCCTGACGCGAGGATCGTGGCGCCTGCCGTCACGCGGGTCGTGCGCCCCTGGCTGTCTTGCGCGACGGCGCCGATGACGCGCTCGCCACTCGTCAGCAGGCTGGTCGCTTTCCGGTCGCAGTCGATCCGCACGCCGAGCGCGCGCGCCCGGCGTTGCAGCCGGTCGATGTAGGCGCGCGCGGTCGGCAGCACGCAATGCATGCGCGGCTGGCTGTGCGGTTCTTCAGGCAGCGGGCCGACGAACTCCACGCCGAGATCGAGCAGCCAGCGAAAGGTGCTCGGCATCTCCTCGACCAGCACCTGTCGAAGCGCAGGATTGTCGGGGGCGTTGCGCCGGCCGTTGATCAGCGCCAGATCGTCGGCGTGGCTTTGTATCGAATCGACGACGCCGTGCCTGGCCTGATGCGGCGTACCCGTGGCCGTGATCGACCCGACCGACAAGCGGGTGGTGCCGCCAATGTAGTGATTCTTCTCGAGAACGTGGACCTTGGCGCCGCGGCTGGCCGCTTCGATCGCGGCGGTCAGGCCCGAGCCTCCGGCGCCGATGATGAGCACGTCGGCGCGCTGCGATTCATCGGGCACACAATCCCCCATCGACGAGAAGGTCGGTGCCGGTCACGAAGGCGCTGGCGTCCGAGGCCAGGTACACGGCCGCTGCGGCGACGTCGCGCGGCGTGCCGATCCGGCCCAGCACCGTATCGCGCGCACGCGGCGCCTGGCTGGGGTCGGTGATCCCGAACTTCTTCAGATATCGCTCGGTGGCGATCGGTCCGGGGGAAATGCTGTTGACGCGGATGCCATGGATCCCGTGGTCGATCGCCATGGCTTTGGTCATCATCATCAAGGCTCCCTTTTGGGCACAGTATGCCGTTCGGCCGGCGGCGCCGACGTGCCCGAGCACCGAGCTCATCAGAATGATCGAGCCGCCGCCGCTGGCCGTGATCGCTGGAATGGCGTATTTGGCGACCAGGAAGGCGCCGGTGACGTTGACCTCCAGCGAGCGGCGCCAGTCCGACAGCGATACTTCCGGTACCGGGCCGTCGCCGATGATCAGCGCGGCGCAGTTGACGACGATGTGCAAGCCGCCGAAGCGGGCCTGGATCGCTTCGACCGCGGCCTGCACCGACGCCGGCTCGCATACGTCGCACTCGAGCGCCAGCGCCGCGCAGCCCTGGCGCGCGAGGGCGTCGGCGCTTGATCCGGCGGCCTGCGGCGCGATATCTGCGCAGGCCACCGACGCTCCGGCCTGGCCGAGTGCCGCCGCGATTTCGGCGCCGAGGCCGTTGCCCGCGCCGGTGACCAGCGCGGTGCGTCCCGTCAAAATCCCGGTCGGCATCAGGCCGTCGCGCGCAATTCGCGATAGCTGCGCAGCACGCGCTCGCGCTCGGCGTTGTCGATCCCCATCTGCGGCGGGCGCGTGCCGGCATGGGCGATGTGGCCTTCATCGACCAGGATCGCCTTGATGCGCGAGACGGCTTCGACGATCGGCTCGGCGAAGACGATGTGGCTGAGCTCGTGCAGCTCGTTCTGGATGGCGATCGCGCCTTCGTAGTCGCCCGACCTGCCGGCCTTGTCGAGCGCCGCCCAGCGGTCGACGGCCAGATTGGCCATGCCGATCAGCGCGCCCACGCCGCCCAGCTCATAGCTCTTGCCGACGAACCGATCGTTGCCGGTGAGCACGCGCATCGACCGGCCGCTGGCCTTCAGAAGCCGGCAGGTTTCGGTGTAGAGCTCGAGACTGAAAGAGGCTTCCTTGTAGGCGACGATGTTCGGCAGCGCGGCGATGCGGTTGATCGTTTCCGCGTCGTACCAGTAGTTCGGCACGGGTATCTGGAACAGCACCAGCGGCAGGCGGCTGGCGCGCGACAGATCTTCCCAGAAGCGGAACTTCAGGTCGCCGCCGACCTTGCCCCAGCAGAACAGCAGCGGCGGAAAGACCATGACCGCGTCGACCGGCAAGGTGGCGAGCCGGTCGAGCATGCGGATCGCTTCCGCCGTCGATTGCGGGGCGATGGTGGCGATGTGCACCTTGCCCGCTGCGCGAGCGGCCTTGCCCATCACTTCGTAGACCTCGTACTTCTCATCGACGCTGAGCACGGTTCCTTCACCGATGCGCGCGCAGGACACCAGGCCGGACACGCCGTCGATGCCCAGTTGATAGTTGCACAGGCGCTCCAGGCTCTTGTGATCCAGCGCCAGTTTGGTGTCGAAGGGGGTGACCGTGGGGATGAAGAGACCTTCGAAGCGGGAATAGGAATTCACGTCGTTCTCCTTGTTTGCCGCAGCCGCGGCGCTAGATGTTTCCTAATAGACAACTTGGTATTGTCGTTATGGATGATACGGGTTGGCTCTCGGAATAGTCAAGGAGCTGCCTGGAAGCCCTATAGGTCTCCCCGATGAGCGTTACTCGTATTGACGCCGATAGTGGGCTCGGGTAGTCTTTAAAAGAAGAGATACTTGTTTTCTTATTAGGAAACATATGGGTATCACGAAGTTTCACCGGGAGCGGCCAAGTTGCTTGGCCGTCTGCCGGCCCACCGTCGCGTGGGCCGCGGTTTGCGCCGCTTTCGAGGCGGCGCCGGCGTCGAGCGAACGCGGCGATGAACCGCGGTTTCCGATCAACAGTTCGCGAGATTCAGAGGAGGCATCGATGAAATACGAGTCGTCAATGGTCCGGGCGTTCGCCGCGCTCAGCGTCGCGTTGAGCGCGGTCGCAGCGTCGCCGGCGGCTGCCAATGGCAACTATCCGGAACGGCCGATCAAGATCATCGTCGGTTTCGGCGCCGGCGGGCCGGTCGATGCGGTGGCGCGCATGCTGTCCCAGCATCTGACGAAGGAATTCGGGCAGCCGGTGGTCGTCGAAAACAAGCCGGGCGCGGATACCCGCCTGGCCATGGATCTGGTCAAGAGCGCGGCGCCCGACGGCTACACGCTATCGGTCGTCGACAGCGGCTTGGCGGTCAATGCGCTGTTCTTCACCGAACGGCCCTACGATCCGATCAAGGATTTTTCACCGGTCTTCTACATCGGCGACGTTCCGTTCCTGATCGCCACGTCGCAGAAGATCAAGGTTTCCAATCTGAATGAGTTCATCGCCTACGCCAAGGCCAACCCCGGCAAGTTGAACTACGCCGGCACGGCCAGCTCCACCGCGCTCGCCGGCGCGATGCTGAACCGGGTCGCCGGCGTCGATACCGTGCTGGTCCGCTACAAGGGCGCGGCCTTCGGCGTGCCCGCGCTGATTTCCGGCGAAGTGGACTACATGGTGACGGCGGTCGGCGGGCTCACCAACCTGATCAAGGAAGGCAAGGTCAACGGCCTCGCCGTCACCAGCCCGATGCGTTCGCCCCTGCTGCCGGATGTGCCGACGACGGCCGAGGCGGGCCTGTCGGGCATGTCCTACGTAAACTGGTACGCGGTCATCGGGCCGGCGGGCATGCCCAAGTCGATCGTCGATCGCCTCAGTGCCGCGTTGAAGAGCGCCGCGGCGGTGCCCGACGTGCAGGATCGGATGAAAACCCTCGGCCTCATCGCCAACGCCAAGACGCCCGAGCAGTTTCGCGCCTTTCTGTCCGAGGAAGTCCCCAAGATCGACGAGACCATCCGGGCGGCCAAGCTCAGGCCCGAATGAACGGCGCAGGCGCGGGCCGATGATCGCGTCAGGAAGAGAGCAGCCATGATCGCACCCGGCTCCAGCAGCGCCAGCCGTCCGGCGCAAGAGGATTTCGCGGCGACGCTCGCCCGTTTCGCCTGCGCGCTCACGATCGACGAGCTGGCACCACCGGTTCGCGACGCGGTCAAGGCCAACCTCTTCGACACGCTGGCCTGTGCCGCCGCCGGTTCGAGCGCGGCCGGCGTCACCGAGCTGCTCGCGCTGGCGCGCGAATGGGCGGGCGCCCCGCAGGCATCGATCCTGGTGTTCGGCGATGCCTTGCCGGCGCACCATGCCGCGCTGGTCAACGGCACGATGGCCCATGCTCGCGATTACGACGACACGCATGACGCGGCGACCTTGCATGGCGGGGTGTCGGTGGTGCCGGCGGCCATGGCGGCGGCCGGGCTGCGCGGCGGCGTGCCCGGCCGCGATCTCGCGGCGGCGGTGGCGGCGGGCCTGGAGACGATCTGCCGGCTGGGCGTCTCGACGACGATCGGCATCGTCGACAGCGGCTACATGTACACCGCGCTGTTCGGGTATTTCGCCGCCACGGTGGCGGCGGGGCGCGTGCTCGGGCTCGACGAACAGCAGATGGTCAATGCGCTGGGCATCGTCTACTCGCAGGCGGCCGGCAATCATCAGGTCTCGCGCGACGGCGCGCTGACCAAGCGCATGCAGCCCGGCTTTGCTGCGATGTCGGGCGTGCTGTCGGCGCAGATGGCGCGCCGCGGCATCCGTGGCGTGCAGTCGACGTTCGAAGGTGCCGATGGCCTGCTGCGGGTCTATCTGCATGACCATTGCGACCGCGAACGGCTGCGCGACGGTCTGGGCCAGCGCTTCGAGCTGCTGGGGCTCAGCTACAAGCCTTATCCGTGCTGCCGTTTCAGCCACACGGCCATCGATGCCGCCAGGGAACTGCGCGCGCGCGTCGGGCCGGTCGCCAAGCGCGTGCGCCGGATCCGCGTCGGCATCAATCGTCTGGCCTATGAAGTGGTGTGCACGCCGGTCGATGTGCGCAAGGCGCCCGCCACCATCGTCGAGGCGCAGTTCAGCATTCCGTACGCTGTCGCGACGGCCCTGGTGGACGGCACGGTCGAGCTCGGGCATTTCAGCGAAGCCGCGCTGGGCCGGCGCGACATCATGGCGCTGGCCGGGCGCGTGGAAGCCTATGTCGATCAGGATCTCGAGCGCGAATGGGGGCGCAAGACCTCGCCGGCGCTGCTGACGATGGAGCTGGACGACGGCACGATCCATCGGGCGCGAGCCGATTGGGCGCTCGGGCACCCGAACAATCCGATGTCTACCGATGCGTTCGACGCCAAGGCCCTGGACTGCATGCGGGCCGCCGCCGTTGCGCTGGGGCCGGCGCACGTGCAAGCGCTTCGGCAACGGGTCGACTCGCTCGAGACTTTGGTCGATGCCCGCGCCATTGCCGAGGCATTGACGCCGGCGCGATAGCCGGGCGTGGCGGCGGCCGCTGTCGAGTCTTTGATTGGCGTTCGATCAGTAGGCGCCGAACAACGCATCCAGTGCTGCTTGGATCTCTGCACGCGAATTCCGCAGGTCTCCGACCTGCTTGCGCAATTCGGCGAGTGGTACCGCACCCATGGCGGCCGTATCCAGGACGACGGCTTCGCCTGCTACTTTCAGCAGCGGATGGAGGTCGCGTGCACGTGGGCCGAATGCAGCTTCGCGGCGCAGCGGGATGACCACGCGGGTGTGCAGCCCAGCGATGTAATCATTCTGGACGTCGACGAAATAGGGTGTGTGCTTGCGTTCGGTTGCGATCGGATTCGCGTACACGTCCAAGCGCGCCATCAGCGCTCCCGCAAGAAGCTGCGATAGCGTGCGAGCGGCAGCCCCTCACGCGCGATGCGCTCGTTGTAGTGGTCGATCGCCTCGCGGTTGTCTTCGTTCCAGCGCTCCCAGTAGCGGCGGCGAACTTCCTCGGTCAACAGGGCGTCGACGGTGGCTGACAAGTTCATGCCCAGTGCCCGGGCTTGTTCCAGGGTTCGCGCACTGAGGCTGAGATTGACTGCGCGTTTGGCGCCCTCGGGTTTGGCCGGCATTTTTCATACCTCTCTATCGTGCGCATGAATTATGCGCCTCGATGAGCGCAATGGCGAACGGAAGCGACGGGGGCCGAGCGAGGCAGGCCGGCTCGCAGCCTCGCGCTCAGGCGGCTCGCCTCTTGCGGCGCACGACTTGCGGGGCGGTGTCCGGCGCGGTGACGTCCGGCGTAGCGTTCTTCGGTGCGGCGCGACCCTTGGCGGTCAATTCCGGCGTCCTCGTCTGACCCAGCAACCGCGCCAGATGCCGCCCCGTATAGCTCGCCTCGCAGGCCGCCACCTGCTCGGGCGTGCCCTGCGCCACCAGCGTGCCGCCGCCGTGCCCGCCTTCGGGGCCCAGGTCGATGACCCAGTCGGCGGTCTTGATCACGTCGAGATTGTGTTCGATGACGATGATCGTGTTGCCGTGGTCGCGCAGCGTGTGGATCACCTTCAGCAGCAGCGCGATGTCGTGGAAGTGCAGGCCGGTGGTCGGCTCGTCGAGGATATATAGCGTGCGCCCGGTGTCGCGCTTGGAAAGCTCCTCGGCCAACTTCACGCGTTGCGCCTCGCCGCCCGACAGCGTGGTGGCCGACTGCCCCAGCCCCA
This sequence comes from Burkholderiales bacterium, assembly GCA_017307915.1. Taxonomy (GTDB): domain Bacteria; phylum Pseudomonadota; class Gammaproteobacteria; order Burkholderiales; family Burkholderiaceae_E; genus Zeimonas. The sequence goes on along the minus strand of JAFKGG010000162.1, from coordinate 3,487 downwards.
CGTAGCCCAGGCCTACGTCGAGCAGCGTCTGCAGCTTGCGGCTGATCGCCGGCACCGCCGAGAAAAACGCCGCCGCCTGCTCGATCGTCATGTCGAGCACTTCGGCGATGTTGCGGCCCTTGTACTGCACGTCGAGCGTTTCGCGGTTGTAGCGCCGGCCGTGGCACACGTCGCAGGGCACGTAGACGTCGGGCAGGAAATGCATCTCGACCTTGAGCACGCCGTCGCCTTCGCAGGCTTCGCAGCGGCCACCCTTGACGTTGAACGAGAAGCGCCCGGGCCCATAGCCGCGCTCGCGCGCCGACGGCGTCTCGGCGAACAGCTCGCGGATCGGTGTGAACAGGCCCGTATAGGTGGCCGGATTGGAACGCGGCGTGCGCCCGATCGGGCTCTGATCGACGTTGATCACTTTGTCGATCTGTTCCAGCCCTTCGATCGCCTCGTGCGGCGCCGGCTCGATCGACGAGCGATTGATCGTGCGCGCGGCCGCCGCATACAAGGTGTCGTTGACCAGCGTCGACTTGCCCGAACCCGATACGCCGGTCACGCAGACCAGCAGCCCCAGCGGAATGTCGACCGACAGGTTCTTCAGATTGTTGCCGCTGGCGCCGCGGATGCGCAGCAGCGCCTCGCTGGGTTCCTTGCCCGCCGACGGCCGCTCGATGCGTAGCGCGCCGGCCAGGTAGCGGCCGGTGAGCGATTCCGCATTGGCCTCGATGTCGGCCGGCGTGCCTTCGGCCACCACGTGGCCGCCGTGCTCGCCGGCGCCCGGCCCCATGTCGATCACGTGATCGGCGGCGCGGATCGCGTCTTCGTCGTGCTCGACCACCAGCACCGAATTGCCCAGGTCGCGCAGATGCTTGAGCGTTTCAATCAAACGATCGTTGTCGCGCTGATGCAGCCCGATCGAGGGTTCATCGAGCACGTACATCACGCCGGTCAGCCCCGAGCCGATTTGCGATGCCAGCCGGATGCGCTGCGACTCGCCGCCCGACAGCGTTTCGGCCGAGCGGTCCAGCGACAGATAATCGAGCCCGACGTTGTTCAGGAAGCGCAGCCGGTTCGAGATCTCGCGGATGATGCGTTCACCGACCGTCTGCTTGGCGCCGGGCAATTGCAGCGTCTCGAACCAGTCCAGCGCCTGCCGCAGCGTCCAGCCCGACACTTCATAGATCGGCCGGTCGCCGCCGCGCGGGCCGACGCGCACGAAGCGCGCATCGACGCGTAGCCGCGTGCCTTCGCAGGTGGGGCACACGCGCGAGTTCAGGTATTTGGACAGCTCTTCGCGGATGTGCGGCGAATCGGTTTCCTTGTGCCGCCGTTCCAGGTTCGGCAGCACGCCTTCGAAGGCATGCTGGCGCACCGTGGTGCGGCCGTTGTCGCTGACGTAGGTGAACGGGATGACCTCCTGCCCCGAGCCGTACAGCACCACGTGCCGCACCCGCTCGGGCAGTTCCTCGAACGCCGTGTCGATGTCGAAGTCGTAGAACGCCGCCAGGTTCTGCAGCAGTTGGAAATAGAACTGGTTGCGCCTGTCCCAGCCCTTGATCGCGCCCGACGCCAGGCTCAGGTTGGGAAACTGCACCACGCGCTTGGGGTCGAACACCTGCACTACGCCCAGCCCGTCGCACTCGGGGCAGGCGCCCACCGGGTTGTTGAACGAGAACAGCCGCGGCTCCAGCTCGGGCAGCGAATGGTTGCAGACCGGGCAGGCGAACTTGCTCGAAAAAAGCTGCTCGCTGCCGCCATCGAGCGGCTGCACGATGGCGCGGCCGTCGGCTACGCGCAGCGCGGTTTCGAACGATTCGGCCAGCCGCTGGCGCGCCCCGGGCGCCACCTTGATCCGGTCGACCACCACGTCGATCGAATGCTTCTGGTTGCGCGCCAGCTTCGGCGGCTCGCCGCCGTCGAGCTCGACGATGCGCGCCTCGCTGCCCTCGGTGCGCAGCCGCACGCGCACGAAGCCCTGCGCCTGCAGATCGGCGAACAACTCCACATGCTCGCCCTTGCGGTTGGCCAGCACCGGCGCCAGCAGCATCAGCCGCGTGCCCTCGGGCAGCGCCAGCACGCTGTCGACCATCTGCGAGATGGTCTGCGCTTCCAGCGGGTGTTCAGGGTGATATGGGCAATAGGGCGTGCCGGCGCGCGCGTACAGCAGCCGCAGATAGTCGTGGATCTCGGTGACCGTGCCCACCGTCGAGCGCGGATTGTGGCTGGTTGCCTTCTGCTCGATCGAGATCGCCGGCGACAAGCCCTCGATCAGGTCGACGTCGGGCTTTTCCATCAGCTGCAGGAACTGCCGCGCATAGGCCGACAGCGATTCCACGTAGCGGCGCTGCCCCTCGGCATATAGCGTGTCGAACGCCAGCGACGACTTGCCCGAACCCGACAAGCCGGTGATCACGACCAGCCGGTTGCGCGGCAGATCGAGGTTGATGTTCTTCAAATTGTGGGTCCGGGCGCCCCGGACTCGGATAGATTCCATCCGCGTTTCATCTCGTGCGACAGGCGCTGTCGCGCAGGCCGGGCCGGTATAGGCCGGCCCGCGCAGGCCAATCGGCTAATATACCCGGTCGCGAATTTCCCCGTGATGCCTTCCCATACCTCCTCCAATTCCCCGGCCGGCGGCCCGCCGGCTGACGCGCCCGCCAATTCCCGCGGCATGACTTCGCACGAGCGGCGCGCCAGCGCCTGGCTGGCGTCGATCTTCGCGCTGCGCATGCTCGGGCTGTTTCTGATCCTGCCGGTGTTCGCGGTGCATGCCGCTTCGCTGCCCGGCGGGCAGGACGCGATGCTGGTCGGGCTGGCGCTGGGCATCTATGGCCTGACGCAAGGGGTATTGCAACTGCCGTTCGGCGCCGCTTCCGATCGCTTCGGCCGCAAGCCGGTGATCGTGGCCGGGCTGTTGCTGTTCGCCGTCGGCAGCTTCGTGGCGGCGTTTGGTCACGACGTGGTCACGGTCATCATCGGGCGCGCGTTGCAGGGCGCCGGCGCCATTTCGGCGGCCGTTACCGCCTTCATCGCCGACAGCACGCGCGAGAGCCAGCGCACCAAGGCGATGGCGATGATCGGCGGCAGCATCGGTATCTCGTTCGCCGTGGCGATTGTCTGCGCGCCGTTCCTGTATCACTGGCTGGGCATGAGCGGGCTGTTCTCGGCCATTGGCATTCTGGCGGTGCTGGCGATCTTCGTGGTGCTGTGGGTCGTGCCCACACCGCCGGCCCATCCGAAGGCGGGACCGGCGCCGTTTTCTGAGGTGCTCCACAACCCCGAGCTGTTGCGCCTGAACTTCGGTGTGTTCATCCTGCACGCCACGCAGACCGCGCTGTTCGTGGCGATGCCGCGCATGCTCGTCGCGGCGGGCTTGCCGGTGGCGCAGCACTGGGAGGTCTATTTGCCGGTCATGGGGCTGTCGTTCGTGGCGATGGTGCCGGCGATCATTGCGGCGGAAAAGCGCGGCAAGATGAAGGCGGTGCTGCTCTCGGCG
>JAFKGG010000246.1 GCA_017307915.1 Burkholderiales bacterium | reverse complement strand
GCAGGCGCTGCGCAGCGTCATCGAGCGCGGCAATCGCCGCGTTGCGCTGCTGGCGACCGGCGGGCTGTCGCATTGGCTGGACCCCGGCAAGTTCGGATTCATAGACCGGGAGTTCGACAACTACATTCTCGACCTGCTGAGAAAAGGGCGAGGGCTGGACCTGGCGAACCTCGAGCCATTGCCGCTGCTGAGCCATGGCCAGTATGAAATCCTGAACTGGATCATCGTGCTGGCAGCCTTGGGGCCCGGCATCAAAGGGGATGTCTACGCCTATGAGCCGTGCGAGAAAAGCGGCGGCGGCTGGACCGTGATCAACATGCTGCACCCCGATTCGAGTCGAGCATGACGGACAGCGTTGCACTGCGCGTCGGGCTGACCCAATGGCGTCCGACGAAAGACCTCGAGGCGAATCTCGAGCAGGCGCTGCGGCTGATCGAGACCACCGCGGAGCAGGGGGCCGATCTCGTGCTGCTGCCGGAAAACGGCTTGTATCTCGGCTCCAACCAGGAGATGCGAGCCGCGGCGCTTGCATTGGATTCACCCGCCATCGATGCGCTTCGAGAAGCAACGCGCAAAGCCGGCGTGGTGACCATCCTTGGCGGCTTCAAGTGCCGGCAGTTCACCTCGATCGTCAACAAGGCTCTGGTGATCGGCGCCGATGGCTCGATCGTTGGCGGATACGACAAGATCCATCTGTTCGACGCCCGCGTGGGCGGCCAGTCCTTCGAGGCGTCGAGCGTGGAAACGGCAGGGGAGTGTCCGGTCGTCCTGGACGTCAAAGGCGTCAAGGTCGGTTTGACCATCTGCTACGACGTTCGCTTTCCGGAGTTGTACCGGCGCCTGGCCTTGGCGGGCGCGCAGGTGATGATCGTTCCCGCGGCATTCACTCAGATCACCGGCGAAGCGCATTGGGAAGTCCTGCTGCGCGCGCGTGCCATTGAAAGCGGGGCGTACGTGATTGCCTCCGCTACTATTCGTGGCGACGACGGCACGGACGCGTTTCCGACATACGGCCACGCGCTTGCGGTGGACCCTTGGGGGAAGGTTCTCTTTGATCTAGGCGAAACCCGATCCGGCTGTACCGTCGTATCAATCGAACTGGATAGAGTCAATAAAGCCAGGACGTCGATTCCGGCCTTCAGAGGCCTTCACCAGGCCGCTGTCGCCCGGGACGCCGTTCTGCTCAGTACGTAGCTAGGAGCGGGGTTCCCATGGCCAAGGAAATAACAGCAACACCGGGGCGCGGTAGTGCCGTCAACGCTGTCTATCAGATTCTCTATGAGCGCATCGTGGGCGGGGTGTATCCGCCCGGCCTGAGGCTGTCGCAAGCCGACTTGTCGAGCGAGTTCTCGACCAGCCGAACGCCGCTGCGCGAGGCGATGAACCGCCTGCAGGCAACCGGTCTGGTGGTTGCCAACCGCAATCGAGGAATGGTCGTCGCACCGATCTGCGACGACAAGACGGAGCAATGGTATGCGCTGCGCCTGCTCGTCGAACCGACGATCGTTGCTTC
>JAFKGG010000161.1 GCA_017307915.1 Burkholderiales bacterium | reverse complement strand
CCATTTCGGGGCCTCCGTCTGTTAAGTGGCTAGTTCGAACTTCCACTTTGGCACTCGATGCCGTCGACTGCGAGGCCCCCCTTCATCACACGCATCTCCACCGTTCGCAATCGATCAGCGAGGGGGAGGCGTCCATACCATCTCCTTTGCTTGTAGTGATCAGCGCAATGCCGGTTCGGGGATCGGTTGTGAGGACGCGCCGCCGGCCGGTTCAGCGGCTGGTGCGGACACGGGTTCGGCGGCGCAGCGCGCGGCCAGTTGCACGCATTCGGAAAGCAGGGCGGCGTCGCCGATCTGGTTGGCCAGGATCAGCACCAGCCGCGCATTCAGCGCGGCGCTCTGCGCGCCATCCAGATCCAGATGCGCGTCGTTGAGTTCGTCATAGAAGCGGTCGGGGTCCTGCAGCGTGTTGTGGGTTTTCATGCGGTGGCCTCTTCTCGGGTGCTGAAGTGCTTCAGATGCTGCAGGGCGCGCGCCAGCGTCGTGGCCTCGGCGGCGACGCGCGCCAGCACGTGCAGATCGGGGCGCAGCAGCACGACCATGCCGGGCGCCAGGCCGAGCTGCGCGGCGATGCGGCCGTGCGGATCGGCGATGCTGTCGCCGCGGGGCTCGCGAGTAACGCGCAGCACCTGCAACAACGGGTCGATGCCGTCGATCCGCGCGGCATCCCGGTCGTGGCAGATGGCCAGCAGCCGGTTGGTGCGCGCCTGCTCGCACAGGCGCATCGGGCGGCCGGCGGCGTCGGTCCACGTCAGATTGGGCAGCGATTCGCCGGCGCCGGGATTCAGCGGCGACTGGTCGTAGCAGAACGCGGTGGACAAGCGTCCGGTATTGACCATCGAGCGGGCGAACGGCTGGCTCTCGGCCAGCGCCAGCACCGCGTTGCGCAGCACGCGCTGGCCTTCGCTTTGCGGTGACAGGAAGCGCACGCTGCGGGTGGCCAGGTGCGTGTTGTGAATGGCCGCGGCCCGGCGCTCGGTGCTGTAGGTGTCGAGCAATGTGGCGTCGGCGGCGCCGGTCACCACCAGCGCGAGTTTCCAGCCGAGGTTGTCGGCGTCCTGGATGCCGCTGTTGCCGCCGCGTGCGCCCAGCGGCGGAAAGACGTGCGCCGAATCGCCGGCGAACAGCACGCGCTTGTGCCGGAAGTCATCGAGCAGATGGGTGCGTGCGGCCCACGGCCCGACCCACACCAGTTCGAATGCGATGTCGTCGCCGAGCAGCCGGCGCACGCGCTCGCTGCACACGTCGGGGCGGCTGATGTAGTCGATGTCGGAATCCAGCGCCATCTGGAAATCGATGCGCCAGACGCCGTCGGCCATCGGATGCTGCCAGACCGCGCGCCCGTCGTTGACCGGTGATTCGACCCAGGTCCAGCGTTCCAGCGGCAGCGGCTTCTTGAAGCGCACATCGGAGATGCACCAGCGCTCGGTGCCTTTGACCGGGTGGCTGGGCAGGCCGAGCTGCTCGCGCACGTTGCTGGCCAGTCCGCTGCAGTCCACCAGCCAGTCGGCCTCGATGTCGTAGTCGCCGTCGGGCGTTTGCACCGTCAGCCGGCAATGGTCGTCGTGCGCGGCGACGCTCAGCACGCGGTTGTTCCAGCGCAACTCGCCCACGCCGAGTTCCTGCACCCGATCGACCAGGAACCACTCGATGTAGAACTGTTGGATGTTGATGAACGAGGGCTGCGCCGACGGGCTGTCTTGCGAGGCGTCGAATTGATAGATGACGTCGCTGTCGCCGATTAGCGACTTGCCCACCGACCAGGCCACGCCTTTTTCGGCAATGCGCGGGTAGACGCCGAGCCGGTCGAAGATTTCCAGCGACTTCTGCGCATAGACGATGCCGCGGCTCGACGCGCCGCGTACGCCGACGGTGTTGTCTTCATCCAGCAGCACGAAGGGCACGCCGCGCACCGACAGGTCGGCGGCCAGCGTCAACCCGGCCAGGCCGGCGCCGACGATGACGATGGGGTGGCGGCGCACGCCGCCGTTCAGATCGGCCGGTCTTCGGTAGGCGAAGACCGGCAGCTCATAGCCTGATTCGATGGAGTCGTTCATACGAGGGGTCGTTCATGGTTGGCGAGGCGGTTTGCCAGGCCGTGCCGCGCTGCGGCACGGCGATCCGGCACGGAGCGGCGTGATTGTCTGGCGACTGAAAGCAGATGTTTGTCACAGCGATCTGTGACAAGGCGGCGCGACGCCCTTTCAGCACCGGTGCCTTTTGACGCGATAATTGCCGCGTGCGCCGGGCTTGTGGGGCCGTATGAAACGGCGCGCGAAGGGGTGTTCGGAATGAGCTTGGAACTCGACGTACAAATCGGTCTGGCCGACCAACGCGTACTGCGCTTCGCCAAATGCGAACTGCCGCAGGTGATCCGGCAGGCCGGATCGAGCCGCTTCGTTGCATCCATGATGGGTGCAGCCAATCGTGCCGTCGGCAGTGTGGACGTCTGCGCGCTGTTTCGCTATGACGACTCGGCGCAGTCTTTCAACTTCGGCACGGCCAGTCGCGTCTCCGAGGTGGCGGCGCAACGCACCGCCGAACGCTACGTGGCGGGCCTGGGCTTGTACGATCCGGTGTGCCGTGCGATTCGCGACATCGTCAAGGACGAGACCTGCGGTGTCTTTCATCTGCTGCGCGAGAAGATCGATCATCCCGGCTATCGCGAGATGTGCTTCGTGCGCACCGGCACGCTGGAACGCATGTCGATCCTGTGCCGCGACGAACTGTCTTGGTACTCGCTGGGCTTCTACCGAATGCATCAATCGGGCCGCTTCGCGCGGCCGGAGCTGGATGCGTTGACCGAGCTGGCACCGCTGCTGTCGAGTCTGGTGCTCAAGCACGTACAGCTTTCGGGGAGCACGCCGATCGTGTTCGCGCAGTCGGCCGAGCGCGACATCCGCCAGCGCTTGCTCGATCACGCCAGCGAGTTGTCGGAACGCGAACTTCAAATCTGCGTACTGATCGTGCTGGGTCACAGCTCGGAATCGATCGCGCTGAAGTGCGGCATCTCGACCAATACCGTGCTGACTTATCGCAAGCGCGCCTACGCCAAGCTGCGCGTGAGTTCGCAGAACGAATTGTTCAGGATCTGCCTGAATTGAGCTGATCCGGCTCGGCCACGGCCGGGGCGCCACGTGCAGGTGCGCTTCCGCCTGTCCCAATCTCTTGGGACAGCCACGCACCGTGGTGCCCGACAGAATCCGTGCTTTTCATCAAACACGGAACCGACCGACATGGCCGTTGCCTTTGCCTCGACCGCCGACCTGCGTGACCAGCCGCTGCATTTCGACCAGCTGGCGCCTTCGGTGTACGCCGCCACCGCCGATGGTGATCCCAACGTGCTGGTGGTCACCGGCGATGACGGCATCCTGGTGGTCGACACCACGGCGACGCCGGCGATGGCGCAGCCGGTGATCGAGAAGATCCGCGCCGTGTCGAGCGCGCCGTTGCGCTTCGTGGTGCTGTCGCATTACCACGCGGTGCGCACGCTGGGCGCCTCAGCCTATGATCAGGCCACGGTGGTGGCCAGCCGCGGCACCTACGATCTGATCGCCGAGCGCGGCGAGGCGGATTACCAGAGCGAATTCGGCCGCTTCCCGCGCCTGTTTCGCGGCGCCGATTCGATTCCCGGTCTGACCTGGCCGCACCTGGTCTTCGAGCACCGGCTGACGCTGCGCCTGGGCCGCACCGAAGTCGAGGTGCTGCATTTCGGCCGCGGCCATACGCGCGGCGATACGGTGGTGTGGCTGCCGCGCGAGCGCGTGCTGTTCGGCGGCGATTCGATCGACTATCGCTCCACGCCGTATTGCGGCGATGCCTATCTGAAGGATTGGCGCGTCACGCTGCAGCGCATTCGCGCATTGCAGCCGCAGGTGCTGGTGCCGGGCCGCGGCAAGGCGCTGCAAGGCAGTGCTGCTTGCGACGCAGCGTTCGACGAGATGGACGCCTATCTGAAAGACGTCTATGAGATCACCGCGGCCGGCGCCCAGGGCGGTTCATTGAAAGCGGCGTTCGACCATGCGTATCCGCGGCTCAAGGAGCGCTACGGACACTGGTTCATCTTCGAGCACTGCATTCCGTTCAGCATTGCGCGCGCCTACGACGAAGCCTGTGGCATCGCCGAGCCGCGCATCTGGACGGCCGAGCGCGATCGGGAGTTGTGGGCGCAGGTGCACGGCTGACCACGCACTTGCATGGCGCCGTGCCGGCCTGCCAGGCGGGCACGGCGCGTGCCGGTTGCGCCTGCGCAGCCCTGGAGATCAGCGCACCACCACGTCCAGCGTGCCGAGCCCTTCGATGCGCCCCGACATGCGATCCCCCGACACCACGGCCGCCACGCCTTCGGGCGTGCCGGTCATGATCAGGTCGCCGGGCGCCAGTTCCCAGGCGGCCGACAGGTGCTCGATCACTTCATTGACGTTCCAGATCAGCATCGACACGTCGCTGGATTGGCGCGGCTTGTCGTTGACGGTGAGTGATAGTGCGCCCTTGGTGATCTCGCCGCTGGCCGTGATCGGCGTGATCGGGCCGATCGGCGCTGATTGGTCGAAGGCCTTGCCGATGCACCACGGCCGGCCCTGTTTCTTCATGTCGCCCTGCAGGTCGCGGCGCGTCATGTCCAGGCCCACGGCATAGCCGTAGATGTGCTTGGCGGCATCGGCGGCGCTGATGTTCTTGCCGCCCTTGCCGATCGCCACGACCAGCTCGATCTCGTGGTGGAAATCCTTGGTCTGGCTCGGATAGTCGATCTGGCCGACCGTGCCGGCTTCGACGGGCACCACCGCGTCGGCCGGTTTCAGGAAGAAGAACGGCGGCTCGCGACCGGTGAAGCCCATTTCCTTCGCGTGCGCTTCGTAGTTGCGGCCGACGCAGTAGACGCGGCGCACCGGAAAGCGGTCGGCGCTGCCGACGACCGGCAGCGACGGGATGGCGGGGGCAGAAATGACGTAAGCCAAGGGGATACTCCGGTTGAATGATGAGAATGACGCCGACGCCAGCGCTCAGCCTTCGAGCCGCTGCTCGCGCAGCAGCCCCAGCGCGCTGTGGATCGGCCGGTCCGAGAAACTGAACAGCACGGCGGTGTCGCTGGCGTGCAGCCGCAGCGTATGCCACGACGGTACGACGAAATGATCGCGCGGGCCGAAATCCAGGCGCCATTGCCGTGTGCTGCCGTCGCGTTCGCTGCGCTCGATGATGGCGTGGCCATGCCCTTCGACCACCGAAAACACGGCGCCGTCGGTCTGCCGATAGGGCTTGCCGGCAAAGCCCGCCGGCAACATCTGCATGAACGCGCCGATGGTGGGCATCGTCCAGCCGCCGGTGGCTGGGTTCACGTAGCGCAGCTTGACGCCGTCCCAGGGATCGATCGGCGCGTCGCGCAGCAGCCGTTCCAGCGCTTCGCGCGAGCGTTCGTAGGGATAGCTGAACAGCGGCGACGACATGCCGTGCGGCGAGGCCAGCGGATCATGCGCCAGCGGCGCCATGTTGGCGCCGTAGCGCGCGAAATTGCTGCCTTCGCTGCGCAGCACCTGCTGCTGCGCGGCGCTGCCGTTCTCGGCAAAGCCGGCATCGAGGAAACGCACGGTGGGAATGTCGAGCCCGTCGAGCCAGACCACCGGCCCCGGGGCTTCATTGCCGTGGTCGTGCCAGGTCCAGCTCGGCGTGAGGATGAAATCGCCCGGGTGCATCGTGCTGCGCTCGCCGTTGACCGCGGTGAACGCGCCGGAGCCTTCGATGATGAAGCGCAGCGCGCTCTGCGCATGGCGATGGCTGGGCGCCACCTCGCCGGGCAGGATCAATTGCAGGCCGGCGTACAACGACTGCGTCACCGCCGACTGGCCGCGCAGCCCGGGGTTCTCCAGGATCAGCACGCGCCGCACCGCCTCTTCGGCGGTGATGATCTCGCCCGAGCGCATCAGGAACGGGCGCGCCTCGTCATAGCGCCAGATCGCCGGCACACAGGGCGAGGCCGGCTGCGGCGGCACCAACTGGTGCAGCGACTCCCACAGCGGCGTCAGGTTGTGCGGATGCATGTCGTCGTACAGCGCCTGGCGGGCGCCGGCCGGGGCCGGGATGTGCGGTGCGTTCATCAGTGACTCCTGCGGTCGGATACGAATGGATGCGGTTGATCGGGTGGCGGATCTGGCCTCAGCCGACCTTGCCGGCCGGCGTCGGTGCCAGCAGATTGTCCGGGTTCAGCCCCTTGTACAGCCACGATAACCCGGCAAAGCCCGCCGCCTCGGTGCCCGACTGGAACATCTGGTTGCGCAGCTCGCGCGTCACGCCGCTGGCGTGATAGATGTCGCCATAGAAGCGCGCGGTGAGCTGCACGCGGCCGGTGCGCAGATAACGCACCGACTGATAGCGCTGGAAGGCCGCCGCGAAATCGCCGTTGGCCTCTTGCAGCGCAGCGCCGAGCACCACCGCGTCTTCGATCGCCATGCCGGCGCCCTGCGCCAGATACTGCAGCATCGGATGCGCGGCGTCGCCCAGCAGCGTGACGCGATCCTGCGACCAATTGGCCACCGGTTCGCGATCGCACAGCACCCACATCTTCCAGGTTTCGATCTTGCCGAGCAGTTCTTTCACCGTGGGGTGGGCTTGAGCGAAGCGCTGCGTCAGCTCTTGCGGGTCGCCGAAGGTGTTCCAGCCTTCTTCGTACTGATTGCTGTGGAACACGGCGACCAGGTTGTACAGCTCGCCGCGGCGCAGCGGGTAGGTCACCAGGTGGGTTTTCTCGCCGCCCCATAGCGTTACGTCGGGGTCGAACAGATGCTTGGGCACTGCCTCGATCGGTAGCACCGCGCGATAGGCGATGTGACCTGACACGCGCGGCTTGCCGTCGCCGACGATCGCCTGGCGAATCGCGCTCCACAGGCCGTCGGCGCCGATCAATGCGGCGCCGCGCACGCTGCGGCCGTCGGCCAGCGTGACGGTGACGCCGCCGGCGTCCTGCGTGAAGCCTTCCACCTTGCTCAGGGTGTGCAGCTTCACGTTAGGCTGCGCGCGACAGGCGCCGAGGAACACGTTGTGCAGGTCGACGCGGTAGATGACGCTGTAGTCGTGGCCGTAAGCGGCACGCGCCGTTGCGCCCAGCGGCGCGCGCACGACCAGCTCGCCGCTGCGCACGTCGCGCATCTTCATCGCGTCGGGGAAATAGACGACGCGGCGCACCGCTTCGTCCAGCCCGAGCAGCACGAACATCTTGTAGATGTTCGGACCGAGCTGGATGCCGGCGCCGATTTCACGGAACTCGTCAGCCTGCTCGAACACCTCGACCTGCTGGCCGAGGCGGCTGAGCACGAGCGCGGCCGCCAGGCCGCCGATGCCGCCGCCGGAGATGAGAACGGGTAGCTGTTGCATGAGGTCTCCACCAGATACTGAGTGTACTTAGCTTTGCGGCTGGATTGTACGCGCCGGGCCCAAGCGCGTCGATGGAATTTTGTCTTGCGCCGCTTGCGGGTTCCCTCTAATATTAGTTTAGTTATAAAATATTTATATTTGATCCATTGGGATCCGCGAAGCCTGGCCAGACTTGGTCAGACGGCCAGAGGGCACCCGAGGAGGCTGTAGCGGAAGCCCATCTGCCTGGAGCGCGTATGAAGATCGTCTGCATCGGCGGCGGCCCGGCCGGGCTGTATTTTGCCATCCTGATGAAGTTGCAGGATCCGGCGCATCAGATCACCGTCATCGAGCGCAACCGCCCGTACGATACCTTCGGCTGGGGTGTGGTCTTTTCCGACCAGACGCTGGGCAATCTGCAGGCCGCCGACCCGAGAACCGCGACGCAGATCCTCGATGCCTTCAATCATTGGGATGACATCGAGATCAACATCCGCGGCCACAAGCTGCGTTCGTCGGGCCATGGTTTTTGCGGCATCGGCCGCAAGCGGCTGCTGAACATTCTGCAAGCGCGCTGCGAAGAGCTGGGTGTCGAGCTGCGCTTCGAAACCGACGTGCAAAGCGACGAAGAATTCGCCGATGCCGATCTGATCATCGCCAGCGACGGGCTGAACAGCCGCATTCGCACCAAGTACGAGGCCCACTATCGGCCCGACATCGACGTGCGCCATTGCCGCTTCGTCTGGCTGGGCACGAACAAGCTGTTCGAAGCCTTTACTTTCGCGTTCGAGGAAACCGAGTGGGGCTGGTTCCAGGCGCACGCCTATCGCTATGACCAGGACACCTCGACCTTCATCGTCGAAACGCCCGAAGAGGTATGGCTGAAAGCCGGCCTGGACAAGATGGAGAAGGAAGAGGCGATTGCATTCTGCGAAAAGCTCTTCGCCAAATATCTCGACGGCAATCCGCTGATGTCGAACGCCGCGCATCTGCGCGGGTCCACGCAGTGGATCAAGTTTCCGCGCGTGGTCTGCGAAAGCTGGGTGCATCACAACGGCCGCGCGCCGGTGGTGCTGATGGGCGACGCGGCGCACACGGCGCACTTCTCGATCGGCTCGGGCACCAAGCTGGCGTTGGAAGACGCGATCGAGCTGTCGCGCGCCATCGGTCGGCAGCCGGGCGACCTGATGCAGGCGCTGCGCGACTATGAATCGGTGCGCAGCGTCGAGGTGCTGCGCATCCAGAACGCGGCGCGCAACTCCACCGAGTGGTTCGAGAACGTGACGCGCTACGTGAACCTGCCGCCCGAGCAGTTCGCCTATTCGCTGCTCACGCGCAGCCAGCGCATCAGCCACGAAAACTTGCGGCTGCGCGACAAGCAGTACCTGGAACACTACGAAGACTGGCTGGCCGAACGCGCCGGTGCGCCGCGCGCGCCGGGTCACCAGCCGATCCCGCCGATGTTCACGCCGTTTCGCGTGCGCGGCGTCGAACTGAAGAACCGTGTGGTGATGTCGCCGATGGCGCAGTATTCGTGCCGCGACGGCCAGCCCGACGACTATCACCTGATGCATCTGGGCGCACGCGCAATGGGCGGCGCCGGCATGGTGGTGGTTGAGATGACCTGCGTGTCACCTGATGCGCGCATCACGCCGGGCTGCCCTGGGCTATGGAATACCGCGCAGCGCGACGGCTGGAAGCGCATCAATGACCTGATCCATTCGCAGACCGATGCCAAGGTGGCGATCCAGCTCGGCCACGCCGGCGCCAAAGGTTCGACGCGCCGCGCCTGGGACGGCATCGACCAGCCTCTGCCCGACGACGGCGGCGAGCCGAACTGGCCGCTGATCAGCGCCTCGCCGCAGCAATACCTGGACGGCGTCAGCCAATGGTCGCGCGCGATGACGCGGGCCGACATGGAACGCGTGCGCGACGATTTCGTGCGCAGCACGCGCTGGGCCGCCGAAGCCGGCTTCGATTGGCTCGAACTGCATTGCGCGCACGGCTATCTGCTGTCGAGCTTCATCTCGCCGTTGACCAACCAGCGCACCGACGAATACGGCGGCTCGCTGGAAAACCGGCTGCGTTATCCGCTGGAAGTGTTCCGCGCGGTGCGCGAAGTCTGGCCCGAGCATCTGCCGATCTCGGTGCGCATCTCGGCGCACGACTGGGTCGAGGGCGGCATCACGCCCGATGACGCGATCGAGATCGCGCGTGCCTTCAAGGCCGCCGGCGCGGATATGATCGACTGCTCGTCGGGCCAGGTCAGCAAGGCCGAGAAGCCGGTCTATGGCCGCATGTTCCAGACGCCGTTCGCCGACCGCATCCGCAACGAGGCCGGCATCGCCACCATCGCGGTCGGTGCGATCTCGGAAGCCGACCACGTCAACAGCATCATCGCGGCTGGCCGCGCCGACCTGTGCGCGGTGGCGCGCCCGCATCTGGCCAATCCGGCCTGGGCCTTGCTGGAAGCTGCCAAGATCGGCTATTTCGATGTGGAGTGGCCCAAGCAGTATCGCGCAGCCAAGGTGCAGCTTGAGCGCAACCTGGAACGTGAGCGTGCGATGGCGGCTCAGAGTGCCGGGTTGTCGGCGCTGGAGCAGGCTAATCGGGCGCAAGGGGTGTAAGAGTGGGGCGCGGTTCTCCGTTTGCAATGGCGTGTGTTGAGCTGGGCGTGTCGTGGTCCGGCATGCCATGGCTTGGCGTGGCGCGCCAGGCGGTGGGGGGCGCGGGCGCTGATCGCGGCGGTCGGCCCTGCGGGCCGACTGCCCTGCGCTGCTCGCCTTGGGCTGGCGCGGCGAGACTCGCTGCGCTCCCTTCGGTCGCTACGCTCAAACAGTCGCCGCGAGTCAGATGTACGAAGCGCGCTGCGCGCGCCCAGCCCAAGACTGCGCTGCTCGGCGCCGCAAACAGCGCCCGCGCCCCCCACCGCCTGACGCTTGACCAACGAAGGGGGCGTGCGGAGGAACAAAGTTCTGGGCTTTGCCTTGGACGAATGAGCATTGGTGTCGAACTTCACGAAGACGACACATTCGTTCTTCGCAGTCCGCCGCTGTATCGGCGAAGGCATGGGCGAGGTGGGATGGCGGGGTATCTGCGCA
>JAFKGG010000131.1 GCA_017307915.1 Burkholderiales bacterium | reverse complement strand
GTGGATGTCGCTGGAGGAAAGGCGCAGTCTGCTCGATTGGGTAATCCGGCCTGCCCTGCGTTCGGTGCCGGGCGTGGCCGATGTCAACGCCCTGGGCGGAAAAGTGCGCACTTTCGAGGTCGTTCCCGATCCGGTAAAGCTGGCCGCAGTGGGCCTGTCCACAGCGCAGTTGCGGTCCGCCATCGAGGCCAACAACCGCAACGACGGCGCAGGCCGCTTGGGTGAAGGCGACGAAGTGCTGCTGGTGCGCACCGAAGGCAGCATCAAGACCATGGACGACGTGCGCGCCATCGTCGTGAAGGCCGAGGGCGGCGCAAGCGTGCGCATCGCGGACATCGCCCAGGTACGCCAGGGATACCTCACGCGCTATGGCGTGGTGACGCAGAACGGCCGAGGCGAGGCCGTGCAGGGCCTGGTCCTCGGATTAGCCGGCGCCAATGCGCAGAAGGTCGTGCAAGGCGTGACGCAGAAGCTGGAAGAACTCAAGCCCACCTTACCGAAGGGCGTCGAGATCAACGTCTTCTACAACCGCGCCAAACTGGTCGAGACGGCGGTCGGCACGGTATCCATGGCGCTGCTGGAGGCGACCGTGCTGGTGCTGATCCTGCTGGGCGCATTCCTCGGCAATCTGCGGGCCGCGGTGACAGTCGCCGTGGTGCTGCCTCTGTCGGCGCTGGCCACCTTCATCCTGATGCGCTGGTATGGCATGTCGGCCAACTTGATGAGTCTTGGCGGCTTGGCCATTGCGTTGGGCATGCTGGTCGACGGCGCGGTGGTGGTGGTCGAGAACATCGTCCAGCACATGGCCCATGACGGCAAGGACAAGCTGCCTCGCCAGCACATGGTATTCCGCGCGGTGCGCGAAGTGGCCGTGCCGGTGGCCGCGGGCATCCTGATCATCGCCGTCGTGTTCCTGCCGTTGATGACGCTGCAAGGCCTCGAGGGCAAGTTCTTCGTGCCCGTGGCGATGACCATCGTGTTCGCGCTGGCCAGCTCGCTCGTGCTGTCGCTCACCATCATCCCGGTGCTGTCGTCCTTCCTGTTCAAGAAGGTCAAGCACGATGACCCCTGGCTGCCCCGCCAGGCGCTGCGGCTGTATGCGCCGATCCTGCGCTTCGCGTTGGGTCGGCAGAAGCTGGTCTTTGTCGTGGCCGGCGTCATGCTGGCGGCCGCCATAGGCATCTATACCCTGGTCGGCAAGACCTTCATGCCGGCGATGGACGAGGGAGACCTGATCGTGGGCATCGAGAAGCTGCCCTCGGTGAGCCTGGAGCAGACCGCCGAACTCGACCTGAAGATCCATCAGGCGCTGATGAAGGGCGTACCCGAGATTACCGGCATCGTGGCGCGCGCCGGTGCCGACGAGATCGGGCTGGACCCGATGAGCCTGAACCAGACCGATACCTATCTTGTGCTGAAGCCTCGCAGCGAATGGCCGCCCGGGGGAAAGCCGGCACTGGAAGAGCGGATTCGCGCGGTACTCGACGAACTCCCGGGCGTCGGCTACAGCTTCACACAGCCGATCGACATGCGC
>JAFKGG010000130.1 GCA_017307915.1 Burkholderiales bacterium | reverse complement strand
GCTCGAATAGGTGCGGTCGCTGACGCTGCGCTCGGGCATCACGTAACGGTTGTCGCCGCGCGGCGCTGCCAGGTCGGGCGGCACTTCCAGGCCAGGCCCCTGTTTGCCCTGCGACTTGTAGTCGATGCGCCCGGCTTCCTCGATGCGCTGGTTCAGCGAGCAGGCGCCCAGCGACAGCGCCACCGTGAGCAGGCTGGCGATACGCAGCGATCCCGCGGCGGTCTTCATCATCAATTCAATACCCCTGAGCGCTTGAGCGCCGAACGCACGACTTCCTGAAGCTCGGCCGACAACGGCGTCATCGGCAGGCGGATGCCGGCCCCGGTGCGCCCCATCTCGGCCAGCGCCCATTTGACCGGAATCGGATTGGCTTCCACGAACAGATCGAGATGCAGCGGCAGCAGTTGCCGGTTGATGCGCAGCGCCTGTGCCCAGTCGCCGGCCAGCGCCGCCGCGCACATGCGCGCCATCGGCCCCGGCGCGACATTGGCGGTGACCGAGATCACGCCATGGCTGCCCATCGCCATCAGCGCCAGCGCCGAGTCGTCATTGCCGCTGTAGACGGCGAAATCAGCCGGCAATTGCGCCAGCAGCGCCGAGCCGCGCGGGATGTCACCGGTGGCGTCTTTCAGGCCGACGATGCCGGGCACTTGAGCCAGCCGCAACGTGGTGGCATTCGACAGATCGGCGCCGGTGCGGCCCGGCACGTTGTACAGGATGATCGGCAGGTCGACGGCTTCGGCGACCGCACGAAAATGCCGGTACAGCCCTTCCTGCGTCGGCCGGTTGTAATACGGCACGACTTGCAGACACGAATGCGCGCCGGCTTTCTTGGCGAACTCGGTCAGCTCGATCGCCTCGCGCGTCGAATTGCCGCCGGTGCCGGCGATTACCGGCACCCGGCCCTTGGCCTGCTCGATGGCCACGCGGATCAGCGTGACGTGCTCGTCGACGTTGACGGTCGGCGATTCGCCGGTGGTGCCGACCGCGACGATGCCTGCGGTGCCTTCTTCGATGTGCCAGTCGATCAACCGGCGGTAGCTGTCCAGATCTAGGCTACCGTCGTCATGCATCGGGCTGACGATCGCAACTATGCTTCCCTTGATCATGATGGATC
This sequence comes from Burkholderiales bacterium, assembly GCA_017307915.1. GTDB lineage: Bacteria > Pseudomonadota > Gammaproteobacteria > Burkholderiales > Burkholderiaceae_E > Zeimonas. The sequence goes on along the minus strand of JAFKGG010000130.1, from coordinate 418 downwards.
GGCTGGAAAAAAATTGCATTCTAGCCGAGCGCCAGCAGCGGCTCGGTCAGCGGAGGGCGCAGCGCGCAGACGCGTTGGATCATTGCCGGCGCCGGCGCACTGACGAAGCCGTGCTCGTAGCCGAGCACGACCAGCCCGGCGCGGCGCGCGCGCTCGTACAGCTCGCCGGCTTCGAGCAGAAAAGCGGGATTGCTCGGCCGCCCATAACGCTCGTTGTCGCGCGCGAAAGTCTCATAGATCAGACGCCCACCGGGGGCCACCAGCGCCGCCAGCAGCGCCAGGCGCGGCCGGAACAGATAGCGGCTGACCAGCACGGCATCGAAGCTTTCGTCGCCAAAGGGCCACGGCCCCTGTTCGAGATCCACCTGACGCACGGTGAGGCGGTCGGTGCCGGCTGCCAGCAACGCGCCCACATCCC
>JAFKGG010000160.1 GCA_017307915.1 Burkholderiales bacterium | reverse complement strand
CCGTCAAGCCTTCTACTGCCGCAGCTCCCTCGGCAGCCCCCTCCGCAATGGCGCCGCCCGCATCGCCTGCCGCAGCAGCCCCCGACAGTGCGGCGGCCGGCGGTGCGTGGTCGTTGCTATGGCCCGGCGCCGCCGGGCAGGTCGGCCAGCAGGCCGATCCCAGCCTTGATCCACAAGCACCTGTTCGTCGCTGACCGGAGATCCCATGTCGCATCATTTGCTCATCGCCAGGCTGGCGGGCTTGTTCACATCCCTTTGGCTGGCAGTTTCCGCCTCGGCCCAGCAAGTGCCGATCCAGGTGGATCTGTACGTCGGTCAGGTCCACATCATTCGCACCGCCGAGCTCAAGCGCATCGCCATCGGCAACGGCAAGGTCATTCAGGCCACCGCCCTCGATGGCGGCCAGGTTCTGGTCATCCCCGAGGCGCCGGGCCAGAGCTCGCTGCACCTGTGGGACAAGGAGGGCAACGAAACCAGCTTCGCGATTCGTGTGGTGCCGGCCGATGCCAATCGGCTGCTCGACGAGGTCAAGGCCATGCTCGGCCACGATGAGCGCGTCAACGCCCGCATCGTCGGCGACAAGGTGGTGCTCGAAGGCAGCGAACTATCCGACGAGCAGGCCGCGCGCATGGCCGAGATCGCCCGCCGCTATCCGCAGATCGTCAACCTGATCAGCCGCATCGGCCTGGAACGAATGATCGAGATGGACGTGCGCATGCTCGAAGTGCGGCGCGACGCCCTCGAACAGATCGGCGTCAAGTGGAACAGCAGCGCACAGGGGCCGTCGTTCGGCATCATCGGCGACCTGCATCGCAGCGATGCGTTCCGCATCGGCGGTGCTGCCGTCGATGCCGGCCTGGCGGTGGCGCGCAGGGTGGCGCCCTTTGCCACCAGCCTGGGCCTGGCCACCTCCATCGGTTCGATCATCAACCTCATGGTGCAGAACGGCGACGCCGTCGTGCTCGCTGAGCCCAGGCTGTCGTGCCGCAGCGGCGGCTCGGCGCGCTTTATCGCCGGCGGCGAGCTGCCGGTGCCGTTCGCCAGCGGCCTGGGTACCGTATCGGTCGGCTTCAAGGAATACGGCATCAAGTTCGACGTGAACCCGGTGGCCGGTGAATCCGGCGTCATCGCCGCCAAGATCGCTACCGAGATCTCGTCGATCAACTTCGACGTGCAGGTGCAGAGCGTACCGGGGCTGACCAAACGGCGGGCCGAGACCGAGGTCAACCTGCGCGAGAACGAAACGCTGGTCATCGCCGGGTTGCTCAGCGAAGAGTCGTCCAAATCGATCGACAAGGTGCCGGCGATCGGTGACGTGCCGATTCTTGGGCGCTTGTTCCGTTCGCGGCAATTCCGAGACCGGCAGACCGATCTTGTCGTGTTCGTCACGCCACGCTTCGTCGGCTCGGCCAGCGAGCGCAACCAGCAGGCGATCGAACGCGGCAATCAGCGCCTGGAAGCCGTGCGCAAGCAGGTCCGCATGGCCGATTGACAGCGATCTCCCACCAGAACCTCAACATGCTGACCTTGATCATCGAAACCGAGGGCGAGGTGCCGCGCACCTTGCGCCTGACGCAATTTCCCAGCCGGATCGGCCGCTTGCGCGAGAACCCGGTGCGCTTGCAGAGCTGGCGCGTCGCCGGCATCCATGCCGAGATTCATCGCATCGAACGCGGCTTCAAGCTGGTCGACTGCGGCAGCCTGGGCGGTACCTGGGTCAATGGCGAGCGCATCGTCGAATACGCGCCGTTGGCCGACGACGATGAAATCTCGATCGCCGGTTTCCGCCTGCGCGCGCATCCGACTCTGCGCCTGGTCGATTCGTCGAACCAACCGAGGCCACAGGACAGCACTGATGCGGATGGCAGTGATACTGGTGTTGACGATGTATCCGCCGCCGAGCGGGCCGCCGTCCCAGCGGGGTCAGGCCTGGAGTGGCGCCGTCTGCTGCATCGACGGCTGCTCGCCGCCATCGACCTGCGCCGGCAAGACATCCGCCAGCTGAGCGCCGCGCAGCTGCGGGCCGAAGCGCAGAGCCTGCTGATCGAACTGCTGTCCAGCGACGATGTGCTGCCTGCCGACATCGACCGGGTTCGCCTGATCGAAGAGGTGCTCGATGAGGCGATCGGGTTGGGGCCGCTCGAACCGCTGCTGGCTGACGACAGCATCACCGAGATCATGGTCAATTCGGCCGATGAGATCTTCATCGAACGGCACGGCCGGCTCGAACGCACCGCCGCGGCCTTCACTAGCGACGACGCGATTCGCGCCACCATCGACCGGGTCGTGACGCCGCTGGGTCGGCGCATCGACGAAGGATCGCCGATGGTCGACGCACGACTGCCCGACGGCTCCCGCGTCAATGCGATCATCCCACCGCTGGCCATCCGAGGCCCCTCGATCACGATCCGGCGTTTCAATCGGCGGCTGTTCGGCCCGCAAGACCTGGTCGAGATCGGTTCGCTGTCGGACGCGATGCTGGAATTCCTGCACGTGTGCGTCGCCAGCCGGCGCAACATCATCGTCTCCGGCGGCACCGGCTCGGGTAAGACGACACTGCTGAACCTGCTGTCGAACCTGATCCCCCAAGACCAGCGCGTCGTCACCATCGAAGACGCTGCCGAGCTGCGGTTGCGCCACGAACATTGCGTCAGCCTGGAAGCGCGGCCGGCCAATGCCGAGGGCAGGGGACAGGTCGCGATCCGCGATCTGGTGCGCAATGCGCTGCGCATGCGCCCCGACCGCATCGTGGTCGGCGAATGCCGCGGCGGCGAGGCACTCGACATGCTGCAGGCGATGAACACCGGCCATGATGGATCGTTGACCACGGTCCACGCCAACAGCTCGCGAGATGTCGTATCGCGACTGGAAACGATGGTGCTGATGGCCGGCGTCGACATGCCGGTGACCGCGATCCGCGAGCAGATCGTCTCGGCGGTCGACGTCATCGTTCATCAGGCACGCACGGCTGATGGCGGTAGACGCATTGTGGAGATCGTCGAGCTCACCGGCCTGGAAGGTTCGCGCGTGCTGATGCAGCCGCTGTTTCGCTACGACAAGCGCGGCACCGATCGTGCCGGCGGCGGCCGCTTCGTCGGCTGCGGCAACGTGCCCGAGTTCTACGAGACGCTGCGCGCCGAAGGTCATCCGCTCGATCTGGGCATCTTCCAGGAACAAGCATGAATACCGATCTGTGGCCCGTGCTGTGCGCCGTCTTCGCCGCGGCCGCGGCCTTGCTCGCGCTGGGCAGCATGCTGATGCGCCATTATGCCAATCGCCATCGCGAGCGCTTTGAACGCGCCGTCGGCGGCAGACTGCGCGAAGCATTTCTGTTCATCGACCCGGCGCGCCTGTTTGCGCTCAACCATCTGTCGACGATCGCGGCGGTCGCGTTCGCCTGGTGGGTGAGTGGCCGTTGGCAGATCGCCGTGCTGGCCGCGCTGGCGGCCGGCGCCTTGCCCGGGCTGCTGCTGCGGCGCTTGCGCAAGCGGCGGCTCGAGACGTTTCGCCAGCAGATGCCCGACTTGTTGATGCTGATCGCCGGCGGCATGCGTGCCGGCAGCGGGTTGGGTCAGGCACTCGCACAGGCAGCCGGCGAGATCGGCCTGCCCGCGAAACAGGAACTCGGCCTGCTGCTGCGTGAACAGCGGCTGGGCGTCACGCTCGATCAGGGTCTGGCGGCACTGGCGCGTCGAGTACCGATCGAGGAAACGGCACTGTTTGCATCGGCGCTGCGCATCGGGGCGGAAACCGGCGGCAACATGGCCGACACCTTCGAATCGCTGGCCGAGGCAACACGCCGCAAGCTGGCGCTCGAAGGAAAGATCCGCGCGCTTACCGCGCAAGGCCGCCTTCAGGCGGCCGTGATGGGCGCACTGCCGGCAATTCTGGCGCTGCTGCTGTTCATCGTCGAACCCGAGGCGATGAGCCCCTTGATCGAGACCTGGCATGGCTGGCTCGTCTGCATCGTCGTCGTGATCCTGCAGGTGATCGGCATGATGATGATCCGGCGCATCGTGGCGATCGACATATGAGCGCCGCACTGTGGTGGCCGCTTGCGGCCCTGTTCGTCGCCGCGGCGGCGCTGATCGGCGCCGTAGCGCTGATATGGCCCAAAGCGCCGGTGGAAGATCGTCGTTTCGCCGACCCCTTGCCGTGGGCCTGGCGCCTCATCTGGCCGCTGGTGCGGCGATTCTCGCCCGTCGTCGCGGCGGCACTGAGCATGCGCACCCGCGAACGGCTGCGCGAACGCCTGGGCCGTGCCGGTTTCGATCGCTCGATCAATCCTGAGCAGTTCGTCGGCGGCCAGGTGATTGCCGGGATCGCCGCTGCGTCGGTGTGCGCTGCATTGCTCGGGGTGGCCAGCGCCACTGGGCTGCTGGCTACGTTGCTGGCCAGCGTCGGTGCGGCGGCGTTTCCGGCGTTCGCGCTGCGCGACCGTATTGCGCGCCGCCGCCATGCACTGCTCGGGCGCCTGCCTCACGATCTTGATCTGATTACCTTGTCGGTCGAAGCCGGCCTGAATCTGAGCGCCGCGTTGGCGCAGGCCGCTGCACACGCACCGCCCGGGCCGCTGCGTGAAGAGTGGTTGCGCGTGCTGCGTGATATCCACGCCGGCCAGCCCCGGCATGAGGCGCTGCGCCAGTTCGCTGTACGCGCCGGCCTGCCCGCCGTATCGAGCCTGGTCGCCGCGTTGCTGGCAGCCGAGCGGCAGGGCGCAAGCCTGGCGCCGATCCTGCGCGCACAGGCCGAGCAGCGCCGCACCGAACGGTTTCTCCGAGCCGAGAAGCTCGCCATGGAAGCGCCGGTCAAGATGCTGCTGCCGCTCGTGGTGTGCATCTTTCCCGGCACGTTCGCGATTCTGTTGTTTCCCGTCGCAGTTCGTCTGATGCAAGAGGGGGTGTTGTGAATCGAGTGCAAGCGGAAACGGTGGCAATCCGTTTCGACTATCCGGGCCGCCTACCGGCCATCATTCATGTCTTGCCGGCGCTGGATTTTCTTGCGCGGCTGCGCGGCCTGATAGGGCGGCCGCTACCCGTAGCACACAGCGGCCTGTGGATCGAACCCTGCGCCGGCATTCACACGTTCGGCATGCGCGAGCCGATCGACGTCGTATTCGTTTCGCGAGATCTGCGCGTGCGGCGCATTGACGAGGGGGTGCCGCCGGGGCGCCTGCGAAGCTGCAGGCGCAGCCATGCCGTCGTCGAGATGCAGGCCGGGCAGGCGCGTCAACTCGGCATCCTGCTCGGCAGCCGGGTGACGCGTGTCGATGTTTCGTCTTACGAGCGACTGCAAGGCTCGATTCTCGGGCTTTCAACGACCATCGGTATGGAAGTGCAGCCATGAATCCGCGCCGATTCGCTACCGTCTGCGCAGCGGCCCTCGCGCTCGGTCTTCCCATGCACGCTACGCCGGCCGTGGCTGATGCCGAGCCCGATCGAGAATGGGCCGATCTGTTCGATGTCCACGAAACGCCGGGGGCTCCTGTTGCTGCTGCAACGATGCAAGGGGCGATCGGCGATGCCGCGCCGATTGTGCGCCATGACGATGCGTCGCGTCTACATGCCGGCCGTCGCGCCAATGAGGAACTGATTGCATGGCTGCAAGCGGGTGAGCAGGCCTATCGCGAGCGCAGGGCTGATGAAGCATTGCAGATCTTCCAGCGCATCGTCGCGGCCGAACCGGGGCTGGCCCATGCCTGGTTGCGCATCGGCAATTTGCACCAGCAGCGACGCCAATGGTTCCAGGCGCTGAGTGCGTATCGTCGCGCGGCAACCCGGCCCGGCGCTGATGCCGGCGAACTCGCCCAAGCAACGCGCCGCAAGGCTTTGCACAACCTGGCCGCCATCAACCTTGAACTGGCCCGGCAGTCGCTTCGCGAAATCGAACGACTCGGACCAATCGATGGCAGCCCCGATACCGGGGACATGGGAAGAATCATCGCTGATGCGCAGCGGCAACTGGAATCGCTGATGCCCTCCGTGGGGAGGGCGATGCCGGCATCGCCGCGTTCGTCTTCGATGATGGAGTCGCCGCAGAGTGCTGCGCCGAAATCCATTGTGTCGAAGCCTGCTGCGCTGAGACCTGGTGCGACGAAACCCGCCGAGTCGAAGTCTGCTGAATCGAAATCTGCTGAGCCGAAGCCCGCATCGCTGGGCATCGAAGCAGCCCGCGTCGACTACATCCGCGGTCAGCCCGGTCGTTGAGGCAGCCATGCGTACACCGTTGCAGGCACACCGTGTACGCGGTACGGCCGTGCTTGAATCATTGATCGCCATGCCGATCGTGCTGCTGCTCGGCTTCGGCGTGCTGCAGTGGGCCTTGTTGTTTCATGCGCGTGCCGCGCTCGATCATGCGCTGCTTGAAGCGGCGCGCGCGGGCAGCGTGGCCCAGGCCATGCCGGTGCGTATCGATGCCGGCTTGGCAAGAGGGCTGATGCCGTATTGGGCCCATCCTGGCAATGCAGGCTCCCCGGCAGCGGCGATGGCGCAGGCGCAAGTGCGGCTGGCTTTTGGGCGGTCGGCCGGCTGGATCTTCTGGCAGCAGTTGTCGCCGACGCGCGAGAGCTTCGCCGACTGGGGCGAGCCGGCACTCAATGCGGCGGGTTTGCCGATCCTCGATCAGATCGTCATCCCCAATGACAACTTGCAGTGGTATGGCCAGCGCAAACCGAAACAGTCGGTGCCTGAGCCCAGGCATCGGGATGCCGTAGGCAAGCAATCTCTGCAGACGCTCAACGACGCCAATCTGCTGAAACTCGAGCTGCGCTATGGCGTGCCGATGACTGTGCCGCTGATCGGGCGCTTCGCGGTCTGGGTCATGCGCATCGTCGACGGTTGCGACAGCGCGCAAGCGCTTCGCCTGGGGGCGCTCGACATGGGCATGCCGCAGCAACAGGCCAATCCGCGCCAGTGGGCTTGCCCGATGTATCTGGCTCCCGATGAATCAGGCAAGGTCGTGCCGCGCTGGCCGATACGCACCTCGGCGACGATCCGCATGCAGACCCCGGCGCTGTTGGGTGGGCACACGCCATCGCGGATGCAGACGCCGATCTATGGCGGCTCGTTGGGCGCGGGGGTAGTCGATGCCGCTGATGGCTTTCGTTCGATCGGCTACCGACAGCCGAGCGGCAGCGGCGCAGCCGGCAATCGGGCGGGAGCCTCCGGGCCGAGCGTCGGCGCAGATGCCGCCGGCAATCGCGGCGATCAGTCCGTCGCGGGTAGTCAACCGGAGGGTGGGCAACCCGAGCAATCCCAATCCGGGCAATCGGGTCAGTCCGGGCAATCCGGGCAACAAGCCACCACTGGCCAGAGCGAGGTCGGCCAGAACGGCGTCAGCCAAGGCAACGTGGGAAGCAGTTCGTTCCCTGATCGCGTTCAGATCGGCGGCGACCGGAGCTTCAGCGTACCGGGCATCTGCTCTTAAAAAGAGCCTGCTCGCCAGTTCGTCGCCGTAGAAACTGGCGTCAACATCTCAATTCCCAACCGATTAGGTTTATGCTACCATGCCAACCATCCTTCGATTCAACGGCCTTCGCGTAGTCATTTACCCAAACGACCATCGCCCCGCACACGTTCATGTCATCGGAGAGCACGGTGAAGCCGTCTTCGTTCTGCATTGCCCCGACGGCCCGCCGTCGCTACGTGAGATCTACGGCTTCAGCAAGCACGATGTCAGCCGCATCGGAAACCGGCTCGCCGAGCACCTGGCCAGCCTCTGTCACGCATGGAGATCGATTCATGGCTATCCCCGACCAAGCATTTGAACAGGCCGAAGATCACGCCACCGCCTTGCGTGAGCAGGGGCACGCAGTAGCGGCCCGCTATGACGACAGCCGCGCGCGCATCGTCATCGAGCTGAGCAATGGCATCGAGATCGCCTTTCCGCCGCACCTCGCCGAAGGCCTGGCCGGCGCCTCAGCAGACGCTCTGGCCGACATCGTGATCACCCCCACGGGCCTTGGCCTGCATTGGCCGAAGCTCGACGCCGACCTCTACGTGCCGGCACTGCTGCAAGGCGTGTTCGGTACCAAACGATGGATGGCCGCCCAGCTCGGCGCGGCCGGCGGCAAGGCACGCACGCCGGCCAAGGTCAATGCATCACGCGAGAACGGCCGCAAGGGCGGCCGGCCGCGCAGCCGGGCTGTATGAGATCCGTGGTGCAGCAGCGACAGTCTGCCGGCGCCGCATCAAGCCGATTGGAATCGGCTGGCCCTGCTCAGCCGGATCGGCCCCCTGCGCCGCCCGGCTCATACCGATCCTCGAGTTCAGCCCAGCGCGAAAACCCGACGATCTGCTTGTATTCCTCGAAGCCAACCCCGCTGCCGACCAGCTTCAACTCGCCGCTCTTCAGATCCTGAAGACTGTCTTGCATGACGCGGGTGATCCTCATCAACAGCGAGATGCCGTAAATGGCAATGCGAAACCCGAGCGCTTCCAGCTGCGCCGGCTTCAGAATCGGCGTGCGCCCGCCTTCCAGCATGTTGGCCATCAGCGTAATGCCGGCAAGCTCGCGGCCGACCGTCTGCATTTCCTCGAGCGACTCCGGTGCTTCGATGAAAATGCCATCGGCGCCGGCCTTCGCATAGCGCTCACCGCGGCGTAGCGCCTCATCCAATCCATACACCTCGCGAGCGTCAGTGCGCGCGATGATGAAGGTATTTCGGTCGAGGCGGTTTTCCGCCGCCGCACGAATGCGGGTTTCCATCTGCTCGCTGGCAAGCAGCGCCTTGCCGGCAATGTGCCCGCAGCGCTTCGGCGAAATCTGGTCTTCGAAGAACAGCGCCTGAGCCCCCATCCGTTCATAGGTGTGGACCGAATGCACGACGTTTTTCACGTCGCCATAGCCGTTGTCGATGTCGACCAGCACGGGCAGATCTGAAACGGCCATGATGTCGCGGATGCCGGCAGAGATCTCGCCGAGGCCGGCCAGCCCGATGTCGGGTAGTCCGTAGCGCACGCCGACCAGCGGAAAGCCGCCGATGAAATAGGCCTTGAAACCTGCCTGCTTGATCAGCAGGGCCGACAAGGCGTCGTGCGCGCCGGGCAGCACCAGCGGGCGTTCGCTGGCGACCAGATCGCGGAAGTGGGGGCGTGAAGAATCGTTCATGGGAATATGCGTCAGTCCAGCTTGATGTTTGCGGCGCGGATGATCTTGCCCCATCGGTCGGAATCCTGCCGGATCAGCGCGGAGAGGTCTTCGGGTGAGCCACCGAGCGCCTCGGCGCCCTGCGTTTCGAAAATCTTGCGCACCGATTCGTCTTTCAAGATCTGATTGATCTGCCGGTTCAGCGTTTGAACCACCGGGGCGGGCGTGCCCTTGGGCGCCAGAAAGGCAAACCACGTCATCCCCTCGAATTCCGGAAAGCCGCTCTCAGCCACGGTCGGCAGCTCGGGCGCGAGCGTCGAGCGTTTGGCGCTGGTGATCGCCAGCGCCTTGACCTTGCCGGCCTTGGCTTGCGGCAGCGTCCACACGATGCTGTCGAACGCGAAGTCGATGCGTCCGCCGGTGATGTCGGCGAGCGCCTGCACGCCGGTCTTGTAGGGAACGTGAACTGCGCGCAGGCCTGCCTGCTGAACGAAAGCCGCACCGATCAGATGCGTGATCGTGCCATTGCCGCTGGACGAGTAAGACATCGTGTCCGGGCGACGCTTGCCTGCTTGCACCAGATCGGCAATCGATGCTGCGCCCAGCGTCGGGCTCGCAACCAGCACGTTGGGCGCGGTCGCGATCGCGATGATCGGTGTGAAATCGTCACGGGCGTCGTAAGGCAGTTTGCGCAGCAGTGGCAGGATCGCATGCGTGCTGCTGGTGGCCATCAGGATCGTATAGCCGTCACCGGGCGACTTGGCGACCGTTTCAGCACCGATGGCGCCGGCAGCGCCGGCGCGGTTGTCGATCACCACTGATTGCTTCAGCGCTTCTTGCAAGTGCTGGCCGACCGTGCGCGCCAACGCGTCGGTACTGCCGCCTGCGCCGAACGGCACCACGATCTTGATCGGCCGTTCCGGATAAGCCTGGGCATGAGCGGCCGGGGAAAGCGCGAGGCCGAGCAGGCCGGCGAGCAGCAGCGCGCGGCGGCGAGTGAAGCGAGATTGCAGCAGTGCGGTGAATCGAACCATGGATCGTGTCTCCATCCGATTGATTGTTGCGGGAGTCGATCGCGATCGTGTGTGAGGCGAGGCACGGCGCGGCCGTGCGCGTTACACGGCAGCGCGCCAGCGCCTCATCTTTCGGCAGCCGCGATGCGGCTGCGAAGCGTGCCAGCCTTACTTGTTCTCAGACGCCGGGTTGAGAACGAAGTCGAAATTCAGCGTGTAATAGGGCTCGCGCTGCTCGCTGCCGTCCGGGCCGACGCCGGGCGGATGCTCGACCCAGTCGGCGATCAGCGACGAACGCACGCCGAAGACGGCGTCGGAATCCAGATAACGGTCGCCATCGCGGAACACGTGCGTGATCAGCCGCTCGTAGCCGGGCGCGGTGATCAGGAAATGCAGATGTGCCGGCCGCCAGTGATGGCGGCCCAGCGCTTCCAGCATTCGCCCGACCGGGCCGTCGTGCGGGATCGGATAGGCGCTGG
>JAFKGG010000129.1 GCA_017307915.1 Burkholderiales bacterium | reverse complement strand
GCGAGCGCGGCGGGAAGGGTCAGTAACTGTCTGCGAAGGCCGTTCACGGCGTTGCCTCGTTCGGGATGTCGTCGGGTCTGATGGGATCGATGCGCAGGCGGCAGGCGGCAGGCGCGGGCAGCCGCACGGCCGCGCGGGCGCTCAGCATAACAGCGCAGCGCGCCAAGGTCGCCATGGCGCGGCGCCGCAACATGGCGGCGGCATGCCGCATCAACGGTGCTACAGTCCCATCACAGGAGGCGTCCGTGAAGCTTGCCTACATCACCCACCCGAGCTGTCTGCAGCATGAGATGGGGCCTCATCATCCGGAATGCCCGGAGCGGTTGTCGGCCATCTCCGACCGTCTGCTGCTGCGCGGCGTGCTCGACTGGGTCGACAGCTTCGAGGCCCCCGCCGCCACTTTCGAGCAGATCGGGCGCGCGCATGAGGGCCGGCAGTTTTTCGAGCTGCAGGCGGCCTCGCCCAGCGCGGGCTACCACCAGGTCGATCCCGATACGGCGATGAATGCGTTCACCTGGACGGCTGCGCTGCATGCCGCCGGCGCCGCCGTGCTGGCGACCGAGCTGGTGGCCAAGGGCGAATACCAGCGCGCGTTCTGCTGCGTGCGGCCGCCAGGGCACCATGCGACGCGCGGCGAGGCGATGGGCTTTTGCTTCTTCAACAACATCGCCGTCGGCATCCGCCATGCACTCGATGAGCTGGGCCTGCAACGTGTGGCGCTGATCGACTTCGACGTGCATCATGGCAACGGCAGCGAAGACATCCTGGCCGGCGACGATCGCGTGCTGATGGTGTCGACCTTTCAATCGCGCTTGTATCCGTTCTCGGGCGAGCAGCCGCGTGCGGCCAACATGGTCAATGTGCCGCTGCCGGCCTACAGCGACGGCGAACCGATGCGGCGCGCCGTCACCGAGCAATGGCTGCCGGCGCTGGCTGAATTCAAGCCGCAGATGCTGTTCGTGTCGGCCGGCTTCGATGCGCATCGCGAAGACGAACTCAGCCATCTGATGTGGCGCGACGAGGATTACGCCTGGGTCAGCCGCGAGCTGGTGGCGTTTGCCGATCGCCATTGCCAGGGGCGGGTGGTTTCCTCGCTGGAAGGCGGCTACCACCTGCCGGCGCTGGCACGCTGCGTCGAGCTGCATCTGCGCGCGCTGGCAGACATCGACTGAGCGGAGTTTCCCGCAACGCTGAACCGGCGGTTGGCAGCCGTGGAAAATCGTCACTATCTGTCTTCCTTGTTCGACCCCGACGCGGTGGCGCTGATCGTGGCGCCGGGCCCGCAGCCGTCGTGGGTCGATGATCTGCGTCGCCAGTTGGGTGGTGCGCGTGCGCGCAGCGCGGTGTTCGAGTGTGATGACGATGCGTCGGCGGCAGCCGGCGCCAAGGATGGTTCTGCCGCCGCCGAGCGCTTCGATCTGGCGATCATCGCCGTCGGTCGCCATTCGCCGCGCCCGGCACTCGACATGGCGATCGGCCTGGGCGTACGCGCCGTCACGGTGATCTGCGATCGCCTGGATGCGCACGAAGTGGCCGCGCTGGC
>JAFKGG010000159.1 GCA_017307915.1 Burkholderiales bacterium | reverse complement strand
CATCACGTTCTTTGCAATGTCCAAGCCATACGTCGTACGATCCATTTCGGGGCCTCCGTCTGTTAAGTGGCTAGTTCGAACTTCCACTTTGGCACTCGATGCCGTCGACTGCGAGGCCCCCCCCTTCATCACACGCATCTCCACCGTCGCAATCGATCAGCGAGGGGGAGGCGTCCATACCATCTCCTGGTGAGGTGAGGGACGAGCCGTGCGTGCGTTCGCAAAAACGGACAGGGCCGGTTCGATCGTTTTATGAGCGGAATCGAAAGCGAAGGCGTCGAGCGTCTGCAGCAGTGCTGTGTCGACCGAGGACTCGCGCGCCAGGCGAGTGAGCAGGGCCAGTACTTCCTTGCGCGGCAGGGCGTAGTCCGCAAAGCTGCGCATGAGTACGACCGTGTCCCTGCGGCCATCGGTGTATTCGATGTCGGCGTGTGCCGAGGGATAGGGCACGGCTTCGTCGGGTTGGATGTCGATGCGATCGATCCACACATGGGTCAATGCGTCGTCGAAGACTTCCAGCATCGCGCGCGACACCGTGCCATACGCCAGGGCGGCGGCGCAGGAAAAGTAGGTGCTCATCAGCGTGCCCGCCACACTGTCGAACGGCCCGCGCTCGAGCATGCCGTGCTCGACGAACGGGCTGATGCGGAAACGAACGTGGCGGATATGCGAAAGATCCTGACTATCGTGGATGCGGGCCGCCAACGTGGTCACGGTCTGGTTGCGGTTGCAGACGGGATAGGGCTTGAACGCGACGGTCCGCAAGGCCCAGGGATCGCCGGGTTTCAAGGGGAGGTCGATGGCTGTGCGGGCGAAGGCGGCGGCGAATCCACGTGTGCCGTCCAGCGCCGCGGCCGTGGCACGGCTGCCGGCGCGGGCGAGAAACGCGGCCTCCAGGCCGCGCCGGGTTGCCGCCGCCATCTGGTAGCGCCATTCATCCGTGCCGTCGCCGATGGCCTGCAGCGTGCCGCCTGCGAACGCTGCGGCGTTGGCCAGCGCGGCGGTGGTTTGTGCCTCGTCGAGGCTCAGCAGCCGGGCTGCGGTCGCCGCGCCTGCGAGGGCGCCATACAAGGGCGAGGCGCGGAACCCCAGTGCCGTGCTGCTGCGGCCCAGCCGACGCTCCAGCGCGCCGGCCGCTTCGTAGCCAGCCACGAGCGACAGGATCAGTTGGTCTGGCCTGGCGTAACCAGCCTCAATCAAGGCCAGGGCCGTGGGAATGACCACGATGCCCAGGTGCGCAGAGCCATAGGTGTCCTCCTGGCATCGGCTGTGCATGAGCACGGTATTGCAGGCGGCCGCCGTGGCAGTGCCGTACCGTTGGCCGCTGCGCCAGGCCGTGGCGCCCGGTCCGCTGGTGGTGCCGTCAACCGCCTGCCAAGCCGCCTCGGCCACGCGTGCGTAGGCTTCGTCCATGCACAGCAGACCAATACCAAGTCCATAGAGCAGGCAGCCGCGCGCGCGCTCCAGCACGTCCGGCGGCACGGTGGCAGTGCTGAGCTCCCGGATGAAGCGGGCCAGTTCGACGGCGGCACGGGGTTGTGGTGACATGGTTGATCGCCAGGACGCGGGTTAGGGCACGATCTGATCCAGGCGCACGATGGCCCCTCGGAACGCCTCGGAAGGTGGCGGGTAGCGGTGCATCACCTGCGGATCGTGGCCAGGGACGATCTGGCGCGGCGAAGATGCGAGCTCGCGCAGCGTGTTGAAACCCTCCAGCATGTCGCCCATATGGAACACGGTGGGGAACGGCCGCTGTGATTCCATGTTCTCGTAGAAATGCGCGGTGTCGGAGGCCAGCACCAGCCAGCCGTTCGCCGTGTTCACACGTACGCACTGCAGGCCGGCGGTGTGGCCGCCGATGCGGTGCATCGTGAGACCAGGCATGAGCTCCGCGTCACCCTGATAGAAGCGCACGCGGTCCTTGTAGACCAGGCGCACCAATTCCACGACGTCGTCGACCTCATAGCCGTGGCGCAGGCGGTGATGACACATGTAGCGGCCGGTGGCGTACGACACTTCCTCGTCCTGCACGTGGAATGCCGCCCTGGGAAAGGCCGGCAGGTTGCCCGCGTGGTCGTAGTGCAGGTGGCTGAGGATGATGTCGTCGATGGCCTCGGCCTCGACGCCGAAGCGCTGCAGCAGCGCCACCGGGCTCTCCAGGAAAGTGCGGCCCCGCTGACGGGCCACCTCGGCGGTGAAACCGGTGTCGACAAGCACCGTGCGCCCATTGCCCCGCACCAGCCAGAGGTAGTAGTCCATCGGCATCGGGGCGTCGTGCGGGTCGCCGCCGATGAAGTGGCTCGGTCGGCGTGCGTCACGCGTGGCGTAGCGCAGCGCGTACACCTCGTACCGGGGAAGGGCCGTCATAGCGTTCATTGGCCGCGCAGTGTCCGGGCGATGTCGGACAGATTGGCGGCACCGCGCAGTGCCGAGATCTGCTCATAACTGCGCTTCGCGGCAGCCTCGCCCAGCACAGGCGCGGCCAGCGTGTGGAACTTGGCACGCAGTTCCGGTTCGGTGACCGCATTCTCCGGGTCGCCCTTCGGCCATTCCACGCGCGAGGTCACGCTGCGGCCGTCGGTCAGTTTGATGGTGATCTGGCAGGGGTAACGCGTGGGCCACCGGCGCTCGGCCTCGGGGTCGATCTCCCAGCGCACCTTGCGCGCCATCGCCAGCACCTCGGGATCACGGATGCCGGTCTCGCTGTACTCTTCCACGAAGGCCCGGCGCTTGACGATGGCCACCGCTGCGGCGAAGGGCGCGCTGAACTGCGCGTCCACCACCGAAGTGGGGTTGAGTTTGCGCTCCAGCGGCTCGATCAGCGAACGCGTCAACGGGTAGCTGGCCATGGCCACCGTCACTTGCTCGACTTGCTCGGGCCGCACGTCTTCGCGGAACACGGTTTCCAGTGTGGCGTCCACGATCGGGCCGGCGAAGCGGCAGCAGGCGTGCACCTTGATGCTGTTCTCGATCAGATCCCATTTCTCGCCCAGGCGGCCTACCACGAAGTTCACGTCGAACTCGTCGTTGTAGGCAAAAGCCTGCAGCCAGCCCTCGGGGCTGAGCAGGCTTTCGCTGGGCCCCCGGTAGTCGCGCGAAGCGAGCTCGGCGCAGATGACGCCTGACATCGCTGCCTGGCCGGCATGCAGCCGCTTGTTCCATGCACCGTTCGAGCGGAACGTGAGCAGCCCTGCCGACTGGCTGGCGGCCAGGCCGATGGCGCTGCGCATCTGTTCCTCGTTCAGACCCATGAGCTTGCCCGCGGCCACCGCCGCGCCGATGGTCCCGCAGGTGCCGGTCGGGTGGAAGCCACGCAGGTAGGATTTGCCCAAGTGCGCTTCGCCCAGCCGGATCATGATCTCGTAGCCCAGCGCCGTAGCCAGCAGAAACTCCTCGCCGCTCTTGCCGAGTTGTTCTGCGACGGCGAAAGCCGCCGGGATCACCGCGACGCCCGGATGCTGGGTGCCCTCGCGGTGATCGTCGTCGAGTTCGAGTGCATGGCCCGTGGTGCCATTGATCAGTGCCGCCAGCGGGGCCGAGGTGCGGTCCTTGAACCCGACGATCGTGCAGTCGCTCTGCGCGGGCGCCCACGCGGCGCAGGTCTCACGGATGATGCGCGATGAGTCCTTCACCGTACCGGCGGCGACCACGCCAAAGTGGTCGACGACGAAGGTGGTGACTGCCGCGATGGCTTCCGGCGAGACGTCGTTGAAACGGGTCTTTACGACCCAATTGGCGACGAACTGCGACAGGTTGTCGAATTGTTTCAGGGGCTCGCGCTTGAGTTGCTGCGCAGGGGCGGAGGCCGTCATCGTTCGTTTCCTCGGGTAGCGATGGTGGGAGACAGAAGGGCGGAGAGTGTGGTGAGTTCGTTCTGCGTCTCGAGCGACGCGACGATATCGATCACCCGCTGGATGTTGTCGAGCGGCAGTACGCCCTGGGCCAGGCGAGAGAACTTGCGCTCGATATCGCCTGAGTCGGGTGGGTTGGCCGGGTGACCGCGTGCCGCGCTGCAGGCGGCACGGAGCACGCGCCCGTCCTGAAGCGCCACTTCCACCTCGGCGGTGCGATCCTTGTGCGCCTGCGCAGTGTTGGTGATGACCTTTACCCTGCCCGCGAGCGCGAGGATGTCCGGATCGGCCAGCAGCTGCGGTTCAAACTGTTCGACGAAAACGGCGCCGTGGATCAGCAACGCGGCAGCGCAGTACTGCATGTTCATCTGCGCGGCCATCACCGTGGACGGTTCGTACGGCCAGCCGGAGTGCAGTACCTGGTATTCCGACGTCCGGATGCGGATCTCGTCGATGTCGTGCCAAGACGGTTTTTCGCGCGCCACGATGTCTTCCAGCGCTGCGAGCATGGTGTGGTTGGTGCCGACGCAGGCGTACAGCTTGTAGCCGATTGAGCCTGCTTCGTAGCGCGTGCCGAGACCTTCGGTCAGCGCGTCGAGGGAGATCTCGTCGGACACTGCCTTGGGGTAGCCGCCGAAGTCGACGTCGAAGATGTCGGTAATGCCGGTGAAGCCCGAGCGCGCCAGCATCGTTGCGCTCAGACCGGCCCAAGCGGCGTGGCCCGAAAAGAGTCGCTTGACCATGGCGCCGAACTGCGCGGCCATGATGCCCGCCGGCATAGTGCCGGCAATGCCCAGCGCATGCGTCGTCTGCGATGCGTCCAATCCCAGCAGCCGCGAAGCCGTGGCCGCGGCAGCGAATACCCCGGCGGTGCCGGTCGGGTGCCAGCCTCGGTTGAAGGACGACACCCCTTGGCACCCGCCCACCCTCACCAGCAGCTCGTAGCCCACGGCCATGGCCTCGATGAGCTGGCGGCCGCTGACGGCCACGCCGTCATCAACCATCGCCATGGCGACCGGTACGGTCACGCTGCCGGGATGGGAGCGACTGCCGAAATGCACGTCGTCGAGTTCGAAGCTCTGGATCATGGTCCCGTTGGCCAGGGCCGCGGCGGCGGGCGGCACGCGCCGGTCGCCGCTGGATGCCCACAGGCGTGCACGGCCCGTGCCTTGTGCGGTGGCGTGGCCGGCGATGATGCGGCCCCACTCGGTCTGGCTGCCGTGCAGACCGCAACCCAGCGAGTCCAGCAGCGACCACTTCATACGTGTCACCAGATCCGGCGGCAGATCCTCGAAACGCGTGTCGACGATGAAGGATGCGAGGGCCGCCTGAATGGGCGAGATGCTTGCTTGCGGATTGCCGTGATTCATCGGGATGCTTCGTATTGTCGGCCGACGGCCATCATGGCCGGCGTGCCGATCACGTCGTTGAGCTGATGGAAGTCCAGCATGCGCGCCATGTTGCGGGCGTTGCCGCCGTCGGTGCGCAGGGTGGTGAAATACGCCTGCAGTGCGTGCGCAAGGGCCCGCACCGTGCCACCCGGGAAGATGGCCAAGGCGTATCCGATCTCCTGCAGTTCCTGCACGCTGTGCAGTGGTGTCTTGCCTCCTTCGACCATATTGGCGAGCAGCGGCACGCGGGATGCGAAGCGTGCCGTGGCCGTACGCATCTCTTCCTGGCTGCGCAGTGCTTCTATGAAGAGCACGTCGGCACCAGCCTCCAGGTAGCGCTCGGAGCGCTCGAGTGCTGCCTCCACGCCTTCGGTGGCCACAGCGTCGGTGCGCGCCACGATCAGCGTTGCGGCGTTACGGCGAGCGTCCAGCGCCGCCTTGAGCTTGCCCACCATCTCCGCGCTGGGCACTACGGTCTTGCCATCGAGGTGACCGCAGCGCTTGGGAAAAGTCTGGTCTTCCAGCTGTATCGCGGCCGCGCCGGCGCGTTCGAGCTCACGCACCGTGCGCAGGGTATTGAGGGCGTTGCCGAAACCCGTATCCGCGTCGACGATGACCGGAATGCTCACGCGCTCGCTGATGGCGGAAATCGTGCCCAGCATTTCCGGGAACGTCACCAGCCCGATGTCGGGCCGGCCCAGGCGCGTGTAGGCCACGCTCGCGCCCGAGAGGTAAGCGGCCTCGAATCCGGCGCGCTCGACCATGAGCGCGCTGAACGCGTCGTAGACACCCGGCGCGGCGAGGATGCTGCCCTGGCGAAGGCGGGCTCGCAAGCTCATGAGAATGCTCCGTTGCGCAGGCGACGTCGCAGATTGGGTATGAGACCGCCGTCGTTGAGGAGTTCAAGCAGGAAGGCGGGTATCGGTTCGCAAGGAAGCGTTACGCCTGTCGCAGGAATCTCAAAATGGCCGGCCGCAAGATCGATGCGGGCGCGTACGCCATCGGCGATCTCTTTCGCGCGCGGGCATTCGACAGCGGCGAGCCCGACGTTGAGTGCGTTGCGGTAGAACAGCCCGGCGAAGGACACTGCCACGACGGCGCGAACACCCAGGCGAACCAGCGCCTGCGGCGCCTGTTCGCGCGACGAACCCATGCCGAAGTTGCTCCCCCCCACCACGATATCGCCGATAGCCACCTCGACGGGAAACTCGGGTCGCAGACTGGATAGGCAGTGTTGCGCGATGCGGTCCACGCCGAACTGCATGTAGGCGCCAGGCGCCATGGCGTCGGTGTCCACGTCGTCGCCGAAGCGCCAGACGCGGCCGAGTGCGTCGGCCGATCCAGCAATCCCCGGCCGGGGTTGGGCGAGCGCCGGAGGCATCTTGTTCATGCCAGGTGCTCCCGCGGATCGGTGATGGAGCCCGTCAGGGCTGAGGCCGCCACGGTGTAGGGGGAGGCGAGCCAAACGCGGCTGGTGGGCGAGCCCATGCGGCCTTTGAAGTTGCGCGCGGTGGTGGAGATGACCCGCGCGTCGTCCTCGAAGCGGCGGCCATAGCCCGCGCAGGCCCCGCAAGCGTTGGGCAAGAGCTCCGCGCCTGCGTCGGTCAACGCTTGCAGCGTGCCCTCTGCTGCCGCCTGGGCTTGGTCTTTCGCCGACGCGGGCGCAAGCATCAGCGTTACGCCCTTGGCCACCTTGTGCCCGCGCAGCACGCGAGCGGCCATGCGCATGTCATCGAGCTTGGCCCCTGTACACGCGCCAATGTAGGCGATGTCGATGGCTTGTCCCTGGTACGCACCCGCGTTGGCGGCATTGGCCGGGCTGTGCGGCGCGGCCACCTGCGGCGTCAGTGCCTCAGCCGCAAAGCGATGATGGGTCCGCAGGGCAGCTCCCTCGTCGGTGCGCCAGCGCGGAAGATCGTCCACGGCGACACCGCAGCCACGCAGGTGATCAAACACCACGTCGTCGGGCGCTATCAGGCCGACCTGGCCACCGAATTCGGTAGTCATGTTGGACAGCGTCATGCGTTCCTGCAGCGACAAGGCGGCGATCGCGTCGCCGGTGAACTCCACCGCCTGGTACTGGCCTCCGTTCATGCCGAACCGGCCACAGAGGAAGAGCATCACGTCCTTGCTGCTGACGCCGGCGGCGAAAGTGCCTGTCCATTCGATCAGGATCGTCTCCGGAACCTTGAGCCAGATCTGGCCGGTCACCAGCACGCCCAGCATTTCGGTGGCGCCCACGCCCAGCATGTAGGCGCCGAAGGCGCCTCCCGTCGGGGAATGGCTGTCACCGCCGACGATGAACATGCCCGGGCGCACATAGCCCTTTTCAGGCAACACCACATGGCAGATGCCTTCGTTGTCGTGGAAGTTGCGCAGGCCAGTCTTCTTCACCCAGTCGCGCGTGAACTGGACGATGGCGCGCGACTCTTCATCGACGGCCGGGACGTAGTGGTCTGTCACGAGCACATAGCGATCCGGATGGCGGATGGTCGCGCCCAGTTCCTTGAGCATGGGCGCGATGCGCCGAGGGCCGCTGGAGTCGTGGGACATCGCCAGGTCTACCGTGCACATCACGATCTCGCCGGGCTCGACGTGAGAGCGTCCTGCTGCGCGGGCAACCAGCTTCTGGGCAAGGGTGGTCGGGGTGTTCATCGTGGCGTTGTCGTCTGCGTGGCATGATAGTTTTTGTTTTATTGTATTGTCAATAAGACATTTAAGCCGACACCAGAGCCATCATGCCCGCCCGGATCAGGGCGGTAGGGTCAGATCTTTTTCTTCACAGGTCCCGAATGGATGGTCGTCTGCTGTGAGACCCAGATATTGGCCTTGTCGCCTTCTGCCCTCGAGAGTTCCATTCGGTACTCATAGAGATCGGGACGGTACAAACCCCAGAGCAGTTGCACGGGGCCGCCTTGCACGCCGCGAACGACGCGCTGCACGAAAAGCAGCGGCGCACCAATATCCACCTCCAGTAACGGAGCGACCTTGGTGTCGGCCAGTCGTGCCGAGAGAACCTGGCTGGCCGATGTCACCTGCACGCCGGCCTCTTCCAGCAAGGTGAGCATGGGTTTGTGTTCGAGCCGTGATCGCTTCAGGTGCGCGCCGATCTCGCGCGGTACGTAGGTGGTGATGTAGGACAGTGGCCGGCCCTGGTAGCTGCGCACCCGGCTTACCTTGAGCACGCGCTCGCCTGGCGGCACCTCCAGCAACTCCGCGACTTCCGCCGTCGCGACCACCTCGCCAAAGTCCAGCACGTGCGCCCTGGATACCAGGCCGTGGTTGATGATGTCCTCGAGCAGCCCACCAACTCGCTCCTTCCTTCTTGCAGGTGCGGGCGCATTGACGAAACTGCCCGCGCCCCGGCGCCGGGTGATCGCATTTTCCGCCACCAACCGGTCAAGCGCCTTGCGCATGGTGATGCGCGAGACACCAAAGGTGTCCGCCAATTCGACCTCGCTCGGCAGCTTGCCGTCCTCAAAATGCCCCTCGGCGATTTGCTCTCGTAACACGAGGTAGATCTGGTGGTATAGAGGCGCGGAGGGTGAGGTCATAGGTCAGACATTAGCATGGGAGCTGGATGCTGCTTCCTGGTTCGTTTTTGTGTCAAAGCCAAGGTGACTGTGCCTCGTTTCCGCATGCATCAAGTCATGCAGCCAGACGTGAGAGCGAATGAGGCCACACGCCGCGAATGTTGATGAGCCTTTGAAGCCGTGCGGCGCCTGGGCCACGACGATCACGGTGCGGGGCCATGTCACACTTCCGATCCGAGGTCACCCTTTGCCGAATATCTCGATGCACTGTTCTACCCAGGGGCATTTACCAGCAGGCAATGAGCATCTCAACTTCCCATGGGGCAAGTTGAGCCGCTCTACGGATGGAGTGGTCAGCACCCATCCGCTTTTGGATCACATGACGGATGTAGCAGCCGTCCTGGACCAATTGCTGCGTCTTCATTCGGTGGCCCGTGCACTGGAAAGCGCAGCGGGTCGCGCTCTGTCCGAAGTTGATCGTGCTCGGCTGGCCGTGCTGGCTTTCTTGCACGACATCGGCAAGGCCAACGCAGGCTTCCAAGTGCAGTATTGGCGCGAGCGTTCGGAACGCCCTGTCGCGTGGCGTGTGGCCCAGTGCGGTCATGGACCGCAGGGCTGGGCTCTATTCGCCGGCAGATTGAATGATGTGGAGCATATCCTAGCCGGCCTGCCGCTACAGGCTATCGCCGCTTGGGGTGTTGCAGCGGAGGGGTTGCTCTACGCCAGTATCGGTCACCATGGCCGGCCGGTTGGCTTTGACGCCACCCGCCCTATCTGGGATCCCGTATATGACGGCGCGACGTGTGTCTACGACCCGGCTGGCGCCGTGGCCGCGATGGGCGAACGTGTGCAGGAACTGTACCCGCAGGCGTTCGTCGCGCAGGTGCTCGAACTGCCGGATGCCCCCGCTTTCGCCCACTTGTTCGCCGGCCTGGTGCAGCTAGCCGACTGGCTGGGCTCGGACACGCGCCCGGGCTTCTTTCCCTACACCCAGCCCGGCGAAAATCGTGTCGTTACCGCGCCGCAGCGCGCGCGCCACGCGCTTCGTGCAGTCGGCCTGGACGTGGGGGATGCTGCCATGCGTTTGGCCAGCACAAGGTGCGACTTCGCGCAGGCTTTCGGCGTACCGTCACCACGTCCTATGCAATCGACGATGGCCGATAGTCACTTCGGCCCTGTAGTCGTGCTGGAAGCTGAAACCGGCAGCGGCAAGACCGAGGCTGCGCTGTGGCACTTTCTGCACCTGTGGCGCGCGGGGCAGGTCGATGCGTTGTACTTTGCACTGCCAACGCGCGTGGCGGCCTCGCAGCTCTACGAGCGCGTGCGGGACTTCGTGAATCGGGTTTGGCCGGTGGATCCCCCCGTGGTCGTGCGTGCGCTGCCCGGATACGCGGTGGCTGACGGCGAAACGGCCAGGGCGCTGCCGGGCTTTCATGTGCTGTGGTCCGACACGCCCGGCGATGCCGAGGCCGAGCGCCGCTGGGCCGCAGAATCACCCAAGCGCTACCTGGCGGCTACCATCGCCGTCGGTACGGTGGATCAGGCTTTGCTGGGCGCTTTGCAAATCAAGCATGCGCACCTGCGACAAGCCATGCTTGCGCGCAGTCTGCTGGTCGTGGACGAGGTTCATGCTTCCGACGCCTACATGACGCGCCTGCTGGAGCACCTGCTGCGCGCCCACGTAGCTTGCGGTGGCCGCGCGCTGTTGCTGTCGGCGACGCTAGGCGCGTCGGCTCGCACGCGCTATCTATCCATCGGCAGTCGCCGCGCCGCCGCCGTGCCCCCGCCGTTGGCACAAGCGCAGACCCTGCCTTATCCGGCCATCGACCATCGTACGGCAAACGGACCGACGTTGCTGCCGGTGCAGGG
>JAFKGG010000128.1 GCA_017307915.1 Burkholderiales bacterium | reverse complement strand
GCGCAAGGGCGGCGCCGGCCAGGCTGAATCGATCCAAACATACGGAGTCACGCGATGGCTGAAATCACCGCAAGCATGGTCAAGGAACTGCGCGAGAAAACCGACGCGCCGATGATGGAATGCAAGAAGGCGCTGACCGAGGCCGACGGCGACATGGCGCGCGCCGAAGAGCTGCTGCGCGTCAAGCTGGGCAACAAGGCGACCAAGGCCGCCGCGCGCGTCACCGCCGAAGGCGTGGTCGGCATCTGGCTGGCCGATGACGCCAAGCTGGGCGCGATCGTCGAAGTCAACTGCGAAACCGACTTCGTCGCCAAGAACGACGACTTCCTCGCCTTCACGCGCGACGTGGCCGCGCTGATCGGCCGCAACAATCCGGCCGACGTGGCCGCGCTGTCGGCGCTGCCGCTGGGCGGCGGCTCGGTCGAGGAAACCCGCAAGGCGCTGATCGGCAAGATCGGCGAGAACATGAGCGTGCGCCGCTTCGAGCGGGTGGCTGCCAAGGGCCGGCTGGCCTCGTACGTGCACGGCGGCTCGAAGATCGGCGTGCTGATCGACCTGGTCGGCGGCGACGAGCAACTGGGCCGCGACCTGGCCATGCACATCGCTGCTTCCAAGCCCAAGGCGCTCGACGCCTCGGGCGTGCCGGCCGAGCTGCTCGATGCCGAGCGCCGCATCGCGATCGAGAAGGCACGCGAATCGGGCAAGCCCGAGGCGATGCTGGAAAAGATCGCCGAAGGCACGGTGCAGAAGTACCTGAAAGAGGTCACGCTGCTGGGCCAGGTGTTCGTCAAGGCCGAAGACGGCAAGCAGACCATCGAGCAGTTGCTCAAGGCGCGCGGCGCCTCGGTGGCCTCGTTCACGCTGTACGTCGTCGGCGAGGGCATCGAGAAGAAACAGACCGATTTCGCCGCCGAAGTGGCCGCCCAGGCCGCAGCGGCCGCCGCCGGTCGCTGATCGCGCAGGCAGTTGCCAGAAAAAAGCCCCATAATTCCCGGCGGCACGGCGCGCCGCAGGCGCGCCGGAACCGATCAGGAGGGTTTGTGAATTCAAACGACAGCCTGGCGAAAACCGTGTCTGCCGAGGAAAACGCCACCGCAGGTGGCAGCAGTGCCGCTCCGGGCGGCTCCCGTATCGCATCGGCCGGCCTGGCCGTCGCCGGTGCCAAGTTGGCCTATCGCCGCGTGCTGCTGAAGCTGTCCGGCGAAGCCCTGATGGGTGACGACTCCTATGGCATCAACCGCGAGACGATCGAGCGGATGGTGCAGGAAATCGCCGACGTGGTCGCGCTCGGCGTCGAACTGGCCGTCGTGATCGGCGGCGGCAACATCTTCCGCGGTGTGGCCGGCGGCGCCGCCGGCATGGATCGCGCCACCGCCGACTACATGGGCATGCTGGCCACCGTGATGAACTCGCTGGCCCTGCAAGACGCGCTGCGCCGCCACGGTGTAGTGGCGCGCGTGCAGTCGGCGCTGAAGATCGAGCAGGTGGTCGAGCCCTGCGGAGATCGCGTCGGCGCTCAGGTCGGACTTGGAGCGGTACTTGCCGGTGAG
>JAFKGG010000158.1 GCA_017307915.1 Burkholderiales bacterium | reverse complement strand
CATGACCTCAGTCCACCTTGATGTTCATGCGCTTGACAAGATCGCCATAGCGTCGTGTCTCCTCGACCACGCGCGCCTGGAACTCCGCGGGCGTGAGCGTCCAGATACGCCCCTGCGCCGCAAGCTGCGAGCGGAACTTGGCATCGGCCGCGATCGCACGGATATGCGCACCCAGCGCTTCGACGATATCGTCAGGCGTGCCCGCAGGAGCGAGAATGCCGGTCCAGGCAACGATTCCCATCTCCGGCATATTGAGATCGGTGACCGAAGGAACGTCGGGCAACTGCGGCCAACGCTCACTGTCCGTAACTGCGAGCGCGCGCAGCTTGCCGTCCTTGATCAAGGGCACGCTGGAGATCGGCCCCACCGTATATTCGATGTCGCCCGCCATCAGCGCCACGTCGGCGGGCGCCGAGCCGCGGTATGGCACGTGGATGGCCTTGAAGCCGAGCGACGTGCTCAACTGTGCGGCTGCCAGATGCGTGAGGTTGCCGTTGCCTGCCGAGCCGTAGCTCAAGCCGTCAGCCTTGCTTGCGGCTGCACGCTTCAAGTCTTCCAGCGTATTGACCGACTTCGTGAGCGGCTGGTTCGGGTTGACGGCCACCACGAGCGGCACGGACACGATGGGCGTGACGAAGCGGAAATCCTTGGTCGGCACATATCCCGCGTTGCCGTAGAGATGCGGATTCACCGTCAGCGGGCTCGAAGTGGAAATCAGCAGCGTCGAGCCGTCGGGCTTGGCGCGAGCCACGGCCGCCGCAGCAAGCATCCCGTTGGCACCGGTCTTGTTTTCGACGACAAACGTGCCGCCGGTGCGCTGCGCCAGCGCGTTGGCAATGATGCGCGACACCAGATCCGCCGTGCTCCCGGTCGCAAAACCGACGACGATGGTCACGGGTTTGTTCGGCCACGGCCCGGACTGGGCGTTCGCGGCACCGCCGGCGAACGCCAGGGCGCATGTCAAGGTGCAGGCAAGCAATCGTCGGGTTCTGTTCATGGTCTGTCTCCTTGTTGGCGGAAAAAACGAAATGGCATCGTCGTTTCCTGTGGTTTGAAATTCCGGTCGGTCTATCGGTGAAGCTCACCAGGCGTCGAGCAAACTCGGGGAAACGTCCGCCTGCGAACGCGCGCGCGCCGAACGCAGTCCGTCGGCCAGCCATTCGCGCGTGTGGGCCGGATCGATCACGTCGTCGATGCTGAGATAGGTCGCGATATTGGTCGCCTTGTTGCGCTCATAGAGACGATCCACGTAGCCCTTGAGCCGTCGGGCGCGCTCCTCGGGATCGGCGATCGCCTCGAGTTCGCGCCGATGTGCGAGCCGCGCCTGGCCTTCGAGGCCCATGGAACCGAACTCACCCGTGGGCCAGGCGATGGCGAACATCGAACCGGCGAAACAACCGCCCCCCATGGCCATGCCGCCTAGGCCATAGGCCTTGCGCAGCACCACGGTGAAGAAAGGCACACGCAGCTTCGGGCCGGTCAGGAAAATGCGCGCCACGTGGCGCACCAGCGCCGACTTCTCGGCCTCGGGGCCGACCATGAAACCGGGCGTGTCGCATAGCGAGACGATCGGAAAACCGAAGGTGTCGCACAGCCTCATGAAACGCGTCATTTTGTCGGCTTCGTCGGCACCGATGGCGCCGCCGTTGGTGCGGGAATCGTTTGCCACCACGCCGACCGTTCGGCCCTCCAGGCGTGCCAGAACGGTCACGATTGCGCAGCCGAAACCGGCTCGCAGTTCCAGAACCGAATCCACGTCCATCAGACGATCGATCACGTCTCGAACTTCATAGGCACGCGTGCGCCGCTCCGGAATGGCCTCGCGCAGCGGTGTCTGGTCGGCCGCCGACCAGTCGTCGAGATTTCCCTGGAAGTAAGCGAGATAGCGCTTGGCCATCGCGACGGCCTGCGCCTCGTCTGCGACCAGCACGTCGACCACACCCTGACGTGCATGCATCTGCGCCGGTCCGACATCAGCCGTGCTCACACGCCCCAGGCCCGCCCCTTCGATCATCACCGGCCCGCCCATGCCGATCGAAGCATTGCGGGTTGCGATGGTGACGTCGCAGCAACCAAGCATTGCCGCACTGGCCGCAAAGCATGGCCCCGAAACGATGCCCACCAGCGGCACCAGCCCCGACAGCCGGCCCAGCTTCCAAAAGCTCGGGTTCGCAAGATTCACGCCGGCGAAATTGTCGGTATCGAGCGCCCGGCCGCCGCCGCCTTCGGTGAAAAGAACGAGCGGCAGGCGATGCTGCTCGGCAAGGTCGAACAAGCGATCCAGCTTCTTGTGACCGATGAATCCCTGCGTGCCGCTGAACACCGTATAGTCGGCCGCGCCCACGAAGCAGCGCGAGCGCTCGGGACCGAACTGATTGCCGTTGATCGAACACAATCCGTAAATGAAACCATCGGCCGGACTGATCTTCTGGAGCTCCTCGAAGCTACGGGTGCTGCGCTGGGCGGCAACGGCGAGCGCGCCGTATTCACGCAAGGATCCGGGATCGCAGAGGTCGTCGAGGTTTTCGCGCGCGGTACGCTGACCGGTGGCGCGACGACGAGCCACCGCCTCGGGTCGGGCGGCATCCAGAGTGAGCGCATGTCGCGCGCGCACATCCTCCAGGTCAGCGCGTAAGCCGTTTGCGGCGACGACCTCCACGTTCACCGCCTCGCCGATCGCGTCGGCGTCGGGCTCCATGAAGAAGATCGGTGTGCCCGGCTCGACGTGCTCGCCGCACGCGCCAAGCACTTGTCGGATCCAGCCGGCGCTGGGCGCCGACAACGCATGTTCCATCTTCATCGCCTCGAGCACGGCGATCTGCTGGCCCCGCTCGACACGCTGTCCGATCTCGACTCCGATTTCCACCAGGTTCGCGCTCATATCGGCAACGACGGCCATCAAGCCTTCCGGGGCCTCCACCTTCCAGGCCGGCACCGCCTCGTCCGTCGTGACCGCTGCAGCAGACGGCACCTCGGACTTGCGGCGCACCACGTGGGCATGATCCCGGCGCGCAAGAGCGGCCGCATGTTGCTCAACGAAGCTGGTACTCGCCGGGCCTTCACGGAACGCAGGCAGCACCAGCAGGTTGCGCAGGAACTCCAGATTGTTCTCGAGGCCGGCAATCGTGAACTCGCCCGCCGCGCGATACGCCCGCTCGACGGCGAGTTCGAAGCGCGGCGAACGGCTCGTCACGATCAGCTTGGCCAGCAGCGAATCGAAATTGCGGCTCGGCGCGTAGCCGGCGCTGCAATGCGTGTCCACTCGAACGCCGGGGCCGGACGGCGGATCGAACGCCGTGAATACGCCTCCTTGCGGGCAGCCCTCGCCGGCACCCATCGATTCCATCAGCACGCGAAGCTGGATCGCATAGCCGGGGTAGAGGCGAGGATGCTCACCACCGAACCCGAGATCGGCGAGCGTTTCGCCAGCGGCGAGACGAATCTGCGTGGTCACCAGGTCGACGCCGCTTACCTCCTCGGTGACCGTGTGCTCTACCTGCAAACGCGGATTGGCCTCGATGAAGAAGAAGGCTGGCGCGCCAGGTTCGGGATGCAGCGGTACGAGGAACTCAAAGGTGCCGAGCGTGGCGTAACGGCTCGCCCGCGCCAGCATCAGCGCGGCCTGGGCCAGTTCCCTGCGCACGGCGTCGTCCAGCCACGGGCTCGGTGCGATCTCCACCACCTTCTGGTGGCGCCGCTGGATGCTGCAGTCGCGGTCGCCGAGCTGTATCGCGTGTGTGCCGTCGCCGGCGATCTGCACTTCGATGTGGCGCGCGGCGGGAATGATTTGCTCGACGTAGAGCGCATCGTTGCCGAAGGCCTTGGCCGCCTCGGAGGCACATGTGGCGAACGCGGCATCAAGTTCTTCGATCGTGGCAACGCGCCGCATGCCGCGCCCACCGCCGCCGGAAAGCGCCTTGACCATCACGGCAGAACCGGGAGGCAAACCCTGCATGAAGGTGCGCGCCTCATCCAGCGTGATTCCGCCTCGGGTGCCGGAAGGCACCGGCACGCCGAGTTTCGCAGCGAACCGGCGTGCACGCGCCTTGTCGCCAAAAAGCACCAAGGCCTCTTCCGAAGGACCGATGAAGGCGATACCCGAGGCACGGCAAAGACGCGCGAATTCAGCGTTCTCGCTCAAGAATCCGTAACCCGGATGGATCGCGTCGCAGCCGGATTGCAGGGCCGCATCCACGATCGCACGCATGTCCAGGTAAGCGGCGGCACCGGTCTTTTCGAGAGACACGGATTCGTCGGCCATGCGGGTATGCATGGCACCCGCATCGTCGCGCGAATGCACGGCAACCGTGCCGATGTTCAGATCCTGCGCGGCACGCGCAATGCGTACCGAAATCTCACCGCGATTGGCAATGAGGATGCGCTTGAAAGCCAGTCCCATTACGAGGCGACCACAGGCGCGACGTTCTGCTGCGCAAGCTTCTCCCGCGCCGCCTGTTCCTGGGCAGCCGCCTCGAGAGCGGCCACCTCGGGCGAATCAACCGAAACCACACGCAAGGTGCGCGGCTGTGCAGGATCGAAAGTCGTGCGCGCATGCTGCAGCATCACGTTGTCCCAGAGCACGATGTCATGCATCTGCCAAACGTGCGTGTAGACGAACTCTTCACGCTCGATCTGCGCCCACAACTGCTTGAGCAAGGCCCGGAACTCAGGCCTTTCCATGCCCGGAATGTCTTTGGTGACCGCGCGGCTCACCATCAGCACCGGCTTGCCGGAGGGCGAGTGATGGCCGACCACGGGGCGCGTGTGCTCATCCACCCATAGCTGACCGTCGCGCTCGTAAGTCACTGCGTGGCGTGCGCACAGGTTGTCGATACGCGCCTTGAGCTCAACCGGCAGCGCCTCGTAGGCGGCGTGCACGTTCGAGAAGAGCGTGTTGCCGCCTTCTTTCGGCAGCACGAGCGCATGCAGCGAGCGTGCTTTGAGCGGCCACTCGAGGAAGGTGAGATCGGAGTGAAACGACAGTTCTCCGTCGCCGAAGATGACGTCGCCGTTGCGATTGGAAACCAGCGCCGAAGCGCGCCCGGCCTTCGCGTAGCCCTTGCCGCCGCGTGCGGAGATCACGCCGACGAGTTGGCAGAGCTCGACCTGCTGCGCTTCGGTGAGTTCGTGGCCCCGGATGAGCACCAGGTGGTATCGCTCGTAGGTATCCAGGACCAACTGCGCAAGCTCCGGGTCACTGACGTCACGCGGATCGAGTCCGACAATTTCGGCGCCGACGTGCCGCGACAGGGGACGGATGGCAAATCGTTCTTTCATGTCTCCTGCTTTCCTTGCTTCGAGGTTTCGATGCAGGAAATGCTAAGCAAGCCGAAATCGACTCACAAGACACGACGCGACGAAGAGTTCATATTTTGAACCAGCGGTGATAGGATGATCCGATGAAGCGCAAGCCGGTCACTCCCGCCGCGGCCTCTACAGCACGCTCGGCATCACTCGCGCCCACCGGCACTCAGGCACTCGAGCGCGGCGTTCAAATTCTTCGCGAGCTGGCGACGCGCCCCCGCGTGGGTTGGGGGCTGACTGAGCTCGCTCTACGCTGTGAATTGGACAAGGCAACCACGTACCGCATACTCACAGGCCTGGTTCGCACGCGTATGGCCACCAAGCACACGAGCGCGCCACGCTACTTGCCCGGGCCTCTTCTGTTCGAGCTAGGCCTTGCGATCGTCAGCCATGATCAGTTGCGCGCCGCCGGACGAGACGTAGTAGGCCGGGTCGCGCGTCGCCTTGGCGGCATCTCGGCACTCACGCTTGCCAGCGGATTCGATGCCGTGTGCTGCGCCCATGCGGGCAAGGTTTCGACCAAGGCGCTTTCATTTGCCGTGGGAGACCGCCGGCCGCTCGTGATGAATTCCGCGGGCGTCTCCATGCTGATATGTTTGCCCGCTGCCGAGATGCACGCTGCAAGCAAGTACGGTCTCGCGCGTAGCAGTCATCTGGGCAGTTACCGCGTAGGCATGATCCGGGCGATGATCGATCGCTCGGCTCGCCTGGGCTATGGGCTCAATCAAGACTACACGGTGGCCGGGATTACCGGCGTGGCGGTAGCTATTCTCGATATCAGCGGCCAACCCGTGGCCTCGCTCAGCATCTCAGGCACGAGTGCGCAGTTTCCCGAGAATGCCATTGCAGATCTGGTGAGTTCGCTGCGCCATGAAAGCGCAGCCTTGGAGCAGCTTGTCGCGACCTCGAGCCGCTTCGAGATTTGATGCGCTCAGAGGTCGATCGACTTAACTGCGACGTTTCACCAGCACAGGTTCACTGCGAAAGCGCTCGGGAAACAGCCGCTTGAGGTTCGCCACCTTGGGCAGGTCGTTGAAGACGATGTAGGGGTTGCGCGGGTTCTCGGTCATGTAGTCCTGGTGGTACATCTCCGCCGGGAAGAAGCTCGGCTTGCCCTCCAGCTGCGTCACAATCGGCTTGCCGAAGAGCTTCGTGGCGTCGAGCTGGGCAACGTAGGCCTGGGCGACCTTCAATTGCGCCGGGCTGGTTGCGAAGATGGCGGATCGGTACTGCGTGCCGACGTCAGGGCCCTGCTGATTCAGTTGCGTCGGATCGTGCGCAACCGAGAAGAAGATCTGCAGCAACGTGCCGTAGCTGACCTGTGACGGGTCATAGGTGATTTCGACGGATTCCGCATGGCCCGTGTTGCCCCGGCTGACCAGTTCGTAGGCAGCCGTCGGCGCCGTGCCGCCGCTGTAACCCGAGACGGCGCGCTGCACGCCCTTGACGTGCTGGAAGACGCCTTGCACGCCCCAGAAGCAGCCGCCCGCGAAGATGGCCTTCTGCAGCCCCTTGCCGGCGGGCGGCAGATCCTGAGCGGGCGGAGGAATCTTCACGGCCTCTTCGGCGGCTCGCGCCGCCGGCACCAAGCAGCAAGGCGCCGCCACCCAGGCGCCGGAGGGCGCTGCGACGGTAGATTGAGTTCGGGGCAGGCATATTGGCAAGCATGTTGCGCTCCTGTCTTGGAAAGAGATGTGATTCAGCCGAAGGTGAAGGCGTAAGCCGAGGCACCGGGATCCAGGAACTCGATGCTGAAGGTGCGCGGAACGACCTCGCCGGACTGGCGGATCAGTTGGTACAAGCGCTGCTCGGTCACAGTGCCCGTGCCGTCCTCGGCCACGTCCATGCCACGGGATGCCCCAGGCGGCTGGCCGTCGATGCGGACCTTGAACCGCACGGGCTTGGCGTCGGGCCCCGGCCCCAGCACGAGATGCAGGTCGCGCGCCTGGAACCGGTAGACGATGCGCCCGGAGCGGCCGGTCAGCGTAGCGTGTTCCGGCCCCACGTTCCAGCGGCCGTCCAGGCCCCAGGCGTTCAGCGCAGGCCGCGCCGGCGACGCATACGTGGCAGCCACGTCACGCGCGGTCTTGGGGGTGGACGCGAAGTGCTCGCTGCGCTCATAGCCGATGTAAGTCTCGGGCGAGTGCACCGCATCCAGGTCGGCAGCCTGCTGCACGCCGCGGGCCTCGACCTCGGCCAGACCCGGCGCCACCCGGGCCGCGCCCGCTTCCTGCAGCAACTGCTGGATCACGCGCTCGGTTTCGCCGTAGTTGCCTTCGCCGAAATGGTGGTAGCGCAGCCTGCCCAGGGCATCGATCAGGTAGTGCGCCGGCCAGTACTGGTTGCGGAAAGCCCGCCAGATGGCGTACTGGTTATCCACGGCCACCGAATAGGCAATGCCCAGGTTCTTCATCGCTTTGGCGACATTGCCGACGTCGCGCTCGAACGCGAACTCCGGTGCGTGCACGCCGACCACCAGCAGGCCCTGATCGCGGTACTTCTGATCCCAAGCCTTCACGTACGGCAACGCGCGCAGGCAGTTGATGCAGGAATAGGTCCAGAAGTCGACCAGCACAACCTTGCCGCGCAGCTGGTCGCCGGTCAGCGGCGCCGAATTCAGCCACTGCGTGGCGCCGTCAAGCGGTGGCGCCCGGCCTTCGTCAGGTGGGGACGACGTGCTGGCTGCAGCCGGGCCGGTCATGCGCATCGCACCGCCGGCAGCCATCATCGCCTGGCCGGTATCAGGCGCGGACGCCATGGCCGGACCACCCTGCATCATCATGGAGGGCTCGCTGCGCATGGCCATGGCCTCGTCGCGCCGGCCGGCAAGCCGATCCACGAGCTGCTGCTCGATGCCTCCGGTGGAGGCAAGCGACAGCCGGGCCAGCAGGCCGGTATCCAGTCCCAGCGCGATTGCGGCCACAGCCGCCAGCATGGCACCGCCCAGGCCGCGCCGCAGCCACTCGCCGGTGCCCAATGAACGCTTGAGCGCGGCGAAGACCTTGCCGCCGAGCAGCAGCGCGGCCGCCATGGACGTCGCAGCCCCCGCGGCGTAAGCCAGCAGCATCAGCGTCGAGTTCGTGCTGGCCCCCTGCAGCGCCGCGCCGGCCAGGATCAATCCAAGGATCGGCCCCGCGCAGGGTGCCCACAGCAGCCCGGTGGCGACGCCAAGCAGCAGGGAACTCCCTGGGCGTGGCGACTCACCGGCGGTCTGCGCCTGCTGCGCCAGACGCGCGCCGGCAGCCACCAGCGGCCGCGCCAGGCGCTCCGACAGGCCAGGCCACAATAGCGCAAGCGCGAACACGGCCATCAAGGCCAGCGCCAGCCAGCGGCCGTACTGGTTGGCCGCCACTGCCCAGCCGCCGCCCACAGCGGCCAGCGAGGCCACCACTGTGAAACTCAGTGCCATGCCCACGAGCAGCGGCAGACCGCTCCTGGCAAACGGCTCGCCGGTGCGCGAGAACACGAAGGGCAGCACCGGCAGAATGCAAGGGCTGACGATGGTCAGCACGCCGCCCAGATAGGCGAGCAGGATCAGCAGCATGATATGGCTCCGCTCAGGCTGCTTGCGGCAGGAAAGTCAGCGACAGCCCGTTCATGCAGTAGCGCAGTCCAGTGGGCGGCGGCCCGTCGTCGAACACATGGCCCAGGTGCCCGCCACAGCGGCGGCAGTGCACTTCGGTGCGAACCATGCCGTACGAGCTGTCCTTGCGCGTGCCGACCGCCTTGTCGAGCGGCTGCCAAAAGCTCGGCCAGCCGGTGCCGCTTTCGAACTTGGTCTTGGACGAGAACAAAGGCAAGGCGCAGCCGGCGCAGGCATAGGTGCCCGAACGCTTCTCGTTGTTCAGGGGACTCGTGCCGGGACGCTCCGTGCCCTCCTGGCGCAACACGGCGTATTGCTGCGGCGAGAGCCGCGCACGCCATTCGGCATCGGTGTAGCGGACCTCGAACACCTCGCCGGTGCCGGCCGCGGGGGCGCGGCGAGCGACGAGGCCAGCGGCCAGGGCCGTCAGGACGGCAGCGCTGGTGGACAACAGATCGCGGCGAGTGGTCATGGCATGTCCTTCGATGGAGGAGTGCAAACTTCCGATGCAGTCCAGCATACGGCTGCGCAGTCCCGCAGTCCTCACCGAAAGTTCAAATATTCGTGATAACTCGGAGGCCGGGATTGCGCACAATACGAATCATGACCGCTACCCGCCGCATTCTTCTGGTTGAGGACGACGCCCATATTGCCGACCTGCTGGCCTTGCATCTGCGCGATGAAGGCATGGCGGTGGTGCACTGCGCGCGCGGCGACGACGGGCTGCTGCAATTGGAGCGCGGCGGGTGGGACGCGCTGGTGCTGGACCTGATGCTGCCCGGCGTGGACGGGCTGGAGATCTGCCGCCGCGCGCGCGGCATGACGCGCTACACGCCGATCATCATCATCAGCGCGCGCGCCAGCGAGGTGCACCGCATCCTGGGGCTGGAGATCGGCGCGGACGACTACCTCGCCAAGCCGTTCTCGGTGCTGGAGCTGGTGGCCCGGGTCAGGGCACTGCTGCGGCGTGTCGATGCGCTGGCGCAGAACACCCGCCTGGACGCGGGCAGCCTCTCGGTCGGCGGGCTGACCATCGACCCGCTTGCGCGCGATGCGCGGCTGTCCGGCGAGCGGCTGGAGCTGACCCCACGGGAGTTCGATCTGCTGTACTTCTTCGCACGCCAGCCGGGCAAGGTGTTCTCGCGCATGGACCTGCTCAATGCCGTCTGGGGCTACCAGCACGAGGGCTACGAGCATACGGTCAACACCCACATCAACCGGCTGCGCGCCAAGGTCGAGGCCGATCCGGCCAATCCACGACGCATCCTGACGGTGTGGGGGCGCGGCTACAAGTTCGCAGAACCCGGAGAGTCCGCATGAGGCTCACGCTGACGCAGCGCCTGTCATTGGTGTTCGCGCTGCTGCTGATGGTGTGCAGCGGTACTTCGGCCTGGCTGCAGTTGCGCTCGACCCGCATGCACGAACTGGAGGTGGTGCAAGGACTGTCGCGCGACTTGGCCGCGAGCATCGCGCGCGATGCCCAGCTCACCGATGCCAACGGGCTGAAGCCGGATGCCGTGCGCAATCTCTTCAGCCAGCTCATGGTAGTCAACCCGAGCGTGGAGGTCTACCTGCTCGAACCCGATGGCCGCATCGCCGGGCATGCCGCGCCCGAGGGCCGGCTGCGCCGCGCCCGCGTCGACCTGGCGCCGGTCCGGGCACTGCTGGCCGGCGCGCCGCTGCCGATCCTTGGCGACGATCCGCGCAGCAGCAACGGACGCAAGGTATTCAACGCCGCGCCACTGCGCGTGCAGGACCGGCAGGTCGGCTACATCTACGTGGTGCTGGCCGGCGAACAACGCGAGGCGCTGGCGGCCGACATCGCGGCCAGCG
>JAFKGG010000157.1 GCA_017307915.1 Burkholderiales bacterium | reverse complement strand
GCGGGCCCTGCCCGTTACCGGCACCACCGCCCATGCCGCCGCGCGGCCCGGCGCCGCGTTTGCGTTGGCCGTTGCGCTGGCCGGGAGCGCCGCCGCGCCCGTTGCCCGGCTGGCCGGTCGGCGCGCCAAAGCCGATCGATGCGGCGCTGCCGGTATCCATCGGTCCGACGAAAGCGGTATTGCGGCCACCGCTACGCCCCTTGCCATAGCCACCGGGACGCCCGCCGCGGCCACCCGCGCGCGGGGTGCCGTCGCCTTTGCGCACGGTGCGCGTGATGCCTTCCAGGTGCGCATCGGCCGAGCGCGGCTGCCATTCGTCGTCGTCGAGGGCGGGGTTCGCGACCGCCGGCGCCGGCGGTTCGGCGCGATTGCCGATGGAGTCGGCCGGATCCTCGTAGAACTCGTCGTCATCACCAGCGCGGTGCTCGCGCTCGTCGTCTTCAGACGGACCCATGCCAAACAGGGACTGCTGGGTGGGCTCATCAGCCGGGTGCGCAGCACGCGACGGGCCGCCGCGGCGATTGCCGCGCCCAGGCCCCTTGGCAGCGCGGCCGCCCGCCTGGCCCTGGTTTTGCCCCTGGCCCTGGCCTTGGGCTTGCCCCTGGCCCTGGCCCTGGCCCTGGCCTTGGCCTTGGCCCTGAGCTTGCCCCTGGCTTTGGCCATCATTGCCGGCCCGACGCAGCGTCTGCATCAGGGCCTGCACCTCGGCCTCGTTCAATTCGACCCAGCGCCCACGCGCCAGCCCACGCGGCAGGGCCAGCGGGCCGAAGCGCAAGCGCACCAGGCGGCTGACCGTCAGGCCGACCACCTCGAACATGCGGCGCACCTCGCGGTTACGCCCTTCCGAGATCACCACCCGATACCAGGCATTGGCGCCATCGCCGCCCAGGTCTTCGATGGCGGAGAACTTGGCCGGCCCGTCTTCGAGCTGTACGCCGGCCAATAGCGTCTCGCGCACCGGATCTTCGATACGGCCCAGGATGCGCACCGCGTATTCGCGTTCCCAGCCATAGCGCGGATGCATCAGCTTGTTGGCCAGGTCGCCGGACGTGGTGAACACCAGCAGGCCTTCGGTATTGAAATCGAGCCGGCCCACCGCCACCCAGCGCGCGCCCTTCATCCGCGGCAGCTTCTCGAACACCGTGGCGCGCTGCCCCGGATCGTCACGCGTGCAGATCTCGCCGGCCGGCTTGTGATAGAGCAGCGCCCGCGGCGGCTGTTGCGCCACGCGGCGGTTGACCAGGCGGCCGTTGACGCGCACCTGGTCGTTCGGCGCGATGCGCTGGCCGATGTGCGCCGGCTGGCCATTGACCGACACGCGGCCGGCCAGGATCAGTTCTTCCATGTCGCGCCGCGACCCCAGCCCCGCATCGGCCAGCACCTTGTGCAACTTCGGCTGGTCTTCGCCGGCCGGCCGTCGCATCGCGGGCTTGCGGCGCGGATCGGCGGCATCGAGCCCGATCGCCTTGCCGCTGGCATAAGCCGGCAGCCGCTCTAGCTCAGCGGTCTCGGCGTCGGGCGGCGGCGCAAGCGGCGCCTCGCCGTCCGGACCGCTGGCGCTGGCGCCTTCACCGCCGTCATTGCCTTGCGCCGGCGCTGCGCCGGTTTCGCCGTCTTCCGGGCGGTCCCGCCGGCCGCGGCCGCGATTGCCGCCGCGACGACGGTTGAAAGCGGTGCGCAGCGCGCGCGGTTCACGGCCTTCCGTGCCGCCGCCTTCGGCTGACGATTCGGCGCTCTCGGGCGCGGCAGCTTGCGCGATCGGCTCGGCCGCCGAAGCCGCATCGTGGCGGCTATCGCTGGGAAATTCGTTGCTCAAGAAACCCCCCGCTGGATTCGGTATTGGGACAGGGATCAGGCGCCGGTGACCCAGTGCGCCGGGTCGCCGTGGTCAGATTCGCCGTCGCCGGGATCGGCGGCGGCTTGATCGGTCGTCGTCGGCTGGACGGCCGCAAGGTCTGGAATCATCGGGCCGGAGGCAGCCGAGCTTGCCGCGGCTGCGACTGGAGTCTCGGTGACGCCTTCGCTCGTTTCGGCCGTCTCGATTGATTCCGCAAGCTCGATCGGCTCAGCCGGCATAGCAGATTCACTCTGCGACATTTCAATGCCAACAGCCGCAACCGGCGCCACCACCTCGGCCGCCGATTCAGTCGTTGCCACATCGGCCCCGAGCGCGTCGGCTCCGACTGCTGCATCGGGAGCCGTCGTATCGAGATCCGCCGTATCGCGATTGGCCATATCGATGTCGGCCATATCGACGTCGACCGTATCAACACCAGCCGCATCGGGCCCGGCATCGGCGCTCACCCCGGCGGCCCACTCGGCTTCAGCCCACTGTGCCTCCGCCTGATCGAATTCGGCCAGATCGTGCTGCAATTGCTGCTCGGCCGCCTGCGCAGCCACCGCACCGGCAGCGAACTCGGCGAATGCCTCGCCCTGCGAGTCTGCGTCCTCGCCTTCGACGGACGTCGGCAGCGACTGCACGGCCTCGCCGGCCGCGGTCTCGTCGCCGTCGGCCGCCTCGGCGGCAAATTCCATCACGCGCTGTTCGATGGCGGCCACCGCTTCCGGTGTCTGTCCTGGCTGGGGCAGCGCCGGCAGCTCGCTGATCGAGCGCAAGGCCAGGTCGTCCAGGAACTGCCGCGTCGTGCTGAACAGCGCCGGCCGGCCCAGCACGTCCTTGTGGCCGATCACTTCGATCCAGCCGCGATCTTCCAGCGCCTTGATCACCTGCGACGACACGGTGACGCCGCGGATCTCTTCGATGTCGCCGCGGGTGACCGGCTGCCGGTAGGCAATGATCGCCAGCGTTTCCATGACGGCACGCGAATAACGCGGCGGCTTCTCGGGATTGAGCCGCTCCAGGTACGGCGCCATCTGCGGCGTACTCTGGAAACGCCAGCCGGTGGACAAGGCGGCCAACTGCACGCCGCGGCCCTGCCAATCCTGGCCAAGCTCGTCGAGCAGCGCACGCACCACGTCGCTGCCGAGCTCGTCGGCGAACAGCTTGCGCAGCTCGGCGATGTTCATCGGCTGCTGCGCACACAGCAACGCGGTTTCGATGACGATCTTCGCTTCGTGCGTGTTCATCGGAATCGGCACGTCTCGTGCGAATTCATTCGGTAGGGTATGTCGCCGCGGCTGTTGGCGCGCGGAATCTCGGATTCATTCGAATCGCGTGCCGATCAGGGAAAACGGCGCGCTTCTGTCATCGTCGGGCCGGAAAGACCGGGCCGGCCGGAACTTTGTCAGCCAAGCTCGTCGCACAGCTCGAGAAAATACACGGCAATGCTGCCGGTCACTCGGCCATGGGAGCTTGGGTGTCGTGGCACAACGGGAACGGGACAACCAAACCCGATCGCGTCGACGATTCTGTAGATGATACACGAAGGCGCGCCTGCCCCTGCCCGGGTATGAAAACCGGCGTGAACCACACACCCGCCGCCGGCATCGCCGCCCGGCCGCCGCGCGCCACCCCCATCGCCCGCCGGCACGCCGATTCAGAACGAGCGTCCTGATCTTTCACTGGGAAGACAGACACCGGGCCGCTAACCTGCGGCCGTTCGTCACCGCTTCGAGACAAATCAGGAGACAGCAGATGCAGACGCGGACCAGCGACCGCTATCGTTATTCGCCGCCGCAGGAGGCCGGCATCGACATTTCGCCCGGTGACATGAAGCCGTACATCGCCCGCTTCGCCGACCTGGTGGAAGACAAGGAGATCTTCCCGGACATCAAGACGGCGCCGATCGGCGATCGCCAGCACTTTCACGTGATTTCGCCGAACGCGCACCTCGGCCCGAGCGGCATCACCACGCCGCACCAGTTTCACATGTCGTTCCTGAAGGTGCCGCCGGGCCATGGCGCGCGCCTGCACGCGCATCGGCTGCCGGAAGTCTTTACCGTTCTGAGGGGGCGCTTCGCCATCCTCTGGGGCAACCAGGCGCAGCATCACGTCGAGCTCGGCGAGTTCGACACGATATCGGTGCCGAACAACGTGATGCGGACGTTTCGCAACATCGGCGATGAAGAAGGCCTGCTGCAGGTGATCTACGACGGCGGCGGCGAGGTGCTGGGCGAAATCTTCGTCCAGCCGGCCGACCAGGATCACGAGGTGCAGCCATGAGGGTCATCGCGTACGGCTGCGCCCTCGCGCTGTCGATCTTCGCCTGCGCGGCCGGCGCGCAGAGCGTCTTTCCGTCGCGGCCGGTCGTCATCGTCAATCCGTACGGACCGGGCAGTGCCACCGACATCGCCGCCCGGGCACTGGCCAGGGAGATGGCCGGTCGGTTCAACGGCAACGTCGCGGTGGTCAACCGCGAAGGCGCCTCGGGTGTGATCGGCATGACCAGCGTGATGACGGCCGCCGCTGATGGCCATACGCTCGGCTACGTTCCGATGGCCACCCTGACTACCCAGCCGCACCTGAACAAGAGCAGCAAGGTCAACCCCGATACGCTCGAACCCGTCTGCGGCGTCACCGAGAACATCCTGGGCATCGTCGTGCGCGACGATTCGCCGTTCAAGAGCATCGGCCAGCTCGTCGAGGCGGCGCGCACGCGATCGCTGACATATGGTTCGCCGGGTCCGAACTCCGGTCCCTACATGGGCATTGCGCCGCTCGCCCGGCAGCAGGCCATCGAGCTGACGCACGTTCCGTACAAGGGTGACGCCGCCGCGCTTGCCGACCTGCTGGCCGGCAACATCGATTTCACCGGTTCGATCGCCGCCTCGGCGACGCCGTTCATCAAGAGCGGCCGCTTGCGCATGCTCGCCGTCATGTCGACGTCGCGGCATCCCGGATTTCCGGAGGTGCCGACCCTGGTGGAGGCCGGCTACGGCATCACTTCGCTGTCGTACGCGGGCCTGTTCGCGCCCAAGGGCGTGCCCGAGCCGGTGCTCGACGAGATCGAAGCATCGTGCAAAGCCGCCATCGCCTCGGCGCCGCTGCGGCAAATGGCTGCGTCGTCCAACCAGGTGCTGCGCTTTCAGGGGCGCCATGAATGGACGCAGCAGGTGCGGCGGGATTTCGCCAAGCAGGCCGGACTGCTCAAGGCCGTCGGAGAAAAGGTCGACTGAGGCCGTCAGGCGGCGCCGGCCGTACACGAGTTCGACATGCCGGCCACGGCGAAGGCCTTGAGATCGTCGACCAGCCGCGCCAGGTGCAGCGCATCGCTGTCGCGGCCCAGCAAGCCGGCCAGCCGCTCGTGCTGGGCTAGCGAGTGGTAGACGCTGCTGACCAGGAAGGAATAGTGATGCACGGCCCGTTCCTGCGACAGATGCGGACATACCTGGCACAGGGCCTGTGCGAACCGCAGCGCCGTGTGATCCAGATACTCGGCATGCACGCGGCACAGCAAGCGGGTGGGAGCGCCGCCGAGCTGGCGCACCAGAAGCACGAAATAACGATTGGCATCGTCGGGTGCCGCCCAGCACCGAGCCACCGGATCGACGATCGCATCGACGACCGCGCGCAGCGTCAGTGGTTGCGCAGCGCGCGCCGCATCGAGCAGCGCGATCCGCTGGCGATTGATCCGCGCCAGGCAATCCTCGATCACTGCCAGATACAGCGCGTCCTTCGATTGGAAATGATTATGAACCGTAGCCAAAGGCATGCCGGCATCGCTGACGATCGTACGCAGCGATGCGCCGCTGAACCCGTGCTCAGCGAATGCCCGCAAGGCATGCATCAGCAGGCGATCGATCGTTTCGGTCTTCGGCATTCGATCGAGAATAGTCGAAACGCGCAGCGCCTGCCAGGCACCGGCGCGTATCCTGCGAACCCAGCGGCCGCGCAGCGGCGCGCCGGTGCAAGTGGGAGATTGCGATGAGCACCTATGTCCTCGTGCACGGTTCCTGGCATGGCGGCTGGTGCTGGCGTGCCGTGGCCGCCGAACTGCGGCGACACGGTGACGAAGTGTTCACCCCGACGCTGTCGGGGTGCGCCGAACGCTTTCATCACGCGTCCGATCAAGTCGGCCTGCAGACGCACGTACGCGACATCACCGATCTGCTGTTCTTCGAGGATCTGACCGAAGCGGTGCTGGTCGCTCACAGCTATGCCGGCCTCATCGCCCAGGCGGTAGTCGAGCGCTGCGCACCGCGCCTGGCCGCCGTCATCTACCTCGATGCCTATGTGCTGCAGCCCGGCCAGAAGGGTTTCGATCTATGGAGCCCGGCGCGCCGGGAAGAAGCGGCGAAGTCGATCGCTGGCGGCGATCCGTATCGCAAGCCGTTCTCCCCATCGATGCTGGGGATCGATGATCCCGAGCTTGCAGCGTGGGTGGCGCAGCGACTGACCCCGCATCCGCTGCTGACCTACGCCGAAACGATCGGACCGGAAACGAATCAGACCGCGCAGGTGCCGCGCAGCTACATCCACTGCACCGAGGGCCCGATCGCAGCGACTTTCGACGCCATCGCAAGCGCGCTGCAGACGCGCGGCTGGCCGATCGAACGGCTGCGAGCGCCGCACGACGCG
Organism: Burkholderiales bacterium; assembly: GCA_017307915.1. Classification (GTDB taxonomy): domain Bacteria; phylum Pseudomonadota; class Gammaproteobacteria; order Burkholderiales; family Burkholderiaceae_E; genus Zeimonas. The sequence continues at coordinate 4,306 of JAFKGG010000157.1, read as the reverse complement.
ATGCTGACGAATCCGGTTGAACTGGCCCGGATGCTGCGCACCGTCGCCTCGGGGCTCGCCGGATCGACGGCGACGCTACCGCGTTTCTGAAGTCGCGGCGGCCGTGGCCGGCGTCTGCGCCGTCGGGCCCGGCGGCCCCACTGCGGCGGCGATGGCATTGGCCAGCGCCGCCGCCAGGCAGTGATAGCTGAAATCGTTCAGATGCAGGCGGTCGGGCGAGACCATCTGCGCGTAGTCGTCGCCCAGCGCCTGCGCCCAAGCGCGCATCACCGCATGGCGCGGGAACAGCGCGATGCCGTGCTCGCGCGCCAGCGCTTCGATGTGCGCCAGCATCGCCTGCTTGCCGGGCGCTTCTTCCACGCGCGGCACGAATTGCAGATCCATCAGCATCACGTCGGTGTCGGCGCTGCGGATACGCGCGATGCCTGAACGCACGCCCGCCTCGAAGCGCTGTGCCTCGACGTTGCGCAGCAGTCCGTTGGTGCCGATCTGCCAGATCACCAGGTCGGGCTCGTAGGCAAAGACTTCGCGCTGGAAGCGCTTGAGCATTGCGTCGACTTCTTCGCCGTTGGTGCCGCTGTTGATCACCTTGATCACCCGCCCGGGATAACGTTGCAGCAGCTCGATGCCCAGCCGCGCGGGATACGTGGTCTGGATCGACGAGGCGCCGGCACCAGCGGTCGATGACGAGCCCATTGTCACGATCGTCAGCGGCCGGCCTTCGCGCAGGCGGGCCGCGACGCGCGGCAGCAGCTGGTCAAACCGTATCGGGCGTGAGGGCGTGGGGCACTGGAACGCGACGCGAGGTGGGACGGCTGCGCCACCGCGAGGCTGAGCCGTGGCGCTGTCGCGAGGCAGAATGGTTGTGCCAGCCAGCAGCGCGCCAGCCAGCAGCAACGCCGGTGCCGACAGGCGCCCCGCACGACGCCGCCTCAAGTTCAGGCGCAACCGCGGCACGGCACTCATCGCTTGTTCGCCAACAGCACCCCCTGGCGCACCATCCGCGCCAGCCAGCCGCCAATGCAGTCGTGCGCGGCATCGGCGTCGCGATGCTGCTCGCTCGGCGTGCGGCCTTCGAAATCGAAGGCACCGCTGCCGATCCAGTGTTCCATCATCGCGTAGCGCCGCAGCAGCGCAACGCGCTGGCGCCGGCTGATCCAGCGCAGTTGCTCAAGATATTCGCCTGGGCTGACCAGCAGTTCGGTATAGCGGCTGTATTGCATGTCGATGAACAGCAGGTCGGCGCCGGCGGCGCGCAGCAGCTTCATGCCGCGGTCGAGATCGCGGCGGAAGCGGCTCAGCGGCACCGTTTCGACCACGTCGCTGATGCCGATCTGCCAGACCACCAGCGCCGGCTGCCAGGGCAGCACGTCGTTTTCCAGCCGGGCCAGCATGTCGGCCACGCGTGCGCCCCGCTGCGCGAAAGTGCTCACCTCGAACGCGCCGTCGGGATACGACTGCTGCAGGTAACGCTTGAAGGCCGCCGGATAGGCGTTTGCCGGCACGCTGACGCCATTGCCCGCCGACGAGCCCGAGCCCAGCACCGCGATCCGCACCAGGCTGCCGGCGGCCAGTTCGGCAGCCGTACGGCTGAACCCCCGCGGCACCAACGCCAGCCCCGCCGGCGCCTCGCAGCGCGGCGGCAGCATCGGCACGCCGGCCTGCCCCCAGGCGGCCACGGCGGGTGCCAGCAGCAGCATCGCCAACATCGATCGAAACAGCATCGCAACGTGCATTCGCCGAGTTCCTTCAATCGGGTTGCCGCGGCATCGACGGCCGTGCCGCACTGGCGCGATACCACTGCAGCAGGCCGGCCAGCAGCGTCATGATGAGCAGGCCCGCGCCGATCACCAGCACCTGCATGACCAGGGCATCGGAAAACTGCACCAGCACGAAATGCGCGGCAAACGAAAGATAGATGCCCAGGCAGAAGACGTACAGCGAATGCTGCCCGCACAGCACCACCGGGCGCCAGACGCGCCAGCGCAGGAACGCCGCATCGCGCGGCACATACAGCGCGACCAGATAGGCGACGGCCAGGAAATGCAGTAGCCGCAGCACGTCGAAATTGGTCTTGTCGATCGGATACAGCAGGTCGCCAAGCCAGTTCGGCACCAGTGCTTCGAGCCGCGGCCACCGCCAGCTCAGCACCAGGAAGAACGAGAACAGCAGCCAGGCGATCGCGACGGCCACCAGCCAGCCGCGCCGGCGCACCAGCGGCGGGTAGAAAGGCGGCCGGCTTGCGCACAGCGCGCCCAGCACGAACAGGAACTGCCAGCCGAGCGGATTGAAGAACCATACGTCGCCGTCGGCATAGACCGGCAGCGCCCAGCCGAAGCGCTGCACGCCGGCATACAGCGCCGCCGACACCAGCAGCACCACGCCCGGTGCGCGTCGGATCGCCCACAATACCGGCGGCAGCCCCAGCAGCAGCGCGATGTACAGCGGCAGGATGTCGAGGTTCACCGGCCGAAAGTGCAGCACCAGCGCTTCCATCAGCGCCACGTCGGGCCGCTCGATGAAGCGCCGGATGTTCAGTTCCTCGATGAACATCGGATTGTCGAAGCGCGCTGCCACGAAGGCGATCTGCGCCACGAAGAACACGCACAGCACGATGTGCGCGACGTAGAGCTGCCAGCAGCGGCGCAGCACGCTGGCCGACATGAAACGAAAGCCCGAGCGCTCGAGCATGCGGCCATAGACCAGTGCGGCGCTGTAGCCCGAGATGAACACGAAGATCTCGGTGGCGTCGCTCAGGCCGAAGTTGCGGAACGTGAACGAGCCGATCTGGCTCGACGGCACGTGATCGATGAAGATGAACCACAGCGCCCAGCCGCGGAAGAAATCCAGCCGCAGGTCGCGCGTGCGTGCGTCGGGCAGTGCCTCGTCGTCGGAGCGGCTGTGCAAAGGCGAAGACTCGACGGTGGTGAACGACATGACGGATCGGGTATCCGGTCACGATGATCGCATCGGATGCGCAACAGCCACGGAACTGCAACAAGATGGCTGTGAGAGCACACGCCGTGCCCGGCGCGGCGACCTGGTACAAGCCGGGGTGCAGCCAGCCCCATTGCTTGGACGCCGGCATCGGCCGCACCATATAGTCACGATCGATTTCGGAGATGGCGATGGCAAGGCGCATTTCGCATTCGCTGCTGTGGGCCGCTGCGCTGTGGGTGGCATCATCGGCGGCGCTGCCGGACCCGGCGCAGGCGCAGGCGCGCACCACGACGGCGGTGAACCTGAGGGCCGGCCCGGGGGTGGAATACCCGATCGTGGCCTGGCTGCCGCAGGCCACCCGGGTCGAGGTTCACGGTTGCGTGGAACGCTATGAATGGTGCGACGTAACGGCGCCGGATGTGCGCGGCTGGGTGCACGCCGCCTATCTGGCGTATCCCTACCGGAACCGGCCGGTACCGATCATCACCTATGGCGCGCTGATCGGCTTGCCGATCATCATCTTCTCGATCGGCCCGTACTGGGACGATCATTACCGGAACCGTCCCTGGTATTCGCAGCGACCGCGCTGGGAGCATCGCGGGCCGCCACCGTTGCGTCCGAGGCAGCCGCCGGGGCCGCCGCCGGGTGGCTGGAGCGGGCCGGGGCATCGTCCCGGCATTCATCCGCCGGGGATCGGTTCGGCACGGCCGCCCGGTTCGATGCAGCCGCCCCGGCCACCTGCCATGAGGCCCCCTGCCGGCATGCCGCCCACGGATCGGGAACCGCGACGTCAACCGCCGGCGGCACTGCCGCCGGGTGGCGCCGCGCCGGGCGCGCTGCCGCCCGGTACGCAATCGCGCGACCGGGCGTTGCCACCGAACAGGTCTTCAGCACCGGCCGGGCCGCCTGCGTCGGCGCGGCAGCAAGGGGGGCCGATGGCGCCGGGCGCCGGGCCGGGCGGACCCGGTTCGCGTGCCGGCGGCGCGCCGCCTTCAGCGGGTAGGTCGCCGCCTGGCGCAGGTGGTGCACCAGGTGCGCCCGGGGATCAACGGTCGGGGCAGCGCTGAGGGGCTAAGCCGACGGCTCGCTGCCCGACACGCCTAGCTCGTTGCACAGCCGTGCCAACGTCGCTTTCAGCTCGCTCACTTCGCGCTTGAGCTGCGCGACCTCGCCGGTCAGCGCTGCCAGCTCTGCCGACATGGCCCCTGCCGCCGCAGCGTCGGCTGCCGCAGCATCGGCTGCCGCAGCATCGGCTGCCGCAGCGTCGCCATGCAGCGTGGCGGGTGCCCCGGCACCCGCCCCCATCGCGCCCACGAACGAAGGCATCGCCGCCATGGCCGAAGCCGCGGCAGCCGGCCCGCTAAGC